>NZ_JBEZEZ010000003.1:0-375485 GCF_040649155.1 Streptosporangium sp. NPDC049046 | reverse complement strand
GTCCGCGGCCGGCATGTCCGTGGTGGGTGCGTCGGCAGCGGGTGCGTCCGTGGTGGGTGCCTCGGTGGTGGCGGGCGCCTCGGCGGTGGTTGCGTTGGCGGCGGGCGCCTCGGCAGCGACCGCGTCAGCGGCGACCGCGTCGGCGGTGGACGCCTCGGTGGAGGGCGCGTCCGCGGCCGGCATGTCCGTGGTGGGTGCGTCGGCAGCGGGTGCGTCCGTGGTGGGTGCCTCGGTGGTGGCGGGCGCCTCGGCGGTGGTTGCGTCAGCGGCGGGTGCGTCGGCGGCGGGCGCGTCCGCGGTCGGCAGGTTCTCGGTGACGGCCTCCGCCGGGACGAGGTCGGGCATCGGAGGTGCGGGCACGTTGACCGGTGCGTCCGAGGTGACCGGCACCTCGACGAGCTCACCGGGTGCCGGCGGGGCCGGGGCCCGCAGCCAGCTGATGCCGTCGCCGGGAGCACCCGGCGTGCCCGGCAGTTCCGGTGCCTCGGCCATGATGCTCACCCACGAGTTCGTCCACTCGTGACCGGGAAGGCTCGACAGCCCGAAGGCCTCGGCGTCCGCGAAGTCGACCACGGCGGAGGGCTGGGAGAACTGGGGCAGACCGGTGACGCGTGCGAGCCGGTCCGCGGTGACGGACGTTTCCCCGATGTTCGCGGTCACCGGCGCCTCAGCACCGGCCACGGCCGCCGGCGCCTGCTCGCTGTTCACCGTCACGGGCGTCCCCGGAGGAGGCAGCTCCGTGTCGCTCACCGTCGCCGGCACCTCGCCGCTGGTCGCGGCCTGTGGCGTCACGGTGCTGTCCGTCGAGAGGTTCGCGGTGCTGTCCGTGGTCGGCGGGGTGACGGTGCTGTCCGTCGAGAGGTTCGCGGTGCTGTCCGTGGTCGGTGAGGTGACGGTGCTGTCCGTCGTCGACAGGCTCGTGCTGCTGTCCGTGATCGATGGGGTCACGGTGCTGTCCGTGATCGGAGGTGTCACGGTGCTGTCCGTCGTCGACGCTGTGACGGCGCTGTCCGTGGTGGGAGCCCCCTCGGGCGTCGCGGCGGTTCCGGCGGCGCCGGTCTCCTCGCACGCGGGCTCCACCGGTCCGGGCGTTCCCAGAGCCGTCGCCGTGCCCTGCTCCTGGCAGGGCACGAGCTCCGCCGACGCCGGGGAGGCCATCGTGAGGCCGGCGCCGACCGTGAGCACCGCCATCGCGAGGATTCCCCGGATGTTCCGTGATGAATTCGACATTCGCATCCCCCTGTTGCGTTCGGTAATCCGACGAAAACCGAACGTAACAGGGGGGTCTCGCTCAGGGGCGGGCTTAGCTCAATGGTGGTCAAGCCATTACCGGGCCGCGTCGGAGGCGGTCAGGTCCTCACCGGCCTTCAGCCGCCCACCGTCGGCTCCCACCGACCTCCACCCGGCCTGCCGATTTCATCGCGCGGTCGCCGTCAGGCCCTCACCGGGCCGATGGACAGGGAGTCCCTCGCCTCGTCGAGGTCGACCAGCACCTCGTCGCCGTCCTGGACCTCGCCGGAGAGGACCTCCTTGGCCAGTTTGTCGCCGATCGCGGACTGGACGAGGCGGCGCAGCGGACGCGCGCCGTACAGGGGGTCGTAACCCGTCAGCGCCAGCCAGTCGCGCGCCGCCGGGGTCACGGTCAGCGTGAGCCGCCGGTCCGTCAGGCGCCTCGCCAGGTGGGCCACCTGCAGGTCCACGATCCTGGACAGCTCCTCGGTGCCGAGCGCGTCGAACTGGATCACGTCGTCGAGCCGGTTGAGGAACTCCGGCTTGAACGAGCTTCTGACCGCCGTCATCACGGCGGCCCGCTGCGCCTCCTTCTCCAGGCCCGGGTCCACGAGGAACTGCGAGCCGATGTTGGAGGTGAGGATCAGGATCACGTTGCGGAAGTCGACCGTCCGGCCCTGTCCGTCGGTGAGCCGCCCGTCGTCGAGCACCTGGAGCAGGATGTCGAAGACCTCGGGGTGGGCCTTCTCGACCTCGTCCAGCAGCACCACGCCGTAGGGCCTGCGCCGCACGGCCTCGGTGAGCTGGCCGCCCTCCTCGTAGCCCACGTAGCCGGGAGGTGCCCCCACCAGGCGCGCGACGCTGTGCTTCTCGCCGTACTCGCTCATGTCGATGCGGACCATCGCCCGCTCGTCGTCGAACAGGAAGTCCGCCAGCGCCTTGGCCAGCTCGGTCTTGCCGACGCCCGTCGGGCCGAGGAACAGGAAGCTGCCGGTGGGCCGGTCCGGGTCGGAGATGCCCGCCCGCGCCCGCCGTACGGCGTCGGAGACCGCCTCGACCGCCTGTCGCTGGCCGATCAGCCGCCTGCCGAGCTCCTCTTCCATACGGAGCAGCTTGCTGGTCTCGCCCTCAAGCAGCCGGCCGGCGGGGATACCGGTCCAGGAGGAGATCACCTGGGCGATGTCGTCGGAGCCGACCTCCTCCTTGACCATGGGGTCCTCGGGCTGGGCGGCCTTGCTCGCCTCGGCGAGCTCGGCCTCCAGCTTGGGCACCTCGGCGTACATCAGCCGCGAGGCGGCCTCGAAGTCACCGTCGCGCTGCGCGCGTTCGGCGGAGCTGCGCACCTCGTCGATCTGCTTCTTCAGGTCGCCGACCCGGTTCAGCCCCGCCTTCTCCTGCTCCCAGCGGCCGACGAGGGCGTTGAGGTCCTCCTGGCGGTCGGCGAGCTCCCCGCGGAGCCGTTCCAGCCTCTGCAGGCTGCTCTCGTCGGTCTCCTTGGCGAGCGCCAGCTCCTCCATCTTCATCCGGTCGACGTTCCGCTGGAGCTGGTCGATCTCCACGGGACGGGAGTCGATCTCCATGCGGAGCCGGGAGGCCGCCTCGTCGACGAGGTCGATCGCCTTGTCGGGCAGGAAGCGGGAGGTGATGTAACGGTCGGAGAGCGCGGCGGCGGCCACGAGCGCGCCGTCGGAGATCTGGACCTGGTGGTGCGCCTCGTAGCGGCCCTTGAGGCCGCGCAGGATGGCGATGGTGTCCTCGACGGTGGGCTCGCCCACGTAGACCTGCTGGAACCGCCGCTCCAGCGCGGGGTCCTTCTCGATGCGCTCGCGGTATTCGTCCAGGGTGGTCGCGCCGATCATCCGCAGCTCGCCGCGGGCCAGCATGGGCTTGAGCATGTTGCCCGCGTCCATCGCGCCCTCGGCGGCGCCCGCGCCGACCATGGTGTGCAGCTCGTCGATGAAGGTGACGACCTGGCCGTCACTCTCCTTGATCTCCCCGAGCACCGCCTTGAGGCGCTCCTCGAACTCGCCGCGGTATTTGGCGCCGGCGACCATCGCGCTGAGGTCGAGGGCGATCAGGCGCTTGTCGCGCAGGCTGGAGGGGACGTCGCCCGCGACGATCCGCTGGGCCAGCCCTTCCACCACGGCGGTCTTGCCGACGCCGGGCTCGCCGATGAGAACCGGGTTGTTCTTGGTACGGCGGCTGAGCACCTGGACGACGCGCCGGATCTCCGAGTCGCGGCCGATCACCGGGTCGAGCTTGCCCGCCCTGGCCCGCTCGGTCAGGTCGATTCCGTACTTCTCCAGCGCCTGGTAGGTGTCCTCCGGCGTCTCGCTGGTCACCCTGGCGTGCCCGCGCACCTTCTCGAAGGCGTCGAGCAGCGCGTTCGGGCTCGCGCCGTTGGACTTGAGCAGGGTGGCGACGGGGCCGCCGTCGGTGGCGAGACCGACCAGCAGGTGCTCGGTCGAGACGTAGTCGTCCTCAAGCCCGCGGGCCCGCTGGGCCGCGGTGTTCATCACGGTGAGGAGCTGCCGGGAGCTCGACGGGGCGCTGACGGTGGAGCCCTGCGCCTTCGGCAGGGCCGCGAGCTGCTTCTCGGCCTCGACGCGCAGTTGCTTCCAGTCGGCGCCCACCGCTTCGAGCAGGGGCACGGCGGTGCCACCGGTCTGGGTGAGCAGCGCGGTGAACAGATGGGCCGGGGCGACCTCGGGATTGCCTTCGGCGGCCGCCCGCCTGATGGCGGAGGAGACCGCCGCCTGGCTCTTCTGGGTGAGCTTGTAGTCCATGCTTGTCAGGCCTCACTCGAAAGTGCTGTGTCATAGGGCGACGCCGGCCCGGCGGATCCTCACGGGGCGTGTGCCCCCGGCGCGTTCTCACGGCCGGTCACAGACGCGTCCTCAAGGTGTGGGACGGAGTCTCAGGCGGGGGGCAGCTGATACTGGATGAGCGCGCGGATCGTGTTCATCTCCGCGCGCAGGCGGTGGTTCTCGTCACGCAGGCGCATGGCCTCCGTTTCGAGGACGAGGATTCGCTTGATGCCCGCGAGGTTGATGCCCTCCTCCTGGGAGAGCCGCTGGACCTCGCGGAGCATCATGATGTCGCGGGTGGAGTACAGGCGTCCGCGACCGGCCGTACGGCCTGGACTGACCAGGCCGAGACGGTCGTACTGGCGCAAGGTCTGCGGGTGCAGACCCGACAGCTGGGCGGCCACCGAGATCACGTAGACGGGTGTGTCGTCCGACAGATCGAAGTAGTTGGCTTCCATGGCTACTCGCTTCTGGCCTGTTCGATCAGGTCCGCCCGCGGGTCACCACCCGAGGTGGCGTCGCGGAAGTCCTCAAGGGCGCCTCTCGCCTTGTCTTCCAACTGCTGCGGCACCAGAACCTCGATCGTGGCGAGCAGGTCGCCCTTGGTGCCGTCCTTGCGCGCCACGCCCCTGCCGCGCACCCGGAAGGTGCGGCCGTTCGGGGTGCCCTCGGGGATGCGCAGGGTGACCGGCAGCCCCTTGAGGATCGGCACCTTGATCTCGGCGCCCAGTGCGGCCTCGGTGAAGGTGACCGGGACGGTGACCGTCAGGTTCTCTCCCGTCCTGCCGAACACGGGGTGCGGCTTGACGTGGATCTGGACGTAGAGGTCACCGGCAGGACCACCGTTCTCGCCGGGTGCGCCCTTGGCCTTGATCTTGATGCGCTGGTTGTCGCCGACCCCCGCCGGGATGCGGGCCTGGATCGTGCGGGTGCTCTTACCCCGCCCGCTCCCGTCGCACACCGGGCACGGGTCGTCCACCAGCAGGCCGCGGCCCTTGCAGTCGCGGCACGGCTCGGAGAAGGCGAAGTTGCCGAGGTTGCGGCTGGCCGCCCCGGTGCCCTCGCAGGTCGGGCAGACCCGCGGGGTGGTTCCGGCCTTGGCGCCGGTTCCTCCGCATCCGGTGCACGCGGAGGAACTGGTCAGGCGGAGCGACACCGTGGTGCCCTCCACCGCCTCGGAGAAGGAGAGCGTGACCTCGGACTCGATGTCCTGGCCGCGCCGCGCCCTGCTCGTCGTCCCCCCGGGGCGGCTCGCGCCGCCCCGGTTGAAGAGCCCACCGAAGATGTCGCCGATGCGCTCTCCGGTGCCGCCCTGCTGTTGCTGCTGGCCGGTCCCCCCGAACAGGTCCCCCAGGTCGAACGGGAAGCCACCCGAGCGCGGAGCGCCCCCACCACCGGCGTAACCGCCGAGACCCGATCCGAACAGCGTCCGCGCCTCGTCGTACTCCTTGCGGCGCTTGGTGTCGGAAAGGATGTCGTACGCCTCGGAGACCTCCTTGAACTTCGCGGTGCTCTCGGAGGTCGCCGAGCTTCCGGGGTTGGCGTCCGGGTGATACTGCCTGGCCAGCTTCCGGTACGCCTTCTTGATCTCATCGGCCGTAGCGGTCTTGGGCACACCAAGGACGGCGTAGTAGTCCTTCTCCAGGTAGTCCTTGGTGCTCATCTACGTTCCTTCTCAGAGATCAGATGTGGGGGTGTCAGTTGTCGTCCGCGGCGGGCTCTTCTGGCTCCGCGACCGCGACGCGCGCGGGGCGGAGCACTCGCTCGCCGATCCGGTAACCGGGCTGCAGGATCTCCACGCACGTCGGCTCCGTGACGTCGGGGGAGTAGCTGTGCATCAGGGCCTCGTGCACCGTCGGGTCGAACGGCTCGCCCTTGGTGCCGTAGGTGCTCAGCCCCAGCTTCCCGGTGGCCGCCTCCAGTGATTCGCTCACCTTGGCGAAACCGCCGGTCAGCTCCCCGTGGTCACGGGCCCGGCCGATGTCGTCGAGGACCGGCAGCAACTCGGCCAGCACGCCGGCCACCGCCTGCTCCTTGACGGCCACGCGGTCTCGCTCGACCCGCTTGCGATAGTTGGAATACTCGGCCTGAAGACGCTGCAGGTCCGCGGTGCGCTCGGCGAGCTGGGTGGCCAGCTCGATCGAGGCCAGGTCGGACGCCAGGGAGGACGACGACTTGTCGGTCGTCTGCTCCCTGTCGTTCTGGCCCGTGGTCTCGGCCGGCTTCGTCTCGCGTATCTGCCCCGTCTCCGGGTCTATCTTCCGGTTGTCGCGGATCACCGGCTCCTCCTCGGAACCGTTCTCGCGCGTGCTCACGCTGGTGCTCCCCTCGGCGTTCCGGCCGTCACTTGGCGCCGTTGTCGCGCTTCGGCTCGTCGTCCACGATCTCGGCCTCGACCACGTCCTCGTCGGCCTTCTGCCCGTCGGTGGCGTCCGCGCCGGGAGCGCCGGTCGGGGTCTCGGACCCCTGCGCCTGGGCGTAGATGGCGGATCCCATCTTCTGGCTGACCGTGGCGAGCTTCTCCGCGGAGGTGCGGATCACGGACGAGTCGGTGCCCTCCAGAGCCTTCTTGAGCTCGGCGACGGCCTCGTTGACCTCGGTCTTGATGTCGTCCGGGACCTTCTCGGCGTTCTCGCCGAGGAACTTCTCGGTCTGGTAGACGAGCGAGTCGGCGTTGTTGCGGACCTCGGCCTCCTCGCGACGCTTCTTGTCCTCCTCGGCGTAGGACTCGGCCTCGCGCATCATGCGCTCGATGTCGTCCTTCGGCAGCGCGGAGCCGCCGGTGATCGTCATCGTCTGCTCCTTGCCGGTGCCGAGGTCCTTGGCGGAGACGTTGACGATGCCGTTGGCGTCGATGTCGAAGGTGACCTCGATCTGCGGGATGCCGCGCGGCGCCGGGGCGATGCCGGTCAGCTCGAAGGTGGCCAGCTTCTTGTTGTACGCGGCGATCTCGCGCTCGCCCTGGTAGACCTGGATCTGCACCGACGGCTGGTTGTCCTCGGCCGTGGTGAAGACCTCGGAGCGCTTGGTCGGGATCGTGGTGTTACGCTCGATGATCTTGGTGAAGATCCCGCCCTTGGTCTCGATGCCCAGGCTCAGCGGGGTCACGTCGAGCAGCAGGACGTCCTTGACCTCGCCCTTGAGCACACCGGCCTGCAGGGCGGCGCCGATGGCCACGACCTCGTCCGGGTTGACGCCCTTGTTGGGCTCCCGGCCCGCGGTCAGCTCCTTGACGAGCTCGGCCACGGCGGGCATGCGGGTCGAGCCGCCGACGAGCACCACGTGGGCGATGTCGGAGACCTTGATCCCGGCGTCCTTGACGACCTGGTTGAACGGGCCCTTGCACCGCTCGAGGAGGTCGGCGGTGATCCGCTGGAACTCGGCGCGGGTGAGCTTCTCCTCCAGGTGGAGGGGACCCTCGGCCGAGGCGGTGATGTAGGGAAGGTTGATGGAGGTCTCCGACTGGCTGGAGAGCTCGATCTTGGCCTTCTCCGCTGCCTCGCGCAGGCGCTGCAGGGCCATCTTGTCCTTGGTCAGGTCGACACCGTGCGCGTTCTTGAACCGGTTGGCCAGCTCGTCCACGACGCGCTGGTCCCAGTCGTCACCACCGAGGTGGTTGTCGCCGCTGGTGGCCTTGACCTCGACGAAGCCGTGGCCGTCCTCCTGGCCGACGTCGAGCAGGGACACGTCGAAGGTGCCGCCGCCGAGGTCGAAGACGAGGATGGTCTCGTCCTTCTCCTTGTCCAGGCCGTACGCCAGCGCGGCCGCGGTGGGCTCGTTGATGATGCGCAGCACGTTCAGGCCGGCGATGGTGCCGGCTTCCTGGGTGGCCTGGCGCTGGGCGTCGTTGAAGTAGGCGGGAACGGTGATCACCGCGTCGGTGATCTTCTCGCCCAGGTAGGCTTCCGCGTCCTGCTTCAGCTTCTGCAGGACGAACGCGCTGATCTGCTGCGGGTTGGACTTCTTGCCGTCGATCTCGACGGACCAGTTGGTGCCCATCTCGCGCTTGACCGAGCGAATCGTCCGGTCCACGTTGGTGACGGCCTGCCGCTTGGCGACCTCGCCGACGAGGACCTCGCCGTTCTTCGCGAACGCGACCACGGACGGCGTGGTCCGCGAACCCTGAGAGTTGGCGATGACGGTGGGCTCACCGCCCTCGAGAATCGAGACGACGGAGTTGGTCGTCCCCAGGTCGATACCTACCGCACGTGCCATGAGTACGTCCTTGTAGTCAAAGTTGAGTCGATGGGACTCATAGTGGAACCTCGTGTGAGGTTTGTCAAACGACTTGAGTCTACTGGGCTCAACCTTCTGACGCGCGGCGGCATTCCCGATTTCGGGAGGAAGGCGAAGGCGTGTCAGCGGGCGCCGTCGACCACCTTGCGCGCGCCGAGGGGCTTCTTGAGCTTGACGGTCGTCACCTTCTGGATGGCGATCTCGATGCAGGCGACGTTCTGCGCCTTGCTGCTCGGGCCCTCCCAGAGGGTGACGGTCACCCGCTTGGAGGTCTCGCGCACGGTGACCCGGTCAAGCACGTTGCACGGCTCCACCCCGGACCACCAGACGATCCGCAGGCTACGGCCGTCCTTGGACGGCTTGGCCGTCAGCCACCGCACCTTGCGGGGATTGTCGGTGTGGCCCTCGGGTTTCGTCGGTTTCGGGGTGCCGCTCGTCGTGGGCTCCTCCCGGGGAGCCACGGTGTGGGCCGCCGGCTCGGAGGGGCTGCCCGGGACGGAGGTGGTCTGACTCGCCGGACGCGAGGGGGAGGTGGTGACGGTGGCGCTGGGTTCGGTGCCGCAGCCCAGTGCCAGCAGAAGGCTTCCGGCCAGGATAGAGGTCGCGATCATACGCATACCCCTAAGACGGATCGGGCTCCCGGGCGGTTCAGGACACCCCGATGTCGTCCCGGTAAGACCGCCGGGACGGATGGTCACCCGTCGCCTTCGACTCATACACAGGATGATTCCCGCCGGTGGCGGGGCCGATAGGCTGCGGGGAGTTCCGATCCACGATTTCGAGGTGCTCACATGATCGCGATTCTTGGCACCGGCAAGATGGGAGAGGCCCTGCTGTCCGGGCTGCTCAGAGCCGGGTTCAAGCCGGGCGACGTGATCGCGACGGCACGGCGTGCCGAGCGCGGCCAGGCCCTCGCGGAGCGGTACGGCGTGCGGGTCGCCTCCAACGCCGAGGCGGCGAAGGACGCGGACACGATCATCCTCGCGGTCAAGCCGCAGGACATGGGGTCCCTGCTCGCCGAGATCGCGGGGCACATCCCGGCCGACCGCCTGGTCGTCTCGGCGGCGGCGGGGATCACGACCTCGTTCGTCGAGTCGAGGCTCGGCGCCGACATCCCGGTAGTCCGGGTCATGTCCAACACACCGGTGCTGGTCGACGAGGCGATGAGCGTGATCTCGGCGGGCGCCCACGCCTCCGAGGAGCACCTCAGGCGTGCCGAGGACCTGTTCAGCCCGGTCGGCAAGGTGCTGCGCATCCCCGAGTCGCAGCAGGACGCCGCCACGGCCCTTTCCGGCAGTGGCCCCGCCTACTTCTTCTACCTGGTCGAGGCGATGGTCGACGCCGGCATCCTGCTCGGCATGCCCCGTGCCGCCGCCCTCGACATGGTCACCCAGTCGATCGTCGGAGCGGCGATCATGCTTCGTGACTCGGGGGAGCACCCCGTGATCCTCCGCGAGGCGGTCACCTCCCCGGGCGGTACGACGATCGCGGCCATCGCCGAGCTGGAGCGGCACAGCGTCCGTGCCGCCTTCCTCGCCGCCATCGAGGCCGCCAGGGACCGGGGGCGCCAGCTCGCCGAGGGCTGAGCCCGTCTCCTCCCGTACGCTTCCCGCGGCCGGCCGACCGCCTGGTCGTCTCGGCGGCGGCGACCCCGTCTCCTCCCGCGCGCTTCCCGCGGTCAGAGGACCGCGCGGGTCTCCTCCACCCGGCCTCCTCGTCAGGAGGTATGGCGATCCCAGGAACGCCCGCCGTTCAGGAGGGGCCTGCTCAACGTGCCTGTTAAAGCAATAAATCAAGATATTTCGCTCAGATGAAAACAGGCACGTCCTCCAAGACGGCTGCGTAAACGCCATTCCGTACACGTGCGGTAACGTCGAGCCGGGAGCAGGAAGATCGGGCCGTGACGTGTGGCGTCGCGACCAGACAGGGAGTGCCCATGAGCCGGTCCGTGCGGGTTGTCTGGGACGATGCGCTCACCTCGTACGACTTCGGCCCCGAACACCCGCTCGCGCCCGTACGGGTGGAGCTGACCATGGCGCTGGCCGGGGAGCTCGGCGTGCTGGACCAGGTGGAGATGAGCGGTTGCGCGCCCGCCACCGACGACGAGCTGGCCCTCGTTCACCGGCGCGACTACATCGAGGCCGTCAGGCGGGTCTCCGCCACCGGGCGGCCCGACGTGGCCTACGGGCTCGGCACCACGGACAACCCCGCCTTCGCCGGGGTCCACGAGGCGTCCGCGCTGATCACCGGTGCCAGCCTGGCGGCGGCCCGCGCGGTGTGGAGCGGTGAGGCCGAGCACGCGGTCAACGTCGCGGGGGGCCTGCACCATGCGATGGCCGCCGTGGCGAGCGGTTTCTGCGTCTACAACGACCCGGGCGTGGCGATCGCGTGGCTGCTCTCCCAGGGCGCTTCCAAGATCGCCTACGTGGACGTGGACGTGCACCACGGCGACGGCGTGCAGGCGCTGTTCTACGACGACCCCAGGGTTCTCACCATCAGCCTGCACGAGAGCCCCCGCACCCTCTTCCCCGGCACCGGTTTTCCCGAGGAGCGTGGCGCGGAGGGCAGCGCGGTCAATGTGGCCCTGCCGGCCGGATGCGGCGACAGCGGCTGGCTCAGGGCCTTCCACGCGGTGGTCCCGCCGCTGCTGCGGGAGTTCGCCCCCGAGATCCTGGTCACCCAGCACGGCTGCGACAGCCACGCCCTCGACCCGCTGGCCAACCTCATGCTCAGCCTGGACGGCCAGCGGGCCACGTACGCGGCGCTGCACGAGCTGGCCCACGAGACCGCGGGCGGGCGGTGGATCGTGACGGGTGGCGGGGGATACGAGCTGGTACAGGTGGTGCCCCGGGCGTGGACCCACCTGATCGCCGAGGTGGCGGGCCATCCCCTCGATCCCCGGACGGCCACCCCCGAGGCGTGGCGCACGTTCGTCAAGGAGCGGACCGGCCAGACGGCGCCGTTGACGCTCACCGATGGCCGAAATCCGGAATTTCCGGATTTCTCCGCTGGTTATGACCCAGCAGACCCGATCGACCGGGCCATCATGGCGACGCGGAACTCCGTCTTCCCCTTCCACGGGCTCGATCCCCTCCCGTGACCCATGGCCCCCGATGATCGAAACCGAGGACGAAGTGCCCCTCCCAGCACCCGAGCCGCGACGCGAAGCGTCGCCGACAACGCGAGCCGAGCTTCGTGAGCACCTGATCCGCACCCGGATCGCCGGTGATGTGGCGACCAGCCGGGAGAACAACCTGGACCACTACCGGTCGCTTTCCAACCGTGATCCGCACTACATGTTCGGGCTGACGATGGACGGCGCGTGGTCCTACCGGGACGTGCTGGAGCTGATGGCGAAGTCGGCCGGGGTCGTGGCCGATCCCGGGCACCGGGAGGGGCAGGACACCATCGACCCCGATCGCACGATCGAGGCGACGGAGAAGATGGGCGACACGATCGCCGGTGTGCTCCAGGGGGAGAACCCCAGGATCCTGATCGCCACCGGGCACCCCACCGGCCTGCTCACCGTTCACATGGCCCTGGGCCGGATGCTCAGGGCGCGCGGCGCGACCCTGATGGCACCGGCCGAGGGCTGGTCGTACTGGGGCAGCGGTTTCGGGCGCAGGCGCAAGATCCGTTACATGGACGACGTCGCGATGCTCGACGACAAGGGCGCCTTCGTGCACACGCACGACCCCGCCCCGATGCGCGCCATGATCGCCGAGCTGGGTGCCGACCGTCCCGATCTGGTGATCGCCGACCACGGCTGGGCCGGGGCCGCGGGCGAGGCGGGCATCCTCACGGTCGGATTCGCCGACAGCAACGATCCCGCCCTCTTCGTCGGTGAGGCCGAGGGCAAGATCGCGGTCACCGTCCCGCTCGATGACAACGTGCTACCGAGGTATTACGAGCCGCTGACGCACCACCTGGTCGAGAGGGTCGTGCGAGCCCTCTGAGACGGGGGATGCGCAAATTAGGTCATCCCTATACGGGCATTTCGCGCCTGCATTCCACCTACCTCGCCGCCCGTTTGCCAACTTTTTGGGGATTGTGGGCGACTCTAATGGGAGACAGTTGGTCCGTTCCAAGATCAATGTGAGAGGCACGATCAGGCTGCTGGCCAGCGTTTTCATGCGTTTCGCTGACGTGGGACTCCGAGGGCTGAGAAAATAGGGGGTTTGCGTGGCAGGGGTCCCGATTTACGCTGACGGCAGTACACGTGCGTGAGCAATGGCACCAGTGGGGATAACCCGGATACACGTGCGGAAGAGGCGTCCGATGGGTGCAGGCGAAAGACCTCTCAGCGAGGTGAAGTTCCTGACGGTGGCAGAAGTGGCCACTGTCATGAGGGTGTCCAAGATGACTGTGTACCGACTCGTGCATTCGGGCGAGCTGCCGGCCATCCGGGTCGGTCGATCCTTCCGAGTGCCGGAGCAGGCGGTACACGATTATCTCAGGGATGCCTACATCGAGGCAGGTTGAGGCAGGCGAGCTCGACGCGTCGAGCCGAGCGGCCGGGGGGAGTGTTCCGGTCGTGAGGTGAAGGCGCCAGGCCGCTCACGGTCCTGCTCTTTTCCGGTCTGTCGGGGCACGATCTCCGGTACGGCCGCGCGAGAGCCGGGCCTGGCCTCATCGGGGTAGCGACGTGGTCGTCACGTCGTGAGTTCATGCGCCCGGGGTCCCCCCAGGGGCGATCTACCGTGGATCGCCGGTAGTCTGTTGTGCCGGTGTGCTATCGCGCACCGGTTCGACAATCTCGGCTACCAGCTACCTGGGGGTCCCGTGGGCTCTGTGATCAAGAAGCGCCGTAAGCGCATGGCGAAGAAGAAGCACCGCAAGCTTCTGAAGAAGACCCGCATCCAGCGGCGTAACAAGAAGTAGCGCGGATCTGCGAGGCGCCGATGACCCACACCGTGCTTGTCACCGGGGTCTCGCGCCACATCGGCGCCCGAGTGGCGAGCGTTCTCGCGGATGACCCGGACATCGACCGGGTCATCGGAGTGGATACGGTGCCGCCGCCCTCGCTCTCACGTGATGGCGGCGTACCTCTCGGCCGGACGGAGTTCGTCCGCGTCGATCTGCGCAGCCCCGACATCGCCCAGGTGATCGCGGCCGCCGACATCGACACCGTCGTTCACATGAGTCTGGTGAGCGCCCCTCCCCGGAGTGGTGGCCGAGCGCTCATGAAGGAACACAACGTCATCGGCACCATGCAGTTGCTCGGTGCCTGTCAGCGGTCCGCGACGGTTCGCCGTGTCGTCGTGCGATCGACCACCGCCGTCTACGGTTCCTCCCCGCACGACCCCGCGGTCTTCACCGAGGACGCCGAGCCGGGAGAGCCTCCGAGCCGTGGCTACGCCAAGGACGCCTCCGAAGTGGAGGGCTACGTCCGCGGTTTCGCCAGACGGCGGCGCGATGTGGCGGTGTCGACGCTCAGGTTCGCCAACTTCATGGGACCCGGCGTCGACTCACCGCTGACGCGTTACTTCACCCAGCCCGTCCTGCCGACCGTGTTCGGGTTCGACCCGCGGCTGCAGTTCGTCCACGAGGACGACGCGGTCGAGGTGCTGAGGCGGATGGCGATGGAAGACCACCCCGGCACGTTCAACGTGGCCGGAGACGGCGTGCTGCTGCTGTCGCAGTGCGCGCGCAGGGCGGACCTGCTCTCGATGCCCGTCCCCTCCCCCGTCTTCCGTTTCATGGGCGAGCTCGCCCGGAGCGCGGGACTGGTCGGTTTCTCTCCCGAGCAACTCCGCCTGATGTGCCACGGACGCGTGGTCGACACCACCGCGCTGTGCACGGCTCTCGGCTGGAAGCCGAAATTCTCCACCGCCGCCGCCTTCGAGGACTTCATCCGCGCGCGTGACCTGTCAGGGGGCCTGCCCTCCGCCCTGGCGGACATGGTGTCCCGGCCGGTGCCGGGGTGAGCGATACGGCGAACGGCAGCGGGGACGGCGACCACCGGCTGGCCGAGACGCTCGCCTTCCTGCGCCGTCGCCTGACCGGAGAGTACGAGGTCGACGAGTTCGGGTTCGACGCCGAGCTCACCGACAAGGTGCTCCTGGAACTGATCCGCCCGCTGTATCACCGCTGGTTCCGCACCGAGACCTTCGGCATGCGCAACGTACCCGGTGACTCCGGAGCCCTGATCGTGGCCAACCACTCGGGCACCCTCCCCCTCGACGGGCTCATGCTCCAGGTGGCCCTGTACGACGACCACCCCGAGCGTCGCGCGCTCCGTCTCCTGGGGGCCGACCTGGTCTACCGGCTCCCGATGCTCGGCCACCTCTCCCGCAAGACCGGCCACACCCTCGCCTGCCGCGACGACGCCGACCGGTTGCTCCGCAAGGGCCAGATCGTCGGTGTCTTCCCCGAGGGGTTCAAGGGGGTCGGCAAGCCGTTCTCCGATCGCTATCGGCTACAGCGCTTCGGCCGGGGTGGGTTCGTCGCCTCCGCCATCCGCGCGGGTGTGCCGATCGTTCCCTGCGCCATCGTGGGCGCGGAGGAGATCTACCCCAAGATCGGCGACCTGCGCTTCCTCGCCAGGGCCTTCGGCCTGCCCTACCTGCCGATCACGCCGCTGTTCCCCTGGTTCGGGCCTCTCGGGCTGGTCCCGCTCCCGTCCAAATGGATGATCGGCTTTGGCGAGCCGATCCGCACCGACGAACTCGACCCCACCGACGCCGACGACCCCATGCTGGTCTTCAACCTCACCGACCAGGTGAGGGAGTCCGTCCAGCAGCTGCTCGACGAGCTCAGGCTCAGGCGCGGCCACGCCTTCCCGCCCTTCTTCTGAGCCTTTCCGAGGTCTCACGGCACTCTCACGGCACCGCGGCTGTACCGCGAAGGGAGAAACAGCCCTCAGCGGCCGGAGCGGTAGAGGCGGCGCAGGGCGACGGCGGCGGCGATACCGCCCGCGAGGGCACCCGCGCCCGCCGCGATGGGCAGGCCGACCATGGTCGCCTTGCGTCCCGTACGGAAGTCCTTGATGTCCCAGCTGTTCTGCCGGGCGAACTCGCGCAGCTCGGCATCGGGGTTGATCGCGGTGGCGTGGCCGACCAGGGAGAGCAGGGGCAGGTCGTTGGCCGAGTCGCTGTAGGCGGAACAGCGGGACAGGTCGAGACCCTCCCTGCGGGCCAGGGCCCGCACGGCCTCCGCCTTGGCGGGGCCGTGAAGCAGGTCACCGACGAGGCGGCCGGTGTAGACGCCGTTCTCGGTCTCCGCGACGGTGCCGAGCGCGCCGGTCAGCCCGAGACGCTGGGCGATCACACGGGCCAGTTCCACCGGGGTCGCGGTGACCAGCCAGACCCGCTGGCCGGCGTCGAGGTGCGCCTGCGCGATGGCGCGGGTGCCCGCCCAGATACGGTCGGCCATCACCTCGTCGTAGATCTCCTCACCGAGCCGGACGATCTCCTCGACCTTGTTGCCCGCCACGAACGCGAGCGCGGTCTCCCTGGCCTCCTCGATGTGCGCGGGGTTCTCGTCGCCGCGGACCCGGAAGATCAACTGGCCGAGCGCGAACCTGAACAGATCCCTGCTGGTGAACAGGCCCCGGGAGGCGAGACCGCGGGCGAAGTGGTAGATGGAGGCGCCGCGCATCATGGTGTTGTCGACGTCGAAGAAGGCCGCGGACACCGGGTCGGGCTCGGCCATCGGCATCGCGACGGCGGCCGCGGCCGCGACCTCGCCGGCCGCGATCTCCCCCACCGTCGCCCGACCGGCTGTTCCCGCCTGGTCCCGCCGTCGTAGTAGCCGCCTCATAGCCACTCAGCTTAACCGCGACAGAGTGGTGAGATCGTTGACGCGCTCTTCGGCATTGATGCCAAAGACTCGGCCAGTGCCGCTCTCGCGACACCCCTGTGGCTTCCTGCTTCACCGACCCGAGCCACCGAGGTGGTCTTACCAGGGTCTCCACAGGCTTTCGGGTTCATGAACCCCGCTCCCGCCCGCCCGGCGGTACCCGACTCAGGCAACGTACCAGGTGACGATCCGTCGTGGCGGCGAATCGGCGCCTCCTGTCCCATCCTGCGAGAGGGACCGCTTCACCTTCGGCGTGAACACTGGATGTGTCGGCCGGATATGGCGCCTTGGAGTCGTATGACGGTCGTATGACGGTCGTGCGGCATCGCGTGAGCCCGGCGGGTGGGATCTCTGGAGAGGGTAACGCGGCCGGGAACGCCCGGAAAGGGACGATCACCCGGTTCTTTTGATCAGCCGTCCACGTGGGAAGGGGCCGTTCTTTCGGGGAGCCGCTATTCGGGTGGGGCGAGGCCCTCGATGTAGTTGAGATAGACGTGGGCCTTGCGCTGGTTCTCCGCGCCCATCTTGGGGATCATCCCGGTGATCTGGGTGCGCTGTTTCTGGACGAAGCGCTTGAGCTCCCTGGCGCGCGTGGAGTCGCGGCGCCGTATCTGCCGCAGGGAGGTCACCGCGGAGCGGGTGGTGTCCTCCATGGCCTGAAGGGTCTCCCCGATCACCTTCTCGCCCTCGCCGGAGCCCAGGAGCTCCTTGACCTCACGGGCGCGGGTCTCGGCGTAGCCGAAGGAGCGGTCGGCCCGCTCGGCGTCGTCGCTGCTCAGGTGGAACAGTGTGTTCTCGGCGGCGCGTTTGAGCGGATAGAAGGTGTCACCGGGCATCGACCGGTAGGTCCCAATCACGGACGCGACCATCGCGACCACCAGGGCGGTGCTGAGCAGTTGCGGGAAAAGTCCCGCACGGGATCTCCGCCGGGAGTGGCGGGGGCCCGTCGGGCGCCGCTCGGGGGTGTCCTCTGCCTGAGGGGGGCGGGTGAGCTGCTCACGGAGCCTGGCGTTGAACTCGGGCCGGGGGCCGGCCGTCATGCGGGCTCCCAGCCGTGAAACACGGTTTTGGATGCGTGCCTGCGACCTCCGTGAGAATCCAGGCAGCCACTTCCCCATGAACGCTCCCTGCCGCCCCCAGCTCATGATCCATCGGTGTCACTTGCCTAACGACGACTCGGCACGGCAGGTTACGCGCTGCGCCGTATCGGCATGGGAACCTCGTCCCCGGCATGGCGGCCGTACCGGAGGGCTGGAGCCGACCGGGGGCGGCGTCGGCGTGCAGGTGTCAGCTGAGGTCCGGGGGCAGCGCGCGGGCCAGGGCGCGGATCGCGCGGAACTGGAGTGCCTTGATGGCGCCGCTCTTCTTGCCCATGATGAGCGCGGTCTCCGCCAGTGACATGCCGTGCAGGAAGCGCAGCACCACGCACTCCTGCTGCTCGGGGCCGAGATCGCGGACGGCGGTGAGCACCCGGTCGCTGATCATCGCGGTGACGACGGCGTTCTCCGGGATGTGCGGGCCGTCGAGCGGGGTGTCGATCACTTCGGCCGTCGTGACCTCAAGACGGTATCTGCCGGACTTGAAGTGATCGGTGATCAGGTTTCTCGCGATGGTCACGAGCCAGGCGCCGAAATCACGCCCCTGCCAGGTGAAGTCCGTGATCCTGCGGAGCGCGCGGAGAAAGGTCTCGCTCGTGAGATCCTCGGCCAGCGGATGTGAGCCGACCCGGAAGTAGATGTAGCGGTACACCAGGGTGAGGTAACGATCATAGAGCGTGCCAAAAGCATCCGAGTCTCCGGTCTTGGCACGCAAAACGAGCCTCCGGAGTTCTTCGGAGGCATCCTCACGCACGGTGAGGTCGCTGCTGCGGACGGGTCGGGTTACCCCGGTCGTCGTAGGGAGGTGCCCGGCGAGCGGCCACGTTTCAGGCATCCGGTATCCCTGAGGGGAGGGGGTACGGCGTGCTCGCTCACTCTAGAAATCATCTAGTAATTCCACAATCCACTTTGGAATGTCGTGACTGGGGGTAACCGCCGTATACGGTGTTGGGTCGGTCGTTTCGGACCGGCTCCGGGAGCCGACTCAGGGTTCGGCTACCGGTTGGGGGGTAATGTCCGGCAGCATTGGAGACACCATGGAAGTCCTCGTCGCTGTCATCGCCTTCGCCGGTGCATTGCTCGCAGCCATCGCCACCGGCGCTCTCATCAGCCGTCTCCGCAGTGAGCCCAAGGGCTGGCTGATCGCCTGGAGCATCACGACGGCGTCTCTCGCCGTCTCACTGGGAGTAATCGCCACCGGCTATTTGATCGGGTTTGGGACGGGCACGTTCCGGATTTATCAACTGACCGGATCCATGCTGGCGCCCCTGTGGCTGATCGTCGGGGTCATCCAGTTACTGGCCCGTAAGAGTGCGGTCAGATTCTCCTCCTGGCTCCTGGGGATCGCCCTCACCGTCATCGCCACGGTGATCCTCGCGGTCGACCCCGTCCTGCAGGAGAAGGACTTCACCAAGGCCCTCCCGCTGGGTGGTCGCCACTGGGGCCTGCCCCCGGCCTCCCTGCTCCTCGCCGTCCATGTGATCGTCGCGCTCGTGCTGCTGGGCGGGCTGGTCTTCGCGGTCGTCCGCTGGCGCGGCGGTGACGACTACGACGCCGACAACATGCACACGCTCCTGGTGCTCGCTCCCACCGGCCTCGCCCTCGTCGGTGCCGTCAGCTTCGCGGTGCCCGGGATGTTCACCGCGCTTCTGCTCTTCGTCACCGCCGCCGCGGTCTGGTACGTCGTGCTGCGCCCGCTCGCGCCCTACGAGGACGACGACGAGGAGGAGGAGGGCGACGAGTGGGAGGACCGCCCTGCGCCCCGTCGCCCCGAGTACCAGCCCCGTGACGTGCAGGTCGCCGGCCGCCGCGTGACCCCGGAGACCCCTCCCGCCCGGACTCTGGCCGAGGAGACGCCGCGCCGCTCCGGTCTCGGCGACCTTGTGGCCGAGTATCGGGCGGGCGAGCAGGACGTCGACTACGCTGCGCGCATGCGGCAGCAGCCCTCCCAGGGCGATGACAGGTTCGGTGGTCCGGCCACGGGGATGTTCATGGCGGGCGAGTACGGAATGCCGCCCGCCGACCAGCCGCCCGCCGCCGACCCGGGCAGGCGCGGCGGTGATCCCGGAAGGCAGTCACCGCCGCCGGTGACCGGTCAGTTCGGCATGTCGAGCCCCGGTCCCGCGACAGGGGAGTACAACATCCCCGCCCATGAGTTCGGCAGGCACGGTGCCCCGGGACCCGGCAGGTCCGCGGGCCCTGGCACCGGGGAGTTCGGCAGGCCCGGGGGCACGGGGGAGTTCGGCAGGCCCGGGGGCACCGGGGAGTTCGGCAGCCCCGGAGGTACGGGGGAGTTCGGCAGGTCCGCGGGTCCCGGCACCGGGGAGTTCGGCGTGCCGGGCGTGCCGGGCGCCGGCAGGCAGGGCAGCCTCCAGCCCATGCCCGCCGACCAGGCTTTCGGTGGCGCGCCCTCCCCGGGCTCCGAGCGGGGACGCGGAGGGTCCAGGGGATATGACCGGGAGGGCTCCCCCGGCTACGAGCAGCCGTTCGGCGGCGCCGCTCCCTCGACCGGCGCCCTCTATCCAGGCGGTCCGGGAATGCCGGGGGGCGCCGGTGACCTGCCGGGCGGCTCGAACCGTCCATCACCGAGCATCTTCGGCCTGCTCACCGTCTTCACGCTGCTCGACGGCACGGGCGAGAGGTTCGACCGGCTCGCCGAGGAGACCGTCGATTCGGTACGCCGCTCCGAGCCGGACACGCTCGTCTACACCTGTCACTCGGTGAAGTCGGCGCCCCTTCAGCGCATCGTCTACGAGCTCTACCGTGACGAGGTCGCCTACGCCGACCACCAGCGCCAGTCCCACACGCAACGTTTCGTCACCGAGCGTCAGACGATGGTGCTCGCCACCAATGTGATCGAACTCACGGTGAACGCCGCGAAGGTGATGCCGCTTCCGATGGCCTTCAGGTCGTGAGCGCGGGCCGGCCGCGTGGGGTCGGCCGGCGGGCGTTCGACTGGTGGTGATCGGGCCGACCCTCCACCGGGCCGGGGTGATCACGTTTTTCCGGCGACGGCCGGGGGCGACCACGTCGGCCGCCCACCCGCCGGACGCTGCGGTCGTGTCGCGCATCGCGGGAGACGCGGGAAACGACCTTGGGGATGAGCGGCGCCGTTCAGGGACGAAGAGCGTCCTTGTCCTCAGATGCCGAGGCCCTCAGGCACCGAGGGCGGCGCGGAGACGGCTCTCGTCGACGCGCCAGAAGTCGTGCTGCACCCCGTCGACGAGGGTGACCGGGATCATCTCCCAGTAGCGGGCCTCATCCTCGGCGGAGGCCGTGATGTCGCGCTCCTCCCACGGGACACCGAGTTCGGTGGCGACCCGCTCGATCACCGCCCGTGCGTCGTCGCACAGGTGGCAACCGGGTTTGCCGAGCAGGGTGATGCGATGGTCTCGCGGTGACATGACCGTCACGGTAGCCGAATCGCGGCGCCGCGCCGACTCTCGTGGCGAGCGGTGAAGATCCGGGCCGGGGCGGGGAAAGGCCCGGCGGAACGGGGGCGCGTGCCCGTGGGAGGCGCGGGTCCTGGACCTGGCGAGCGGGCGAAGACGCACAGGTCCGGGCCTGACGAGCGGGTGAAGACGCACAGGTTCGAGGTCTGACGAGGGGGCGAGGAGAGGACCGGCGGGGGGTGCGGCCAAGATTGTGAACACTCACTTTGTGCATCGGTTCACAAAAGGACTAACCTGAATGACAGTGGTTTCACCTCGTCATCCGTCGCGTCCGGGCCGCGCCGGCCGCCTGTCCCCCTGGAGCTCCGGCACGTGATCCGCCGTCTGTCCCAAGCCCGCGACCGCGGCATCCCCGAGGCGACCGTCGCCCGGCTGCCGCTCTATCTGCGAGCGCTGAACGGCATGGCCGAGCGTGGCCTGGCGACCGTGAGCTCGGAGGACCTCGCCGTCGCGGCGGGCGTCAACTCGGCCAAGCTGCGCAAGGATCTCTCCCACCTGGGGTCGTACGGCACCCGCGGGGTCGGTTACGACGTCGAATATCTCATCTACCAGATCTCCCGCGAGCTGGGCCTCACCCAGGACTGGGCCGTCGCCATCGTCGGAGTGGGTAACCTCGGGCGTGCGCTCGCCAATTACGGCGGGTTCGTCTCCCGCGGGTTCAGGGTCGCGGCGCTGCTCGACGCGGACCCCGAGGTGGTGGGCGACCACATCGCGGGATTGAATGTGGAGCACATCGACGAGCTGGAAGCCGTGATAACACGGCGGGGAGTGTCGATCGTGGTGCTTGCGACTCCGGCCACGGCGGCCCAGCAGGTGGCCGACCGGGTCATCGCCATGGGGGTCACCAGCATCCTGAACTTCGCCCCTGTCGTCCTTTCCGTGCCAGAAGGCGTGGATATCCGTAAAGTCGACCTATCGATTGAACTCCAGATCCTGGCGTTCCACGAGCAACGCAAGGCGGATCGGATGACTGGGGGGCCCGTGATGGCCGAGGAGTGGCCCGAGGCGGTGGACTTGTGAAGAGGCACGGCACACGGGTCGGCGGGCACGTCATCTCCCGGCTCCTCCGGACGAGCATGAGCACGACGGGCGTGTTGACCGCGACGTATACCGGCGGGACGAGCCCGAGAGCGGATCACGTCCTCTCCCGGAAGGCTGGTGGGGGCCGATGAGCGTTCTCGTCGTCGGCCTGAGCCACCGGACGGCACCGGTGGCCCTGCTGGAGCGGGTCTCCGTCTCCGGTGACTCGCTGGTGAAGCTGCTCCAGGACGTCCAGCAGGACGCCCACGTCGCCGAGGCCATGGTCGTCTCGACCTGCAACAGGGTCGAGGTCTACGTCGAGGTCGACCGGTTCCACGCCGCGGTGACCTCGATCTCCGGGTTGCTCAGCACCCACTCCGGCGTCCCCATGGAGCAGCTGGCCTCCCACCTCTACGTGCACTACGAGGACCGTGCCGTCGAGCACCTGTTCTCCGTCGGTTCCGGCCTCGACTCGATGGTCGTGGGAGAGGGACAGATCCTCGGCCAGGTGCGTTCGGCGCTCAGGCTCGCCCAGCAGGAGGGCACGCTCGGCCCCACGCTCAACGAGCTCGTCCAGCAGTCACTGCGGGTGGGCAAGCGCTCCCACACCGAGACCGGCATCGACCGGGCGGGCGCCTCCCTCGTCGGGGTGGGGCTCACCCTCGCCGAGCGCGCTCTCGGTCCCCTGACGGGGAAGCGGGCCCTGGTGGTCGGCGCGGGCTCGATGAGCGCCCTGTCGGCCGCGACCCTGCAGCGGGTGGGCGTCACCGACATCGTGGTGGTGAACCGGACCCACGACCGCGCGGTGCGGCTGGCGCGGACGGTCGGCGGCAGGGCCGCCGGATTCGGCGACCTGGCGGCCGAGCTGGCGGAGGCCGACCTGGTCATCTCCTGCACCGGCGCCACCGACGTGGTCATCACGGCCGACATGGTGGCTCCCCGTGAGACGTTCCTGCTGGACCTGGCCCTGCCGCACGACATCGATCCCGCCGTACGGCGGCTGCCCGGTGTGACGCTGGTCGACCTGGAGTCCATGCAGGAGGGTGAGGCCGACGCCGGCACCGACGACGGCGGTCGCGCCGAGGCGGTCGTCGCCGTGCGCGAGATCGTCGCCGAGGAGGTCACCGCCTACCTGTCGGCCGAGCGCGCCGCGCGCGTCACGCCGACCGTGGTGGCGCTGCGGAGCAAGGCGGCCCAGGTGGTCGAGGCGGAGCTCGGACGGCTCGTGGCGCGGGTGCCCGATCTTGAGGGGCGTGTCAGGGACGAGGTGGGCCAGACCGTGCGGCGCGTGGTCGACAAGTTGCTCCACGAGCCCACCGTGCGTGTCAAGCAGCTGGCGGAGTCCCCGGCGGGTGATCATTACGCGGAGGCGCTGCGGGAGCTGTTCAATCTTGACCCGAAGGTGCCAGAAGCGGTGAGGCGCGTCGAGACGATCGATGCCGAGCCGGGTAGGAACACCGAGCCGAGCAAGAAGGAGGCAGACCTGTGAGCAGCGTTTCCTCTCCGCTCCGGCTGGGGACGAGGCGGAGCGTCATGGCGACGACGCAGTCCGGCCTGGTCGCCGCCCGCCTCACCGAGCTGACCGGCGCGGCCGTCGAGCTGGTCGGTGTCACCACCTTCGGCGATGTGACCAAGTCCGACCTCACGCAGCTCGGCGGTACCGGGGTCTTCGTCAGCGCGCTGCGCGACAAGCTGATCGAGGGTGCGATCGACTTCGCGGTGCACTCCCTGAAGGACCTGCCCACCACGCCCGACCCGCGCGTGGTCATCGCGGCGATCCCGCCGCGCGACGACCACAGGGACGCCCTGGTGAGCGTCGCCAAACTGGCCGACCTGCCGCCCGGCGCGGCGATCGGCACGGGATCACCGCGGCGGATCGCCCAGCTTCGGGTGATTCGTCCTGATCTTGATTACGTGCCCATCCGCGGTAACGCCGACACCCGCATCGGCAAGGTGACCTCCGGCGAGCTGCAGGGCGTCGTGCTCGCCGCCGCCGGGCTCGGCCGGCTGGGCCGCGATGCCGAGATCTCCCAGATCTTCGAGGTCGAGGAGATGCTGCCCGCCCCCGGGCAGGGGGCGCTGGCCGTGGAGTGCCGCTCCGACCGGGCCGACCTGGTCGAGTTGCTGAGCGTGCTCGACGACGCGCGCACCCGCGCGGCGGTCACCGCCGAGCGCGCGGTGCTCAACGCCCTGGAGGCGGGGTGCGCCGCCCCGGTGGGCGCGTACGCGGCCGAGAACGGGCACGATCTGATCCTGACCGCCGCTGTCGTCGCCGTCGACGGCAGGCGAGCGGTGCGCAAGTCCACCGCCGGAAGCTCTTCCACGCCCATGGATCTCGGTCGCGACCTCGCGGCCGAGATGATCGCGGAAGGGGCCGGCACGTTGATAGGGGAGCGAGCACATTGAGCTCCGGAAGTACCACCTTCGAGCGCCCGTCCGGGTTCGTCGCCTTCGTCGGGGCCGGCCCCGGTGATGAGGGCCTGCTCACGCTGCGCGGCGCCGACCTGCTTTCCAAGGCGGACGTCGTCATTCTCGACCGGGAGGCGTACGGCCCGCTGTTGCGTCACTGCCGTGAGGGCGTCGATGTCGTCGACGCGGCCGAGGACGGCGCCGTCTCGCTGAAGGTCGTCAAGGCGGCCAAGGGCGGGAGCTGCGTCGTACGGCTGTGCGCGGGCGATCCGATGTTCTTCTCCTCGATCACCGAGGAGGTCGCGGCCTGCGCCAAGGCGGACGTGGAGTTCGAGATCGTGCCCGGTGTGCCGCCGGCGACGGCGGTGCTCACCTACGCGGGGATCCCCGCCGCGGTCTCGGTGCCCGAGTTCCGGGTCGTGGACGCGACCCAGATCGACGACTGGGCCGCGTACGCCACCGGATCGAGCACTCTGGTGATCTACAACGGCGTGGCCGAGGCCGTTTCGATCGGAAAGGCGCTGATCGCGGCGGGCCGCCCCGACTCGACGCCCGTGGCGGTGAGCAGCGCGGGCACCACGACCGAGCAGCACACCGTGGTGACCACGCTGGGCAGGCTCGCGCCCGATCTCAAGCACGCCGGGATGGCCGAGCCCGCGCTGATCGTGGTCGGCGAGGCCGTCGGCATGCGCGACCGGCTGTCGTGGTTCGAGACCAAGCCGCTGTTCGGCTGGCGGGTGCTCGTCCCCAGGACCAAGGAGCAGTCGGCCGGCCTGGTCGAGCAGCTGCAGTCGTACGGCGCGGTGCCCGAGGAGGTCCCCACGATCTCCGTCGAGCCGCCACGCACCCCGCAGCAGATGGACCGCGCGATCAAGGGCCTGGTCACCGGACGCTACGAGTGGGTGGCGTTCACCAGCGCGAACGCGGTCAAGGCCGTGCGTGAGAAGTTCGAGGAGTACGGCCTGGACGCCCGCGCGTTCGCCGGGCTCAAGGTCGCGGCCGTGGGCGAGAGCACCGCGCGGGCGCTGGTGAGCTTCGGCGTCAAACCGGATCTGACGCCGACCGGCGAGCAGTCGTCGGAGGGCCTGCTCGCCGAGTGGCCGCCGTACGACTCGATGCTCGACCCGATCAACCGGGTGCTGCTGCCCCGCGCCGACATCGCGACCGAGACGCTCGTGGCGGGCCTCACCGAGCTCGGCTGGGAGTGCGACGACGTGACCGCCTACCGGACCGTCCGTGCCGCGCCGCCGCCCGCCCCGACCCGTGAGTCCATCAAGGGCGGCGGGTTCGACGCGGTGCTGTTCACCTCGTCGAGCACCGTCCGCAACCTCGTGGGCATCGCGGGCAAGCCGCACAACGTCACGGTCATCGCCGTGATCGGCCCGCAGACCGCCAAAACCGCCGAGGAGTTCGGGCTCCGCGTCGACGTCATGGCCGACAAACCTTCGGCTTCCGCCCTCGCGGCGGCGCTCGCCGAGTATGGTGCCAAGCAGCGGCAGGCCGCGGTCATGGCGGGGGACACCCCTCGCAGGCCCTCGCAGACCCGGCGGGGAGCCCGGCGCCGCGCGAAGTAACCTTGAAAGTGGTCGCCGCCCGCGCACGACGGGCGGGCCGGCCGCGTTCGACGGCCCCCGGCGAGCGTCGCGGGCCGTGATCGGCGTTGCGGTGACAACGCGATCGGTTTCATGATCGGCGTTGTGGTCGGCGGCATGATCGGTGCCGCGTCGAGTGGTGAGTCAGGAACACACAACCGAGATCCTCCGGCCCGCGATTCCGTTACCGGCCGGGGGGAGGGGAAGCACCATGACGGCTCAGTTCCCTGTCGCGCGTCCGCGCAGGCTCCGTCGTACGGCGTCGATGCGCCGGATGGTGGCCGGGACCCGGCTGCACCCGGCGGAGCTCGTGCTGCCGATGTTCGTGAAGGAGGGCATCACCGAGCCGAATCCGATCGGCTCGATGCCCGGGGTGTTCCAGCACACCCGTGACTCGCTGCGCAAGGCCGCCCACGAGGCCGCCGAGGCCGGGGTCGGCGGGCTGATCCTGTTCGGCATCCCCGAGGTGAAGGACGGCCGGGGCTCGGCGGCCGACGACCCGGAGGGAATCGTCCAGCGCGCCGTCGCCGACCTGGTCGCCGACGTGGGCGACGCGCTGGTCGTGATGACCGACACCTGCCTGGACGAGTTCACCGACCACGGGCACTGCGGCATTCTGACCCCCGAGGGTGAGGTCGACAACGACGCCACCCTGGAGCGCTACGCGTCCGCCGCGGTGGCCCAGGCGCGGGCCGGATCGCAGGTCATCGCGCCGAGCGGCATGATGGACGGCCAGGTCGCGGCGATCAGGGCGGCCCTGGACGGCGACGGCTTCGAGCAGGTCCCGATCCTGGCGTACTCGGCGAAGTACGCCTCGGCGTTCTACGGCCCGTTCCGCGAGGCGGCCGAGTGCGCTCCTCAGTTCGGTGACCGCAACGCCTACCAGCAGGACGCGGCGGGACCGGTCGGTGAGGCGCTGCGCGAGGTGAGACTGGACCTCGACGAAGGCGCCGACGCCGTGATGGTGAAGCCCGCGCTGGCCTACCTCGACATCCTGCGCCAGGTGCGCGACGCCGTGGACGTGCCGGTGGCGGCGTACCAGGTCAGCGGTGAGTACGCGATGGTCGAGGCCGCGGCGGCGAACGGCTGGGTCGACCGGGACCGGGTGATCATGGAGTCGCTGGTCGCGATCCGCAGGGCGGGGGCCGACATGATCCTCACCTACTGGGCCACCGAGGTGGCGGGGAAGCTGAGGTGAGACCGGCGGCGCGTGCCGAGAACTGGAGGTTCGCCGCTTGATGGAGATGCGGGTGCGTTAGAGTGCGATAACCGGTGCGGATGTGTCCCAGGTGGCGTAAACCCTGGATATTCGACGTTCCCACTGACCAAAGTGTGGACAGGTCGACCGCATCCGGGGTGCACGCGGGATGCGCGGACGACGGAGGACACGATGGTCGGGGTACCGATGGTTCGTCGAAGTAGGCGGCATGGCCATCCGAAGCAGATGATCAACTTTGTGCTGGAGTACGCCGCCCTGGGCTGGGCGAGCTGTCCCGGCGCGAAGCCGCTGAAGGGCGGTTCGCGCTCCTGTTCCTGCGACAGGATCGGCTGTCCCGACCCGGGGGCACATCCGCTCTCGCGGGCCTGGCAGATGCAGGCCACCACCGACCCGGCCCTGCTCACCAACTGGTGGCGGTACGAGCCGGAGGCGAACGTGATCCTCCCCACGGGACGGGTGTTCGACGTCTTCGACGTACCGCTCGCCGCGGGGCGCACCACCCTCGCGAACATGGACTCCGCCGGAGTCGCCTCGGGCCCGGTCGCCGTCAACGGCGACCGGGCCCTGTTCTATGTGGCCACCAGGAACGCTTCCGACGACGAGGACGAGTGGTGGACCTGCGCTCTGGACTTCGGGCCTTCCACCATCGAGGAGATGCCCGGCCTGCGCTGGCACTGCCGCGACAGCTACGTCCTCGCCCCGCCCTCGCTCCTGCCGACCGGTGGGTCCGGCTCGTGGCTGCGCCCGCCCGACGGACGCCCGCTGCCCGACCCGCTGCGCGTCCTCGACTGGCTCGCCGACACCTGCGAGTGACGCTTTTTCCGGGGGTCCTTCGGTGACTACTACCCTGGAGGGCGTGAGCCGTACTGAGAACTCCGAGGCCCTGTTCGCCCGCGCACGTGAGATCGTCCCCGGAGGCGTCAACTCCCCGGTCCGAGCCTTCGGCGCCGTCGGCGGGACACCGCGCTTCATGACCTCGGGGCAGGGGCCCTACATCGTCGACGTCGACGGCAACCGCTACGTCGACCTGGTCTGCTCGTGGGGGCCGATGATCCTCGGCCACCGGCACCCCGCCGTGATCGAGGCCCTTCAGGAGGCGCTGCGCGACGGCACCTCGTTCGGTACGGCGACGCCCGGTGAGGTCGAGCTCGCCGAGGAGATCGTCGCCCGCGTCGAGCCGGTGGAGAAGGTCCGCCTGGTCAGCTCCGGTACCGAGGCCACCATGTCCGCGGTGCGGCTGGCCCGCGGGTTCACCGGCCGGTCCAAGATCGTGAAGTTCGCGGGTTGCTACCACGGTCATGTAGATGCCCTTCTCGCCTCGGCAGGCTCCGGCGTGGTGACCTTCGGTTTGCCCGATACTCCGGGGGTGACCGGCGCCTCGGCTGCCGACACCGTGGTGCTGCCGTACAACTCGGTCGAGGCGGTCACCGAGGCGTTCCAGACCTTCGGCGCCGAGATCGCGTGTGTGATCACCGAGGCGTGCCCGGCCAACATGGGCGTCGTCCCGCCGCTCGACGGGTTCAACGCCACGCTGCGCGAGCTGTGCACCGCGCATGGCGCCCTGCTCATCGTCGACGAGGTGCTCACCGGGTTCCGGGTGTCGGAGTCCGGCTGGTACGGGCTCGACCCGGTCGAGGCCGATCTCATGACCTTCGGCAAGGTCATGGGCGGAGGGCTGCCCGCCGCCGCGTTCGGCGGGCGCGCGGACGTGATGGCGCACCTGGCCCCCGAAGGGCCGGTCTACCAGGCGGGCACCCTGTCGGGAAACCCGCTCGCCTGCGTCGCCGGCCTCGCCACCCTGCGCGCCTGCGACGAGGGGGTCTACGACCAGGTCGACGCCGCCGCTCTGGTCATCGGCCGCGCCGCCGCCGACGCTCTGTCGGCGGCCGGGGTGCCGCACCGCCTGCAGCGGGCCGGGAGCCTGTTCTCCATCTTCTTCACCGACGAGCGGGTCACGGATTTCGACATCGCCCAGAAGCAGGACACCGCCGCCTACCGGGCGTTCTTCCACTCGATGCTGGAACAGGGCGTCTACCTGCCTCCTTCGGCGTACGAGGCGTGGTTCTTGTCCTCCGCTCATGATGATGAGGCTCTTTCCCGTATTGCCGAGGCGCTTCCCGCTGCCGCTAAGGCCGCGGCGCAGGCCGTCTGAGCCGTTCTGGTTACAGGTCGCGTGTCGCTCGGCTGTACCGGTCGATCAGAGTGTCGAGGTGGGCGGCGAACTCCGGGGAGTCGAGGACGTCGAAGTCCACGTCGAGCATGCCCAGATAGAGGGTGAGCATCTGGAGGGTGTCGGCCCCGGCCTCGATCACGCACGTGTTCTCGTCGACGGCCTCCAGCAGCACGGAGGGCGGTAGCCGCTCGGCGACGGCCTCGGCCGGGGCGTGCAGCCGCACCCGTGCCCGGTGCCGCCACAGTGCCGCCCCCACACCGCGCTGTACGTGGGCGACGACGTCGCCGCCGGGCGGCTCCCTGGGGGCGAAGCGCGGACCGGTCGGGGTACGCGGCCGGATCCGGTCGGCGCGGAACGTGCGCCAGTCGCGCCGCTCGACGTCCCAGGCGACGAGATACCAGCGGCGGCTCATGTGGACCAGCCGGTACGGCTCGGTCAGCCGCCGCGTCACCGCGTTGTCGTGGCCGGTGTAGTCGAACCGCAGGCTCTCACGGTCGCGGCACGCTCCCGCCAGGATGCTGAGCACCTCGGCGTCCACGGTGGGGCCGCCGCTTTGGACGGCCACCACGGCGGTCTGCAGGGCGTCCACGCGGTGTCGTAATCGGGAGGGCAGGACCTGTTCCAGCTTGGCGAGGGCGCGCAGCGACGTCTCCTCGATTCCGGCTACCGTGCCCCCGGCGGCGGTGCGCAGGCCCACCGCGACGGCGATCGCCTCCTCGTCGTCGAGCAGTAGCGGGGGGAGGGCGGCGCCGGCTCCGAGCCGGTAGCCACCCGCCGCGCCTGGAGTCGCGTGTACGGGATAGCCCAGCTCGCGTAGTCGCTCGACGTCGTTGCGCACGGTGCGGGTGGTTACTTTGAGTCGTTCGGCGAGCTGCGGGCCGGTCCAGTCCCGTGGACTCTGCAGCAGTGAGAGCAGGCGGAGCAGGCGGGCCGAGGTCTCCAACATGTCTTTCATTGTGGCTGACAATGCGGAACGGACCTTTCCGCATTGGTGCCTACGGTTCTGGCATGAGCAACGACACGGGGATCCGCCCGTTCCGCATCGACATCCCCCAGGCCGACCTCGACGACCTCGGTGACCGGCTCGCTCGAACCCGCTGGCCTCGGGAGGTGCCCGGCACCGGCTGGAGCCGGGGCGTTCCGCTGGATTACCTGAAGGGCCTCGTCGCTTATTGGGGTGATGGTTTCGACTGGCGCGCCCAGGAGGAGAGGCTGAACGCGTTCCCGCAGTTCGTCACCGGCATCAACGGCCAGGACATCCACTTCCTGCACGTCCGCTCCCCCGAGCCGGACGCGCTGCCGCTGATCCTCACCCACGGCTGGCCCAGCTCGCCGTACGAGTTCCTTGAGGTGATCGGCCCGCTGACCGACCCCCGCGCGCACGGCGGCGACCCGGCCGACGCCTTCCACGTTGTGATCCCCTCGCTGCCGGGGTACGGGTTCTCGACGCCCGTGAAAGAGCAGGGATGGGGAAACCTCTTCCGCGTCGCCCAGGCATGGGCGGAGCTGATGAGCCGCCTGGACTACGGCCGCTACGCGGTCCAGGGGACCGACGCCGGCTCGGGGGTGGCGGGGATACTCGCCATGATCGACGCGGGGCGGGTGGTCGGCACACACCTGACCGGGACGACGGCGGCGATGCCGTTCGGCCCTCCGATCGAACTCGCCGGCCTGTCAGAGGCCGACAGGGCACGTGCCGAGCGGTTCAACGCGTCCCAGGCCGACGGGTTCGGCTATCTGCACATGCAGGCGACCCGCCCGCAGACGCTCGCCTACTCCCTGAATGACTCGCCGGTGGGCCAGCTCGCCTGGATCGCGGAGAAGTTCGCCGAGTGGACCGACCCGGCGGCGAAGCTGCCGGAGGACGCGGTCGGCCGCGACCAGCTGCTCACCTGCGTGAGCCTCTTCTGGTTCACGGGCGCGGGTGCCTCCTCGGCGCACGCCGTTCACGAGGGGATGCAGGTGTATCGCGAGATGGCTGATCGGCAGGGGGACGATCACGCCAGTGCGCGGCAGGGGCCGCCTACGGGTGTCGCGGTGTTCGCCGCTGATACGACGATCCGGAGCGTGATGGACCCTGGGGGGTTGATCGAGCACTGGTCGGAGTTCGGGAGGGGCGGCCACTTCCCGGCGATGGAGACTCCCGACCTGCTCACCGAGGACATTCGGGCCTTCTTCCGCTCGCACCGCTGACGCCTGGGGGTTCTGAGGCTTGGGGGTTCGCGCGAACAGCCGGGCAGGGCGCTGAGTATCAGGCGGGGTGTGTTCTGTGTGCTCGTGTTCTGGTGAAGGCGTCGGTGTGTTCGCGCTTCGGTGCGTGCTGCTTCGGCGCGTGCGCGCTCCGGTGGGCGGGTGCTCCGGGCGGCCGTCGTTGGTGGTCGTCTGGTGGGTCAGGCCTCCGGCCTGGCGGGCGCGCTGGTTACGGATTTTTATAAGCCGCCCGGAACACCCACCCACCTCCGCACACGGCCCGTCTCGCCGTAGGTGGTGCGGGCCGTAGTCGCTTTCTTTCTGGCCGCCCAGTGTGCTCTGGGACGCTGAAGCAACCTGTACGGGGGCGTTCGGGGGCCGTCGCCGTAGCTGAAGCGCCGGTGCGGAAAGGAGCGCAGAGGGCTCGCCGTGACTCCATCGGGCTCGTCGTGGTTCGCTGACGGTTGGCGTGCTGCGCTTTGTCGTTGCTGGTCACGGACATCACGGCTTCGCGCAGGGACAGGTGTGACCCTTTGATAGGGCGATCGTGACGGACGGCCACTGTGACCGAAGGGAGGGGTAGGTCTCGTACGAGAGGGCTTCGGCCGGGTGGGTTAGTTGGATGAAGAGCCTGGGGTGCCGGTGCTGCCGACTCCGTCGGGGCTGTTGGTTTCGTGGGCGGGGAGGCGGAACCAGACGGCGGTGCCGGCTTCGGGGTCGTGGTGGGTGCCCCAGGCGGTGGCCATGGCCTCGACCAGGAGCAGGCCGCGTCCGCCGTCGCTGTCGAGGTCGGTCGCGCGGACGAAGGGCAGGCTGGTGGCCGAGCCGTCGTCGATCACCTCGGCGTGCACCATGTTGCCTCCCAGACCGAGGCAGACGGTCACCGATCCTGTGGGGGTGTGTCCGGAGTCGGAGTGGACGATGGAGTTGGTCACGACCTCGCTGAGCAGCAACACCACGTCGTCGAGGGCGGTGTCGGTGATTCTGGTGTGCAGGAGGTGTCGTGCCCAGGCGCGGACGGTCGCGACCGAGTGGGGGGTTGCGGCGAACTCGGCGTGGCCCAGGGGGCGGAGGACAGACCAGCGCTCCGAGGCCGTTCGCTGGCGTTCGTATCGGCAGGGGGCCTGGTAGGGCGCGATCACGCGATCGCCGCCGAGACGATGACGTCGGCGGCGTTGTCGGCCTCGGCGCAGATCGCTTCGCCGGGGCGCCACACCCGGGCCCACCAGGGCCGCCAGACGAACACCCAGCCGCGGGCACAGCGTACGGCGGTGATGCGGACGCGGGTCTCGTTTTCGGACATGACCTCCAGGATCGGCTGCCCCGTCTGGGGCAGCACCAGCGAGGTGCCCAGGCCCAGACCCCGCAGGTCCCAGCCCAGCCGCACCAGATGAACGAACTGCTCTTGCGGATCGCGTGGCTCCACAGCCTTCCTTTCGTCGTTGATCGCACTGGCTCGCTCGCGCTTTAGGGACATCTATGCTCACGGACTGTCATCGGCCGTATGCTCAGAGCATGCAGTCTCTGCAGCCCCATGTGCAACCCCAAATGCATATGCACTCAAGGGGATCCATGGAAAGTTCAGCTTGCGAGAGCGGCCAAACCAGTAGAAACCTCATGGAGGCGGACACATGACCGAAGGCCAAAGCCCCACCGTCCGGCGACGACAGCTCGGCATGGAACTGCGTCGGCTGCGCGAGCGTGCAAATGTGTCCGCCATTGAGGCGGGTGAGCGCATCGGTCGCTCCGACTCGACGATCAGTCGCTTCGAGACCGGCAGGGTCACTATCCGCCAGAAGGTCCTCGCTCAACTTCTTGATCTCTATGGTGCCGCCGACGACGAAACTCAAGCCGTACTCGACCTCGCACGCGAAGCGAGCAAGCGAGGATGGTGGCACATTCACGGAGATGCGGTGCCGTCCTGGTTCGAGGTCTTTATTGGGCTCGAAGCCGAGGCCACGTCAATCCAGACCTACCAACCTCAACTGGTGCCCGGTCTTCTCCAGACTGAAGCGTATGCGCGTGCTGTCATCGAAACAGACCACCCTGAAATGTCAGAGGAGGAGATCGACAGGCTCGTCACTCTGCGTCTAGCAAGACAGAAGCTCCTTAACCGGTCCAACCCTCCGGAACTGTGGGCGGTGATGAGCGAAGCGGCTCTACGTCACGCCATCGGCGGCCCGGCGACCATGCGCGAGCAACTCCTCAAACTTCGCGACACGCGACGACTCTCCTGCATTAACCTTCAGGTATTGCCCTTCGCCGGAGGTGCTCATCCCGGCATGCTCGGCCCTTTCCATCTCCTCGAGTTCCCCCCGACCTCGGAGACCCGTGTCGCCTACGTCGAGTACTTGACAGGATCCATATATCTGGAAAAGCCAGAAGAAGTACGCAGGTATAGACTCATTTTCGACCACCTTCGCGCGGCTGCCTTGCCGCCGAACAAGTCCATCGCGCTGATGAGCGCGGTCATAGAGGAGACGACTTCATGACTGTAGAAAAGCGTGAGTCGAGAGACCTCTCTGAACTGTCTCGCGCTACGTGGCGCAAGAGCAGTCTCAGCGGCAACGGCGGTGCCGACTGTGTCGAGGTCGCCGTCGTCTTGGATATGGTCGCTGTTCGCGACTCCAAGGACCCCAGCGGCGCCACACTTGTCTTCCCTCCGGGTGACTGGACCGCTTTCCTCGGTCGCGTCAAGGCTGGAGACTTCGACACACGTCCCTGACCGCGTGACAGGTTGAGAAGGGCTCCGGGTGTGAAAGGGAAGACGGGTGGCCCAGCATTCCATGACCGACGCCATATGGCGCAAGAGCAGCTTGAGCGGCAGCGGCAACAACTGTGTTGAAGTCGCCTCCGTCTCGGGCTTGATCGCTATCCGCGACTCCAAGAATCCCGGCGGCGCCACGCTTGTCTTCTCTCGGGATGACTGGTCTGCCTTCCTGGGTCGCGTCAAGGTTGGGGACTTTGATCCGAGGTTCTGATGTGGACGGATCGGAGAAGGGCTCTTGGAAAGTTAGGAGTGCGGGTGTCCCATGGTTGATCTGGTGAGCGCTGTCTGGCGTAAGAGTTCGCGTAGTAATGGCAATGGTGGAGCGTGTGTCGAGGTGGCGCGCAATCTGGTCGGGGTCGTGGCCGTGCGAGACAGTAAGGACATCGGTGGGCCGGTGCTGGTCTTCTCCCCTGGTGGGTGGCGGGCCTTTGTCGGTGGGGTCAAAGAGGGCGTGTTCGACGGGTTGGGGTGAGGTGGGCGCCTACCTGGTGAGACGGTCGAGGTCGTCGGCGGTCCAGCCTCCTGGGGGTGGGGAGGGCGGGCGGTCGAGGGCGGTGTCCATGGGGGCACCGTAGCTTTTGGCCCTGTGGGACGTCAGACTCTTTCCGCCTCCGGTGTCGTCTCGGTCAGAGCGGGGGTACTACGGGTGCGGGTGCTGGAGTAGAGGACGCCGGAGATGATCAGGGCGGCGGCGAGGAGTTTGGTGAGGGAGATCGACTCGCCGGTGAACAGGGCGGCGGAGGACATGCCGAAGACCGGGACGAGCAGGGCGGAGGGGGCGACCACCGAGGCGTCGTAGCGCTGGAGCAGGAAGCCCCAGATGCCGAAGCCGCCGAGGGTGGAGATCAGGGAGACGTAGAGGACCGAGAGGCTGCCCTCCACGGAGAACTCCAGGTGGGGGACGCCCTCGACCAGCAGGGACAGGGCCGTCATGGGGATGGCTGCGACCGCGCTGATCCAGACCATGAAGCGGAACGAGTTGGGTGGTGCGGCGTTCCTGACCGCGATGTTGCCTATGCCCCAGAAGAACGCCGCGCCGATGACCAGCAGGAACGCGCCGATGGGGCTGCCGGTGCCCAGGTCGGTGGCGATCAGTGCCAGACCGGCGAACGCGACCGCCATGCCGATGATCCGTCGCCGGGTGAGCCGTTCGCCCAGGAGGGCGACCGCCAGGATCGCGGTGAAGATCGCCTGGACCTGGACGACGAGTGAGGTGAGCCCGGCGGGCATGCCCGCCCGCATGCCGGTCAGCAGCAGGGCGTACTGGCCGATGCCGAGCGTGGCGCCGGCCACGAGCACTTTCCGCCAGGGCACTCCGGGGCCGCCGACGAGCAGTACGGCGGGGAAGGCGGCGAGCAGGAAGCGCAGCGCCACGTAGAGCAGCGGGGGGAAGTGGCGGAGCCCGGCTTCCATGACCACGAAGTTGAAGCCCCACAGGGCGGTGAGGGTGATGGCGAGCAGGAGGTGCCGGGTACGCATGCAGCAATCGTCGTTTCGACTGATATTTCAGCACAAGCGAGACCTTCTTGCTTGTGTCGTTTAGAGTTGCTTACATGTTGGATCTCAACCGGCTCAAGGCGCTGCACGCGGTTTCCGTCTACGGTTCGGTGGGGGCCGCGGCCGAGGCGCTCATGGTGACTCCGTCGGCGGTCTCCCAGCAGCTGGCCAAGCTGGAGCGGGAGACGGGGGCGCCCCTGCTGGAGCGTCACGGGCGCGGGGTGCGGCTGACCGACGCGGCCGGGCTGCTCGCCGACCACGCCGAGCGCATCCTCGCGCTGGTGGAGATGGCGGAGGCCGATTTCGAGGCGCTGCGCGGCGAGGTCGTGGGGCGGCTGAGTATCGGCGCCTTCCCCACGGCGGCGAGAGGGCTGATGCCCGCCGCGCTCGCGCTGTTGCGCTCACGCCACCCCGACCTGCGCCTGCAGCTCATGGAGCGCGAGCCGGAGCGGCAGATCCGTGAGGTGGCGAGGGGTGAGCTCGACCTCGCGGTGATCCAGGACTGGATGAACCGTCCGATGGCGATCCCCGAGGGGTTGTCCCGGGCCACGCTCTTCGACGACATCGCCGACGTGATCCTGCCCGCGTCCCACCCGCTGGCGGGTCGTGCCGAGATCGAGCTCGCGGAGCTGTCGGGGGAGCAGTGGATCAGCTCCTCGCCCGGTACGGTCTGCCACGACTGGCTGGTCTACACGCTGCGCTCGGCCGAGCTGGAGCCGGACATCACCTGCATGACGGACGAGTATCCGACCCAGATGGCCCTCGTCGCGGCGGAGCAGGGGTGCGCGATCATCCCCCGGCTGGGCCGCGACTTCGTCCCGCAGGGGGTGCGGGTCGTCCCGATCCGGTCGCGTCCGACGCGCAGGATCTACGCGCTCTGGCGCAGTGACGCCGCCCGCCGTCCGGCCATCCGCGCCGCGGTGGAGGCGCTGAAGGCCGTCTCGGTCGAGTTTCGCGGGCCTGTGTCCGAGCCCGTCGAGTCGGCGACGATTCCGGTGGCGGTGGTTCGGGGTGGCCCAGACGGCTCTGGGTGACGTCGGGTTTCGGTTTTCATACGTGGCGCGTCATTTCCGATCCGGTTCGGTGGGTGACCAATGCCAGGTCGTGCGGAACCCGGGTCAGCCGAGGGCGATCGTCACCACGCCGCCGACGATGACGCAGGCCGCGAGCAGCCGCCGGGTCAGGTCGCCCTCGGCGAGCAGCCTGCCGCCGAGCAGCACCGCCACGAGCACGCTGACCTCGCGTACCGGGGCCACCGCGCTGATCGGTGAGAACGTGTACGCGGTCAGCGCGAGGAGGTAGGAGAGGGGCATCAGGACCGCCGCGCCCAGCACCCGCGTCTTGTGCTCTTGCCAGACGGGCAGGATCAGGCCCCTGCGGCGGGGGCCGAGCACCGGCGAGGTGAGGACCAGGGCGCGGCCGAGGTCGCCGCCGTAGTTGAGCAGGATGGGCGCGACCGCGAAGGCGCTGACGACCTGCTTGTCCCAGACGGTGTACGCCGCGATGAACAGTCCCGTGGCGAGCCCGTACCCGATGCCGCCCAGGTCCTGGAGGCTGGGGCCGTGCGCCGCGCCGAGCAGGAAGACGCCCAGCCCGACGAGCAGGATCCCCGCGACGCCGACCGCGCCCGGCCGCTCGCCGAGAAAGAGGATGGCGACCAGGCTGGCCAGCATCGGCCCGGTGCCCCGGGCGATCGGGTAGACCATGGAGAGGTCGCCGTGCCGGTAGCCGCGCTGGAGCAGCATGAAGTAGCCCAGGTGCAGCGTGGTGCTGGCGGCGATCACCGCGAGGTCGGTCCAGGAGGGGCCGGTGCCGCCGAGGAGCAGGTAGCCCGCCGCGACCGGGGTCCAGAGGAGGGTGGAGGCGGCGGCGACCATCCAGACGAAGACGACACCGTCGGCGTCGGCCGCCTGCTTGCTCATGAGGTTCCAGCAGGCGTGGGCGACGGCGGAGGAGAGGACGAGGGCGAGCGCGAGGGGGCTCACGGGGGGACCCTATCCTGCCTCGTCCGACACGAGTGACCCACCTGCCAGGCCACTACCCCGTACCTGTCGGTAGGCTGGCGAACACCATGGCTGAGACCACCGTCGTTCACCTCCTGCGCCACGGTGAGGTGCACAATCCCGCGAACGTCCTGTACGGCAGGCTTCCCGACTACCACCTCTCCGACAACGGCATCCAGATGGCCGAGACGGTGGCGAAGGCGGTCGCCGGACGTGACGTCACCGCGCTGTTCTCCTCGCCGCTGGAGCGCGCGCAGGAGACGGCGGCCCCGCTCGCCGCGACCTTCCATCTGGACGTCACGATCGACGAGCGGCTCATCGAGGCCGAGAACATCTTCGAGGGCCTCTCCGTCGGTAGCTTCCGTAATCCGCGCTTCTACCGTTACCTGTGGAACCCGCTGCGCCCCTCGTGGGGGGAGCGCTACATCCACATGGTCAGCCGGATGAGGGCCGCGATCGACACCGCCCGTGACGCGGCGCGCGGCCATGAGGCGATCATGGTGAGCCACCAGCTCCCGATCTGGACGATCAGGCTCGCGGCCGAGGGCAGGCGCCTGCCGCACGACCCGCGTCGGAGGCAGTGCGGGCTCGCCAGCCTCACGAGCTTCTCCTTCGAGGGAAACCGTCTGATCAGCGTCGGATACAGCGAGCCCGCGGCGGCGCTCGTCAAACGCCCCACTGTGCCGGGCGCCTGACCTCGCCGGTACAGTGATTGCTCTACCGGTTGTAGTACAGGGAGCCTCCGTCACCCATGCGCGCACAATCCTTCGCCGCCGTCGCGCTGCTGATCGCCGTGGCCGGATGCGCCGGAAACCCGGGGTCGCAGCCGCAGAGCGGTGACACCCGTTTCGTGGCCGGTGACGGAAAGATCACCCTGTTCCAGGCCGAGGACCGCAAGGTCGCCCCGCAGGTGGAGGGGGAGACCCTCGACGGGGGCACCGCGAGCCTCGCGGCGCACAAGGGCAAGATCGTGGTGCTCAACTTCTGGGCCTCCTGGTGCGCGCCCTGCCGGGCCGAGGCGCCGGTGCTCAAGGACATCCACGCCAAGAAGAAGGCCGACGGCGTGGAGTTCCTCGGCATCGACTTCAAGGACCGCAAGGCCGACGCCCTGGCTTTCGAACGCAGCCACGAGCCGGGTTACCCGAGCATCTTCGACCAGCCGGGCAAGGTCGCCCTCTCCTTCCAGGGGACGGTGCCGCCCGCGGCCATTCCGTCGACCCTGATCATCGACCGGCAGGGCCGGATCGCCGCCAGGGCGCTCGGCGCGGTGAAGTACAACGACCTTCTCGACGCCGTGACCAAGGTCGGCGATGAGAGATAACCGCTCGGGGTCGTCGTGAGCGCCGACCTCGTGGGCACCGTCGCCGGCGGTTCGCTGGCGCTGGCGCTGCCGATCGCGGTCGCGGCCGGGCTGGTGTCGTTTCTGTCGCCGTGCGTGCTGCCGCTGGTTCCCGGCTACCTGTCGTACGTGACCGGCATGAGCGCCGACCCCAGGCGGGGGCGCATGGTGGCGGGCATCGTGCTGTTCGTACTGGGCTTCGCGGTCGTGTTCGTGGCCGGGGGAGCGCTCTTCGGCGGCCTCGGCGCGGTCCTGTTCACCAACGCGGGGATCATCACGCGGGTGCTCGGCGTCTTCACGATCGTGCTCGGCCTCGCCTTCATGGGGGTGATCCCGGGGCTGCAGCGCGATTTCCGCATCCACCGGGTCCCGGCCGCGGGGCTGGCCGGGGCGCCTCTGCTCGGCCTGGTGTTCGGGCTGGGCTGGACCCCCTGCATCGGCCCCACCCTCGGGGTCGTGCTCACCCTCGGCCTGAACGAGGGCAGCGCCGGTCGCGGCGCGCTGCTCGCCTTCGCGTACGCGCTCGGCCTCGGCCTGCCGTTCGTGGCGGCCGGACTGGCGTACAGCAGGGCGCTGAGGACGTTCAAGGCGGTACGCCGGCACTCGCGGCTGATCACGAGGGCGGGCGGCGTGATGCTGGTTGTCGTCGGCGTGCTGCTCGTCACCGGGTTGTGGGGGGAGCTCGTCGCGATGACGCAGGGCTGGGTCGGCGGATTCGAGCCGGTGATCTGATGGTGTCGATCGACCCGAAGACGGGGGAGCGAACGGTGAGCGAGGCGCGGCGGCCCGCGGGTCTCGGGGTCGTGGGGTGGGCGCGCTGGTTCTGGCGGACGCTCACCTCGATGCGGACCGCGCTGATCCTGCTGTTCCTGTTCGCCCTGGGTTCCATTCCCGGCTCGATCTGGCCGCAGCGCGGGGTCTCCGACGCCATGGTCGTCCAGTACTTCGACGACAGTCCGGAGCTCGCCGAGTGGCTGGACAGGTTCTGGCTGTTCGACGTCTTCAGGGCGCCCTGGTTCGCCGCGATCTACCTTCTGCTGTTCGTGTCCCTGATCGGCTGTGTGCTCCCCCGTACCGCGACCCACCTGCGGGAGCTGCGCAGGAAGCCGCCTGCGGCGCCGCGCAACCTGGGCAGGCTGCCGCAGCACGCCTCCTTCGAGGCGGATCTCACCGTCGAGGAGGCCGCCGCGAGGCTGCGCGCCAGGCGGTTCCGGGTGACCACGGGGCCCGGCTGGGTCGCCGGGGAGAAGGGTTACCTGCGCGAGACCGGCAACCTGCTGTTCCACGTGGCCCTGCTCGGCCTGCTGGTCGCGGTCGGGATGGGGTCGCTGTACGGCTACCGGGGCAACGTGCTGGTCGTGGAGGGCGAGGGGTTCGCCAACACGGTCGCGGCCTACGACCGCTACATGCCGGGCACCCAGGTGAACGCCGAGTCGCTGGAGCCGTTCTCCTTCACCGTCGACGACTTCCAGGCGACCTACATCGCGACGGGTGAGAAGAGGGGACAGGCCCTCGACTACGAGGCCAGGCTCAAGGTCGAGGACGCCCCGGGCGCCGCGCCGCGCGACTACGTGCTGAAGGTGAACGAGCCGCTGGACGTCAACGGCACGCTGAGCTACCTGATCGACCACGGCTACGCGCCGACCTTCAAGATCACCGATGGTGAGGGCGAGGTCGCCTTCGAGGGGCCGGTGCCCTGCCTGGTGGTCCAGCCCGCCACCTTCACCTCAGAGTGCGTGATCAAGGTCCCGGACGCGCGGCCCGAGCAGCTCGGCGTCCTCGTCGGCTTCCTGCCGACGACCGTCCCGATGGGCTCGGAGTGGGTCTCGGTCTTCCCCGGCGCCGCGAACCCCACCGCCCAGGTGTACGGCGCCTTCGCCGGTGACCTGGGGCTGAAGGACGGCCGGCCGCAGTCGGTCTACGAGCTCGACCCGGCGAGCCTGAAGAAGATGAAGCCGCTGGTCATGAAGGCCGACCCGCTGGCGCTCGGTGAGAAGCTCACGCTGCCGAACGGCGCGGGCTCGATCGAGTTCACCGGTGTGCGGGAGTGGATCGCCCTGCAGATCACCCACGATCCGGGCCGGATGCCCGCGCTGGTGGCCTCGATCCTCTGTGTCGCGGGCCTGGTGCTGACGCTCACCGTTCGCCGCCGCAGGATCTGGGTGCGGATCCACGGGGACCGCAAGGTCGAGGCGGGCGGCCTCACGCGCACCGAGGGCGGCGATTTCAGCGAGGAGTTCACCGAGATCGTCTCCGTTTTGAACCCAGGAGTTCCCGATTCAGGAGTGAAGGATGTCCGCTGAGGTCGATGCCGGCCTCGCCACGCTGAGCGACCAGCTCATCTTGGCGACGGTGCTGCTCTACGTCTTCGCAATGATCGCTTACGCCCTCGACCTCGCCTTCGGGCGGCAGGCGGGGGCGTCTCGGCAGGCGGTGGCCCGCGCGGACCGGCCGGTCCTGGCAGGTGTCGGCGGGGGCGCTCCGGCCGACGCCGCCCCCGCCGAGGACGCTCCCGCCGTCAAGGCGCCGCCCGCCTGGGCGGTGTGGGCGGGGCCGGTGGCCGTCGGGCTGAGCTGGCTCGGCTGGGTCGCCAACCTCGCCTCCATCCTCACCCGGGGCCTGGCCGTGGACCGGTGGCCGTGGGGCAACATGTACGAGTTCGTGGTCGCGATGTGCTTCGCGGCGGTGAGCGCGTTCCTGTTCATGCAGCTCCGCTACCCGATCCGCTTCCTGGGCGCGTTCGTCACGGTCGCGAGCGCGCTGGGGCTCGGTTTCGCCGTGCGGTACCTGCACGTGCAGGCCGGTCCCGTGGTGCCCGCGCTGGACACGTACTGGGTCGCGATCCACGTGTCGGCGGCGATCGTCGCGAGCGGGATGTTCATCGTGGCCGGAGTCTGCGGCATCCTCTATCTGGTCAGGAAGGACACCTCGGTCCGGCTGCCGTCCCGGCAGGATCTGGAGCGGGTCGCGCACCGGGCCATCGTGATCGGCTTCCCGATCTGGACCTTCGCCGTCATCGCCGGGGCGCTCTGGGCCGACAAGGCGTGGGGCCGCTACTGGGGCTGGGACCCCAAGGAGATCTGGGCGTTCATCACCTGGATCGCCTACGCCGCCTACCTGCACGCCAGGGCCACCGCGGGCTGGAAGGGAAAGGCGGCGACGATCGTGCAGCTCATCGCCCTCGCCTGCCTGCTGTTCAACCTGGTCGGGGTGAACATTTTCCTCGGGGGGCTGCACTCCTACGCCGAGGTTCCGGGCTGATTCTCGGCACCGAGACTTCCTCGGGCCGAATTCTTTCCGCTGGAATTTCACGGCGAATTGCCGTGCCGAGGTTCCCGCCGATTACCGCACAGGTTTTCGCGCGGGAATTCGGCTGGCCGTAACGGCTGTATTGGTCATGCGCGAAGACCGATTCCGGTGCGCTCTCAGTCGTCGTCACGCAGGCGGCGGTCGAGATCCTTGAGAAAGTCGGGGTCGTCGTCGGGGCCCTTCGGGGCCTCGGGGCGCGACGGCGCGTCCTCGACACGGAGGAAGCGGGGCGGTCTGGGGCCGGTCGGCCGGCCGAGCAACAGCCAGAAGACGCCCCCCGCGACCGGCATCAGCACCACGATGAGCACCCAGAGGAGCTTGGGGAGGTTCCTGGATTCCTTGTCCGGCGTGGTGATGACGTCGAACAGGCAGTAAAGCCAGAAGGCGAGTATCGCCAGACCAAGCAGGGGCATGCCCCGAACTGTAAGCCATCATGAGACCTGCTGCGGTCCCGCACCACGTTACGGATGACTGGCAAGGCTCCCACCCCTTACCGTAGGAGCCGTTGCCACTTCCCCAGGGGGTGTGATGGCACATTCGGGCGACAAGGGCCGCCATCGACGGCGGTGGTGGCAGCGAGGTCCGGCCACGCGTGCGGAGAGTGCCGTGCGGGAGGCTCCGCGTGAGGTTCCCCGCGGAGCGGAGCGCCGGGTCGGGACGGTCACGGCCCCGGTGGCCGACCGCCCGCAGTACACCTGGAGAGACTTCGAGCTCGACGAGAGTCCCCGGGCCCAGCCCAACTCTCCCGACACCCCCGACCTGGGGGACGGCCTGCGCCACTGCGGGCGTCTGGAGCGCATTCTGCACCGCCAGTGGGACTCGCGGTGGGAGGCGCCGCCCCCCGAGGCCGTACGGGCGGTGGAGAGCCTCGCGAGGCTGCCCGACGTGTTGAAGGACAAGCTGGCCGACGGGCTCGACGGCATCTACGTCGGCGCGGGCGGGGTGCCGGAGCTGGACGACATGGGATACCTGCGCGGCGCGCCGCTCCCCTCGGGCCGGGCGACGTGGGACATCTGCGCGGGGGCGTACGGCGACCGCAAGATCGTGGTGGGAGACCGGCCCTCGCCCACCCCCGACGTGATGATGCACGAGGTCGGGCACGCCCTGGACGACGTGGACGCTCCCGGCGGCGGCTGGGTGTCCGACTCCCCGGAGTTCGCCGCCCTCTACGACCAGTGCGTTCCCGCGCTCGCCTCGGCGTTCCATCTCCAATCGGGAGACCTGGGCCGCAAGGAGTTCTTCGCCGACGCCTTCGCCGCGATCGTCTCCCGGCAGCGCCCCGCGCTGGTCGACATGCTGGGCGGCGACACACGGATGGCGCTCAACGTCATGTTGTTCTTCAACCGGCGCTACGGAATCTAGGTGATCTGGGATGTACGTCGTCAGGCTCGCCGACGGGACCCTGCGGGTGCCGCAGACCCTGGTCGGCGATGACGGGCGTCTGATCGGCAACGCCTATGTGGAGGTCTCTCCGGGAGATCCCGACTACGACCGATGGCTCGCCGAGTCGCTCACCGAGGAGGAGCTGTCCGAGCGACGGCGTCGATGGCTGGAGGAGAACGACGAGTTGGAGCGGGAGTTCCTGGCGTTCAAGGCCGAGCAGGAGACCTAGAGGCTCGGGGGCCGCGCGGGGCGTCGTTCGAGGCCGGGCGGGTTCGAGTGGAGGAAGGTCGTGGAGCGGGTGGGCCGGTGACGGGGGAGGTCATCGTCCGTGTCGTGGCTCACACGACTCCACGGTGACCCTGCGGCTTCCGGGTAAGGCGCGCAGGATCACCGATGGTGTGACGTCCTAAGTCGTCAGACGCGCGGGGACTCGCCTGCCGGCCGTTCGGCCGTCAAGACGTCCTCTCCGCGCAGAAGGGCGTGCACTTCCGACTCGCGGAAACGCCGGTGCCCTCCGGGGGTACGGATGCTGCTGATGCGGCCTGCCGCGGCCCAGCGTGTAACCGTCTTTGGGTCGACCCGGAAGAGGGCGGCAACCTCTCCGGGCGTCAGCAGACGCTCGCTGCTACTCTCCACAATCTCTCCCCCTCGCATCCCGCTTCCTGCCAGCGGGCGGACAGGTAACCAGTGTGCCGAGCGAAGCCTGATTTATCCGTGCTTTCCAACAAAGATCACGGGTTGTTATCTACTGCCTGCCCGATTGTTATATGATAGAGCCTTTTTGGGACTCTCGTGGGTGTTTCTTTACGAAACAGATCTCTTGGGAAGACTAGCAGCGCTCGCAGTCGATGCGAAGAGTTACCCGTAGGGCCACCGCGATCGCGACCGGTTGGGCGAAGTGACGTAGCCTCGACGCTGTGCATCCCGTCATCGTTTACACCGCGTCCAGGATCGGCCTGCTGGCCGTGAGCCTGGGAGTGCTCTATATCCTCGGCCTGCGCCAGCCCCTGGTTCTCCTGATCGCCGCATTCCTGGTCAGCGGTGTGGCCAGTTACGTCCTGCTCTCGAAGCAGAGGGACGCGGTGAGCGAGCGAATCACTAAGAACCGGGAGTGATCGGCAACGGGAACATGCCGACCCGGGCATGGTACTCGTGACCAAGGCGGGTTGTGTCACTACCAACCAGTAATCCGCCGGGATGCGCGAGGAATGCCTTGACCCCGATTCCGCGGTCCCGGGTGGGGTTCCATGTCAGGGCCCTGCCGGTGCGCGGATGGATCGCGCCGATTCCCGGCCGCGCCACCGCCCCCGGGCCCGCGGAGTCGCGTCCGTCCGGATTGTTCAGCCAGCGCTGGTGCCCGCCGACGTAGACGGCCGCCCCCGTCGCCGCCACCGAGTACAGCGAGTCGCCCCCGGTGTGGTTCACCCAGGTCGGCTTCACCGCGCCGCGCGCGCCGGTCTCGAAGCGGGCGGCGGTGTCGCACATCCTGTCCGGACCTCCGGGCCCGCCGGTCGTGACGACGACGAGATAGCTCCCGTCGGGGGCGAGGTCCACCCCCCGCAGATAGCCGGGGAAGTCGGCCATGCACCGGCCCCGGTAGGCGTCGGTCCGCCACGGCGCGACCGTGGCGGGGGAGGGGGCGAGGCCGGGCGACGAACCGTCGGGTGCGGCGGCGTTCGGCGCGACGAGGCCGGGCGGGGCGATGGAGATGAGGCCGAGCTGGGCGCGCGGCAGGCCGCCCAGGGTGGTGAAGTCACCGGCGACCGCGAGCCTGCCGTGGCCGAGGGCCATCGCGTGGATCCTCGTCCTGCCGCCCCTGGGCGCGCCGGGCTCGATCGTGAAGGACGGGTCGGCCGCGCCGGTGACGGCGTCGAGCCTCGCCAGTGCCGTACGGGCGACGGAGCCGACGTGGGTGAAGTCGCCACCCGCGTAGAGGTGGCGTCCGAGCCTGGCCAGGCCGGTGACCGCGCCGCCGCGAACCTGGGCGCCGAAGTGGGAGACCGGCGAGCCGTCGGAGAGCCGGAGCAGGACCAGGCCCCGCGTCAGGGTCCCGCCGGTCCTCGTGAACCGCCCGCCCGCGTAGACGGTGCCGCGAACCCCTGCCGCCAGCGCCAGAACCGGCCGGTCCAGGCGTGGCGCGAAGCCGGGCAGCACCCGGCCGGTGGCCAGGTCGTACGCGAAGAGGTTGGCACGCGGCAGCACCGTCGCGCTCCCGGCCTCGCGGACCTCGCCGAACGAGCCGCCGACCACCACCGTGCCGTCCACCAGCGCGATGGCGTTCACGATCCCGTCGAGCACGTGGGGAGTGGTGTCCACCGGATCGGCCGAGACGACCCCGCCGTGCTTCGTGGTGCCGGCGACGGCCACCCCGGCCGGGAGCACGGAGAGCGCGGAGAGCAGGGTGAGGGCCGCGACCAGCACGTAAGTGGCTCTGGCAAACATTCGACAATTTTTAGCATGCCGACGGTAATGGAATGACTACTTTCCGTGGATTGTCGGGGCGGCCCTAGGGTGGGAGGCATGACGCGCGCTTCTCTGGACAAGCAGCCGCACGAGGTCGCCGCGATGTTCGATCGCACGGCCAGGCGGTACGACCTTGTCAACGACGTTATCTCCCTGGGGCAGGTCCGGCTGTGGCGCAAGGCCGCCGCGGCGGCCGTCGACGCGGGCCCCGGTGAGCTGGTCCTCGACCTTGGCGCGGGCACCGGCACGTCCACCGACGCGTTCACCACGCTGGGCGCCCGCGCCATCGCCTCCGACTTCTCGCTCGGCATGCTGAGCACCGGGGTGCGGCGCAGGGGCGGCTCCGGCATCCACGGAGGGGGCGTACGGGGGGTCAGCTTCGTCGCGGGCGACGCGCTGCGGCTCCCCTTCGCCGACGAGGTCTTCGACGCGGTGACGATCTCCACGGCGCTGCGCAACGTGCACGACACCGGCCAGGCGCTGCGCGAGATGTACCGGGTGGCGAGGCCGGGCGCGCGGCTGGTGATCCTGGAATTTTCACACCCGACGCCGAAATCCTTCGATCTCGTGTACTCGCAGTACCTGATGAAGCTGATGCCGCGCGCCGCGAAGCTCTTCGGCTCCAACGACGACTCCTACGAGTATCTGGCGGAGTCGATCAGGGCCTGGCCGGACCAGGCGGGGCTGGCGAAGATCATTCAGGGGGCGGGCTGGGAGCGCGTGGCCTGGCGTAACCTGACGATGGGGATCGTGGCCCTCCACCGTGCGTACAAGCCCTCCTGACTTTCTCAGGCGATGGCGACACCCGCCTGACACTTTGCCCTCCGAAGGCGTTAGACTTCGGCGCGACAAGTTTGTGAAGACCTTCACAAAGGAACGAAAGGCCCCTTACCCCGAGGCCCCCACAGCGTGTAGGACAGGACAGGTCCCGTGACCGTGCCAGCCGCCACACAGCGGAAAGTCGCTGAGGCTGACGCCGACGTCATCGTCGTCGGCGCCGGGCCCGCCGGTTCGACAACCGCTTTCCATCTCGCGCAGGCCGGGCTCGACGTCCTGCTGCTCGAGAAGACCACCTTCCCCCGTGAGAAAGTCTGCGGCGACGGGCTGACCCCCCGGGCGGTGAAACGGCTCATCGCGATGGGGATCGACATCGACGCTCCCGGCTGGGTCCGCAACAAGGGCCTGCGCGTGGTCGGCGGCGGGATGCGCTTCGAGCTCGACTGGCCCGAGCTGTCGAGTTTCCCCGACTTCGGCCTGGTCCGCACCCGCCAGGACTTCGACGAGATCCTCGCCGCCAACGCGGTCAAGGCCGGCGCCCGCCTGCTGCAGGGGGTGAACGTCACCGCCCCGATCCTCGACGAGCGCAGCGGGCACATCGTCGGCGTCGTCGCGAAGCGGGACGGCGAGGAGGTCCTCTACCGCTCGCGGCTGGTGGTCGCCGCCGACGGCAACTCCACCCGCGTCTCCCTCGCGATGGGGCTGCACAAGCGCGAGGACCGCCCGATGGGCGTCGCGGTGCGGACATACTTCGAGAGCCCCCGCCACGACGACGACTACCTGGAGACCTGGCTGGAGCTGTGGGACGGCGACACCCTGCTGCCCGGCTACGGCTGGATCTTCGGCGTCGGCGACGGCACCTCCAACGTGGGCCTCGGACTGCTGAACACCAGCGAGTCCTTCAAGGGCATGGACTACCGCGACCTGCTCAAGCGCTGGGTGAAGGGGATGCCCCCCGAGTGGGGCTACGTCGAGGAGAACATGACGACCCCCATCAGGGGCGCCGCGCTGCCGATGGCCTTCAACCGCCAGCCGCACTACACGCGGGGCCTGGTGCTGGTGGGCGACGCGGGCGGGATGATCAACCCGTTCAACGGCGAGGGCATCGCGTACGCGATGGAGAGCGGCCACATCGCCGCCGAGACGGTCGTCCAGGCGCTCGGCAGGGTCACCCCCGCGCAGCGGGAGCGCGTGCTGCGCGCTTACCCCCAGAGGCTGAAAGACGCATACGGTGGTTACTTCACCCTCGGCAGGGGGTTCGTGGAGCTGATCGGGCATCGCGGGGTGATGAACTTCGCCACGCGTCACGCGTTGCCACACCCCCACCTGATGCGGTTCGCGCTCAAGCTCCTTGCTAATCTCACCGACCGGCGAGGTGACGCGTCCGACCGCATCATCAACGCCCTGTCGAAGGTGGCGCCACCGGCATGAGGTCGATGAGTGCCGAGCACCTGGAGCCGTGGGCGATGATCGCTTTGCCTAGACTTTCGAAATACACCACAACGCAGAGCTACGCGCCGGCGCGCGTGGAGATGGGAGAGGAGGCGTAGCGATGGAGTTGTACGCACCCATCCTGGTGCTCGCCGTGCTCGCGGCGGGATTTGCGGTCTTCTCGGTGACGATCGCCCCCTTCACCGGTCCCAAGCGCTGGAACCGCGCGAAGCTCGACGCCTACGAATGCGGCATCGAGCCGACGCCCCAGCCGGTGGGCGGAGGACGCTTCCCGCTGAAGTACATGGTCACCGCGATGTTGTTCATCGTGTTCGACATCGAGATCATCTTCCTCTATCCGTGGGCGGTCGCGTTCGACAAGCTCGGGATCTTCGGGTTGGTCGAGATGCTGCTGTTCATCGTCACCGTGCTCGTGGCCTACGCGTACGTGTGGCGCCGCAAGGGTCTGGACTGGGACTAGATATGGGTCTTGAAGAGAAACTTCCGAGCGGGTTCATGCTCAGCACGGTCGAGCAGGTGGCCGGCTGGGCGCGCAAGAACTCCGTCTGGCCGGCGACGTTCGGCCTCGCGTGCTGCGCCATCGAGCTGATGTCCACCGGCGGTCCCAAGCACGACCTGGCGCGCTTCGGCATGGAGCGCGCCTCGGCGTCTCCGCGCCAGGCCGACCTGATGATCGTCGCGGGGCGGCTCTCGCAGAAGATGGCCCCGGTGCTGCGCCAGATCTACGACCAGATGGCCGAGCCCAAGTGGGTCATCGCGATGGGCGTCTGCGCCTCCAGCGGCGGCATGTTCAACAACTACGCGATCGTGCAGGGCGTCGACCACGTCGTCCCCGTCGACATCTACCTGCCCGGCTGCCCGCCGCGCCCCGAGATGCTCATCGACGCGATCGTCAAGCTGCACGACAAGATCCAGAACATGAAGTTCGGCGCGCACCGCGCCAAGCAGATCGACGAGCTCGAACTGCAGGCCCTGCGGACGCTGCCGCTGATCGACCAGGGGAGCGCCAAGAAATGACGAGCGAACCCACCGAGAACCTCCCCGAGGTGCCGAAGGAGCCGATCGCCCACCTGGGCATGTTCGGCGCCTCGGGCACCGGTGACACCTCGGGCTACGGCCGCCTCGTCGTGCGGCGCAAGCCCGAACTGTCCACCCCCCGCCCGTACGGCGGTTACTTCGACACCGTCGCCGACGAGCTGGAGCGCGCCCTCGGCGGCGACCTCGGCGACGCCGTCGAGCGCGTGGTCGTCGACCGCGGCGAGCTGACCTTCCACGTCAGGCGTGAGCGCCTGCTCGACGTCATGAAGACCCTGCGCGACGACCCCGCCCTGCGCTTCGAGCTCTCGCTCGGCGTCTCCGGCGTGCACTACCCCCACCTGGAGGGCCAGGAGCTGCACGCGGTGATCCACCTGTGCTCGATCACCCACAACCGCCGCCTGCGCGTCGAGGTCTCCTGCCCCGACGACGACCGGCACATCCCCTCCACGGTCTCCGTCTACCCGACGCACGACTGGCACGAGCGCGAGACCTGGGACTTCTTCGGCATCGTCTTCGACGGGCACCCGGCGCTGACCCGGATCATGATGCCCGACGACTGGGACGGTCACCCCCAGCGCAAGGACTACCCGCTCGGCGGAATCCCGGTCGAGTACCGCGGCGCCGAGATCCCCGCGCCGGACCAGAGGAGGTCCTACACATGAGCGTCCCTCACCAGGAGACGAAGGAGACGGTCGGGAACGGCCCGTACGACGCGTACGACGAGGCCACCGAAGGCAAGGTCTACACCGTCTCGGGCAACGACTGGAGCGAGCTGGTCGAGAGCCTCTCCGGCCAGCAGGACCAGCAGCTCGTCATCAACATGGGCCCCCAGCACCCGTCCACGCACGGCGTGCTCCGCCTGGTCCTGAACCTGGACGGCGAGACGGTCACCGAGGCCCGCACGGTCATCGGCTACCTGCACACCGGCATCGAGAAGAACCTCGAATACCGGACGTGGACCCAGGGCACCACGTTCGTCACCCGGATGGACTACCTGGCGCCGATCTTCAACGAGACCGCCTACTGCATGGGCGTCGAGCGGCTGCTCGGCATCACCGACCGGGTCCCCGAGCGGGCCCAGGCGATCCGCGTGATGATGATGGAGCTCACCCGGATCTCCTCGCACATGGTGGCGATCGGCACCTTCGGCATGGAACTGGGCGCGACCACGCCGTTCCTGTTCGGGTCGCGCGAGCGCGAGATGGTGCTCGACGTGATGGAGTACATCACCGGCCTGCGGATGAACATGGCCTACGTCAGGCCGGGCGGCGTCTCCGTCGACCTGCCCGCGGGCGCCGTCGACAAGGTCGGCGAGCTGCTCAAGGTCATGCCGGGGCGCATCAAGGACATGCGCAAGATGCTGGACGCGAACCCGGTCTACCTGGCCCGCACCAAGGACGTCGCCTACCTCGACCTCACCGGCTGCATGGCGCTGGGCGTCACCGGCCCGATGCTGCGGGCCGCGGGACTGCCGTGGGACCTGCGCAAGTCGCAGCCCTACTGCGGCTACGAGACCTACGAGTTCGACGTCCCGACCGAGAAGACCGCCGACGTCTACGGCCGCTACCTGGTACGGGTCGCCGAGATGGAGGAGTCGCTCAAGATCATCGAGCAGGCTCTCGACCGCCTCTCCGGGCCGCTCAAGAACGGCCGGGTGATGGTCGACGACAAGAAGATCGGCTGGCCCGCGCAGCTCGCGCTCGGCCCCGACGGCCTGGGCAACTCGCCCGACCACATCGCGCACATCATGAGCGGCTCCATGGAGGCGCTGATCCACCACTTCAAGCTGGTGACCGAGGGCTTCCGGGTCCCGGCGGGGCAGGCGTACGCCGCCGTCGAGTCGCCCAGAGGTGAGCTCGGCGCCCACGTGGTCAGCGACGGCGGTACCCGCCCCTACCGCGTACACTTCCGCGACCCGTCCTTCACGAACCTGCAGGCCATGCCCGTGACGTGCGAGGGCGGCATGGTCGCCGACGTCATCTCGGCGGTGGCCTCGATCGACCCGGTGATGGGAGGTGTCGACCGATGAGTTCCAGCAAGGGTACGGACGGCCGGCCGGCGCACGAGAAGGTCGACGCGAGCACGGGCACCGGCCTGACGGGCGAGAGCGCCCTCGGGACGACCACCGCCCTGGGCGGCGAGCCCTCGAACGAGGCCGCCCGCGCGGGCGGCGAGGAGGTGAGCGCGACCGTGTCCAAGGGGTACGCGCCGGAAGTGCGGGAGCGCCTGGAGCGCGACGCCAAGGAGATCATCGGCCGCTACCCGAAGCCGCGGTCGGCCCTGCTGCCCCTGCTGCACCTGGTGCAGTCCGAGGACGGCTACGTCTCCGACGACGGCCACGAGTTCTGCGCCGAGATCCTCGGCCTGAGCAAGGCCGAGGTCGTCGGAGTCTCCACCTTCTACACGATGTACAAGCGCAGGCCGATGGGCCAGTACCACGTGGGCGTGTGCATCAACACGCTCTGCGCGGTGATGGGCGGCGACCAGATCTGGGACGAGCTGTCCGAGCACACCGGCATCGGCCACGACGAGACGACCCCCGACGGCAAGGTCTCGCTGGAGCGGCTGGAGTGCAACGCCGCCTGCGACTTCGCCCCGGTGATGATGGTCAACTGGGAGTTCTTCGACAACCAGACCCCGGCGTCGGCCAAGCAGCTCGTCGACGACCTCAGGGACGGCAAGGAACTCTCCCCGACCCGGGGTCCGAAGAAGCTCTGCACGTTCAAGGAGGCATCCCGGGTGCTCGCGGGCCTGCCCGACGGCCTGGCCGGCGACGGCCCCTCGGCGAAGGGCGCCTCCCTGGAGGGCCTGAAGATCGCGAAGGCGAACGGATGGAAGGCTCCGGAGGCGTGAGCGTGACACGCAGCGGAGCCACCACGAGCGGACGCGCCGGTCAGACCGGCGCGTGCGGGCGTAACGAGCGTGCCGACAGGCACGGCGCGGCCTCGTCACGGAGCGACGGGCTGTCAGGCGAGGAGACGAAGTGACCACTCTCACCCCGGTTCTCACCGCGAACTGGGACCAGCCCAACTCCTTCACCCTGGAGGGCTACGGCGACTACTCGGCGGCCAAGAAGGCGCTGGGCATGGACCCCGACGCCGTCATCCAGGCCGTCAAGGACTCCGGACTGCGCGGCCGAGGCGGCGCGGGCTTCCCCACCGGCATGAAGTGGGGCTTCATCCCCCAGGGGGACGGCAAGCCGCACTATCTGGTGGTGAACGCCGACGAGTCCGAGCCGGGCACGTGCAAGGACATCCCGCTGATGATGGCGAACCCGCACGCGCTCGTCGAGGGCGTCATCATCACCGCGTACGCGATCCGGGCCAACCACGCCTTCATCTACGTGCGCGGCGAGGTGCTGCACGTGGTGCGCCGCCTGCAGGCGGCCGTGGCCGAGGCGTACGCCAAGGGCCACCTCGGCACCGACCTGTTCGGCTCCGGCTTCGACCTGGAGCTGGTCGTGCACAGCGGCGCCGGCGCCTACATCTGCGGCGAGGAGACGGCGCTGCTCGACTCGCTGGAGGGCTATCGCGGCCAACCTCGGCTCAAGCCCCCCTTCCCCGCCGTGGCGGGCCTGTACGCCTCGCCGACCGTCGTCAACAACGTCGAGTCGGTCGCGAGTGTTCCCTCCATCATCGCCAACGGCGCCGACTGGTTCGCCGGGATGGGCACGGAGAAGTCCAAGGGCTTCGGCATCTTCTCGCTGAGCGGCCACGTGACCAGGCCCGGCCAGTACGAGGCCCCGCTCGGCATCACGCTGCGCGAGCTGCTGGAGATGTCCGGCGGCATCCGCGAGGGACACCGGCTCAAGTTCTGGACCCCCGGCGGGTCGAGCACCCCGATCTTCACCGACGAGCACCTCGACGTCCCGCTGGACTTCGAGTCCGTCGGGGCGAAGGGCTCGATGCTCGGCACCCGGGCCCTGCAGATCTTCGACGAGACCACCTGCGTGGTGCGCGCGGTGCTCCGCTGGACGGAGTTCTACGCGCACGAGTCGTGCGGCAAGTGCACCCCCTGCCGGGAGGGCACCTTCTGGCTCAAGCAGGTGCTCAAGCGGCTGGAGAAGGGTCAGGGCACCGAAGAGGACCTGACCACGATCACCGACATCGCCGACAACATCCTGGGACGCTCCTTCTGCGCCCTGGGCGACGGTGCCACCAGCCCCATCCACTCGTCGGTGAAGCACTTCCGCGACGAATACCTCAAGCACTTCGAGATCGGCGGCTGCCCGTTCGATCACGCCCCGTCCACGGTGTGGGGTGCCCAGTGAGCGCGCGGATCCAGGCAACCGGCAAGCACAGCACCGTCTCGGTCACCAGGCCGACGGAGGAGACGCCATGACCGTCGAAACCACCCCGGAGCAGCAGGCGCCGGTGAACCTGGTCACCGTCACCATCGACGGCTTCCAGGTGAGCGTCCCCAAGGGCACGCTCATCATCCGGGCCGCCGAACTGCTCGGCATCCAGATCCCCCGGTTCTGCGACCACCCGCTGCTCGAACCGGCCGCCAACTGCCGCCAGTGCCTGGTGGACATCCCCGACGCCGGCAACGGCCGCGGCTTTCCCAAGCCGCAGCCCTCCTGCGCGATCGAGGTCGCCGAGGGCATGGTCGTGCAGACCCAGCTCACCTCCCCGGTCGCCGAGAAGGCGCAGCGCGGCGTGATGGAGCTGCTGCTCCTGAACCACCCGCTCGACTGCCCGGTCTGCGACAAGGGCGGCGAGTGCCCGCTGCAGAACCAGGCGATGTCCAACGGCCAGGGCGAGAGCCGCTTCGTCGAGAAGAAGCGGATCTTCGAGAAGCCGGTCGCGCTCTCCTCGGAGGTGCTGCTCGACCGCGAGCGCTGCGTCCAGTGCGCGCGCTGCATCCGCTTCTCCGACGAGATCGCCGGCGACCCGCTCATCGACTTCTTCGAGCGCGGCGCCAAGGAGCAGGTCGCCACCGCCGACGGCCGCCCGTTCGAGTCCTACTTCTCCGGCAACACCGTGCAGATCTGCCCGGTGGGCGCGCTGACCGGTGCCGCGTACCGCTTCCAGGCCCGCCCGTTCGACCTGGTCTCCACGCCCAGCGCCTGCGAGCACTGCGCGAGCGGCTGCTCGCTGCGCACCGACCACCGGCGCGGCAAGGTCACCCGCCGCCTCGCCGGGGACGACCCCGAGGTGAACGAGGAGTGGAACTGCGACAAGGGTCGCTGGGCCTTCACCTACGCCACCCAGCCCGACCGGCTGAAGACCCCCCTCGTCCGTGACGAGGAGGGACGCCTGGTCCCCGCCTCCTGGCCCGAGGCGTTCGCCGCGGCCGCCAAGGGCCTGTCCGCGGCACGCGGACGCGCGGGCGTGCTGGTCGGCGGTCGCCTCACCGTCGAGGAGGCGTATGGGTACGCGAAGTTCGCCCGGATCGCCCTCGGCACGAACGACGTCGACTTCCGCGCCAGGCCGCACTCCGAGGAGGAGGCGCGGTTCCTGGCGCACGCCGTCGCCGGCCGGGGCATCGAGGTCCGCTACGCCGACCTGGAGAAGGCGCCCGCGGTGCTCCTGGCCGGGTTCGAACCCGACGAGGAGTCGCCGATCGTCTTCCTGCGCCTTCGCAAGGCGGCGAGGAAGAAGGGCCTGAAGGTCTTCTCGGTCGCCCCGTTCGCCGGTCCCGGCCTCGCGAAGATGGGCGGCACCCTCATCCCGGCGGTGCCGGGCACCGAGACCGCCGTGCTGGACGACCTGGCCGCGGTGGACGCGATCGCCGCCGAGGCGATCAGGCAGCCGGGCGCGATCATTCTCGCCGGTGAGCGGCTCGCCACCGTGCCGGGCGCGCTCTCGGCGCTGCTGCGGCTCGCCGACTCCACCGGCGCCCGGCTGGCCTGGATCCCGCGCCGCGCCGGTGAGCGCGGGGCGATCGAGGCCGGTGCGCTGCCGAACCTGCTGCCGATCGGCCGCCCGGTCGGCGACGAGACCGCCCGCGCCGAGGTCGCGAGGGCCTGGAACGTCGCCTCCCTGCCCGAGGGGGAGGGCCGCGACACCACCGCCATGCTGGCGGCGGCGCTCGACGGCCAGATCGACGCCCTCGTCGTCGCCGGTGTCGACCCCTACGACCTGCCGGCGCCGCAGGCCGCACTGCTCGCCCTGGAGAACACCCCGTTCATCGTGAGCCTGGAGCAGCGCGCCAGCGCGGTCACCGACCGCGCCGACGTGGTGCTCCCCGTCGCCGTGGTGGCCGAGAAGTCGGGCACCTTCGTCGACTGGGAGGGACGCGGGCGCACCTTCGCCGAGGCGATCCCGGTTCCGGGGATCATGAGTGACCTGCGGGTCGTCTCCGCCATCGCCGACGCGATGGACGTCCACCTCGGCCTGCCCGACCCGGCCGCCGCCCGCCGCGAGCTCGGCGCGATCGGCGCGTGGCGCGGCCCCAGGGCCGCCGCCCCCGACGCGGCCGGCCGGACCGCGGCCAGGCCGGCCGCGGGAGAGGCCGTCCTGGCCAGCTGGCACCTGCTGCTCGACGACGGTCGCCTGCAGGCCGGAGAGCCGTACCTGGCGGGCACCGCCCGCCCGGCGTACGCGCTGGTGTCGGAGTCGACCGCGGCCGAGTCCGGCCTGGTCGACGGCGGCGAGATCGTCGTCACCGGCGAGCGCGGCTCGCTGAGCCTGCCCTTCCGGATCGCGGACCTGCCCGACCGGGTGGTGTGGCTGCCCGCCAACTCCGCGGGCCGCTCGGTCACCCGGGACCTGCGCGCCGTCGCCGGTGACGTCGTCAGGATCGGCGCCTCCTCGCCAGGCGTCGTGCCTGCAGGAGACGCCGCCGTCGCGCCCGCCGCGGCGAGCCCGGTCACACCGGGCTCGGCGAGCACCGTCGCGGGCACCGGACCCGACGAGCGTGCCACCGGCACCACGGCCGGCGAGGCACGTGCCGCCGGCGAAGCCAACGAGGAGCGGTAATGAATGCCCGGACTCTTCTAGCGGCCGATCCGACCCTCGCCGACTTCGGCAAGGACCCGCTCTGGATCAGCATCATCAAGGCCGTCGTCATCTTCATCGTCCTGATGCTGGGCGTGTTGTTCGGCGTGTGGTTCGAGCGCAAGCTCATCTCCCGCATGCAGAACCGGTACGGCCCCAACCGGGCGGGCAAGTTCGGGTTGCTCCAGTCGGTGGCCGACGGTCTCAAGATGGGGCTGAAGGAAGACCTGATGCCCAGGACCGTCGACAAGGTGATCTACTTCATCGCCCCGGTCGTCCTGGCGGTCCCGGCCTTCATGGCCTTCTCCGTCATCCCGATGGGCCCGATGGTCTCGATGTTCGGGGTGCAGACGCCGCTGCAGCTCACCGACCTTCCGGTCGCGGTGCTGCTGGTGCTCGCGATGGCCTCGATCGGCGTGTACGGCATCGTGCTGGCGGGCTGGGGCTCGCGCTCCCCCTACTCGATGCTCGGCGGCCTGCGGGCCAGCGCCCAGGTGGTCTCGTACGAGATCGCGATGGGCCTGTCGTTCGTGGGCGTCTTCCTGTTCGCCGGGACCCTCTCCACCTCGGAGATCGTCGCGAAGCAGGCGTCGGGCGGGGTGTTCCCGCTCTTCGGCCTGGAGATCCCGATGCCCTCCTGGTACATGGTCCTGCTGATCCCGTCCTTCCTGATCTACATCATCACGATGCTGGGCGAGACGAACCGGGTCCCCTTCGACCTGCCCGAGGGTGAGGGCGAACTGGTCGGCGGCTTCCAGACCGAATACTCCAACTCGTTGAAGTTCGCGGTCATCATGCTCGCCGAGTACGTCAACGTCTTCGTGGTCTCCGCGGTCTCCATCACCCTGTTCATGGGCGGCTGGCGGGCCCCGTGGCCGATCTCGATGTGGGACGGGGCCAACACCGGCTGGTGGCCGCTGCTGTGGTTCTTCCTCAAGATGGTGCTGGTCTTCTCCTTCTTCGTCTGGTGCCGGGCCTCGCTGCCGCGCGTCAGGTACGACCAGCTGATGGCCCTCGGCTGGAAGATCCTCATCCCGGTCAACCTGGCCTGGATCATGCTCGTCGCCACGGTGCGGGCCCTGCAGCTGGAGGGCACGGACCGCTCGCTCGTGCTCATCCTGGCCGCGGTCGTGATGATCGCCTGCCTCGGGATCTGGTGGCGCTTCGACAGCGTGTTGCAGAAGCGCAAGGAGGCCAAGGCCGCCCAGGTCGAGGCCGAGTTCGAGCAACTCCAAGCCGAGCCGTCCGCGGGTGGCTTCCCGGTGCCGCCGCTCGACCTGCCGCACTACCACGGTGTAGCGCGCAAGGAGGTTCCCAGTGGGAGCAACTGATTGGCTGAACCCCATCAAGGGGTTCGGCGTGACCTTCCACACGATGTTCAAGAAGGTCGAGACGGTCAACTATCCCGAGGAGCAGCGGCCCACGGCGCCGCGCTTCCACGGCCGGCACCAGCTCAACCGCTGGCCCGACGGCCTGGAGAAGTGCGTCGGCTGCGAGCTGTGCGCCTGGGCGTGCCCGGCCGACGCGATCTTCGTCGAGGGCGCGGACAACACCGACGAGGAGCGGTTCTCGCCGGGTGAGCGCTACGGGCGCACCTACCAGATCAACTATCTGCGGTGCATTCTGTGCGGCCTGTGCATCGAGGCGTGCCCGACACGGGCGCTCACGATGACCAACGAGTACGACCTCGCCGACACCAGCCGTGAGAGCCTGATCTACACCAAGGAGATGCTGCTCGCGCCGCTCGGTCCCGGCATGGAGATCCCGCCGCACCCCATGCGTCTCGGCGAGAACGAAGAGGACTACTACCGGCTGGGACGCAACAATGGGTGAGACCATCACGTTCTGGGTTCTCGCGGTCGTCTCGGTGGGGGCCGCCCTCGGGCTCGTCTTCAGCCGCAGGGCGGTCTACTCGGCGCTGATGCTGGGCGTCGTCATGCTGTCGCTCGCCGTGCTGTACGCCGTCCAGGAGGCCCCCTTCCTCGCCGCGGTGCAGATCATCGTCTACACCGGCGCGGTCATGATGCTCTTCCTGTTCGTCCTGATGCTCGTCGGCGTCGACTCCGCCGACTCGCTGGTCGAGACGATCAGGGGACAGCGCCTGTGGGCGTCCGTCGCGGGCCTGAGCTTCGCGGTGCTGCTCGCCCTGGGCGTCGGCAACGCCGTCTACGCCCCGCCCGTCGGCCTCGACGCGGCCGTGCAGGCGGCGGGCGGCAACGTGCCCGGTCTGGCGGAGCTCATCTTCACCAGATACGTCTTCGCCTTCGAGGTCACCTCGGCGCTGCTGATCACCGCCGCGCTCGGCGCGCTGGTGCTGGCGCACCGCGAGCGCATCCGGCCCAAGGCCACCCAGCGTGACCTGGCCCGCGCCCGCTTCGCCGGCCCGCAGCCCTCGCCGCTGCCGGGGCCCGGCACCTACGCGCTGCACAACGCGATCGACATGCCGGCCCTGCTGCCCGACGGCACGGTCTCGGAGAAGTCCGTCAACCGGGTGCTCGCCCGGCAGGTCGCGGAGGGCTTCGAGCCGACCGACCCGGAGAAGGCGGCGCTCATCAAGCAGGTCCTGGAGAAGGAGGCGGCGCAGGGCCGTGACTCCGACTCGGGCGACGAGCCCGTCCATGTGAGGGACGCGGCACTCCAGCAGGAGGACGGCAAGTGACGACTCACTATCTGGTGCTCTCCGCGCTGCTGTTCGCGATCGGCGCCGTCGGTGTGCTGGTGCGGCGCAACGCGATCGTGGTGTTCATGTGCGTGGAGCTCATGCTCAACGCCTGCAACCTCGCGTTCGTCACCTTCGCCAGACAGCATGGCAACCTGGACGGCCAGATCATCGCGTTCTTCGTGATGGTGGTGGCCGCGGCCGAGGTCGTCGTCGGCCTCGCCATCATCGTGATGATCTTCCGAACCCGCAGGTCCGCGTCGGTGGACGACGCCAACCTGCTGAAGTACTAAGAGGTGGCCGTGGAACCCGCTGAGATCATCCAGCATTCCGGGGGCGTGATCGGAGTCTCCTGGCTCATGATCGCCCTCCCGCTGCTCGGCGCCGCGGTCCTGTTGCTGGGCGGGCGTCGCACCGACCGCTGGGGGCACCTCCTCGGCGTCGCGATGTCCCTGGCCGCCTTCGTGGTGGCGGTCGCCGCCTTCGTCGAGATCCTCGGCCTGCCCGAAGCACAGCGCCGCCAGGGCGTCGCGCTCTACCAGTTCATCCCCGGCATCGCCGACATGGGGCTGCTGATCGACCCGCTGTCGATCAGCTTCGCCCTGCTGATCACCGGTGTGGGATCGCTGATCCACATCTACTCGATCGGCTACATGTCGCACGACCAGGACCGGCGCAGGTTCTTCGCGTACCTGAACCTGTTCGTCGCGGCGATGCTCCTGCTGGTGCTGGCCGACAACTACGTCGCCCTGTTCATCGGATGGGAGGGCGTGGGCCTCGCCTCGTACCTGCTCATCGGGTTCTGGCAGTTCAAGCCCTCGGCGGCGGCCGCGGCGAAGAAGGCCTTCATCGTCAACCGCGTCGGTGACTTCGGCCTGCTGATCGCGATCTTCACGATCTTCACGACGTTCGGCACGGTCGCCTTCGGCGACCTGTCCAAGCAGACGGTGAGCGGGGCGCTCCAGTCCGGCGACGTCTCGCAGGGCACGATCACCGCGATCGGCCTGCTGCTGCTCCTGGGCGCCTGCGGAAAGTCGGCCCAGCTGCCGCTGCAGTCGTGGCTGCTGGACGCGATGGAGGGCCCGACCCCGGTCTCGGCGCTCATCCACGCCGCGACCATGGTCACCGCGGGCGTCTACCTGGTCGTCCGCTCCGGCGCGTTCTTCGAGGCGGCCCCGACCGCGCAGCTCGTCGTGACGATCGTCGGTGTGGCCACGCTGCTCGCCGGTGCGATCATCGGTTGCGCCAAGGACGACATCAAGAAGGGCCTCGCGGGCTCGACGATGTCGCAGATCGGCTACATGATGCTCGGCGCGGGCCTCGGCCCCGCCGGCTACGCGTTCGCCATCGCGCACCTGATCGGGCACGGCTTCTTCAAGGCCAACATGTTCCTCGGGGCGGGCTCGGTGATGCACGCCATGAACGACGAGGTCGACATGCGCAAGTACGGTGGCCTGTTCTCGGTGATGAAGGTCACCGCGGCCACCTTCATCGTCGGCTACCTCGCGATCATCGGGTTCCCGCTGCTGTCCGGTTACTTCACCAAGGACGGCATCATCGAGACGGCGATGCACCACGACCCGATCCTGGGCTGGCTCGCGGTGCTGGGCGCGGGCATCACCGGCTTCTACATGTCGCGGATGATCTTCATGACCTTCTTCGGCAAGAAGCGCTGGGCCGACGACGCGCACCCGCACGAGTCGCCCTCGGTGATGACCGTGCCGCTCATCCTGCTCTCGATCGGCTCGATCGTCCTGGGCGCCTTCATGATCCTGGACAACCGGCTCATGAGTTTCCTCGCCCCCGCGGTCGGCCTGCCCGAGAAGCTTCCGGTATTCCACTTCATCAGCGTCCCCGGCCTGACCACGCTCGCGCTGGTCGCCGTCGGTGCCGCGCTCGCCTGGTTCCGCTACGGCGCCGCCGAGGTTCCCCGGGTCGCCCCGCGCGGCTCGTTCGTCACCACCTTCGCCCGCCGTGACCTGTACGGCGACGCGCTGAACGAGGCGCTGTTCATGCGCCCCGGCCAGTGGCTGGCCCGCATCGCGGTGTTCTTCGACAACCGCGGCATCGACGGCCTGGTCAACGGCCTGGCGGCGGGGATCGGCGGGACCTCCGGGCGGCTGCGCCGCATCCAGACCGGCTACGTGCGGTCCTACGCGTTGTCCATCCTCTTCGGTGCCGCCGTGGTCGTTGGCGCGCTGCTCTACGTAGGGAACATGTGATGCCCTGGCTCTCGACCCTGATAGCCGTGCCCCTGCTGGGCGCGGTGGGTGTCTCCCTTGTCAAGAGTGACAAGCTCGCCAAGCTGCTGGCCCTGGTGGTCTCGCTCGTCGTGCTGCTGCTCACCGGCGCCATCGCGGCCCAGTTCAGCCCGAACTCCGGGACGCGGTTCCAGTTCGCCGAGGTCTACGAGTGGATCCCGAGCTTCGGCGTCCACTACGGCGTCGGCGTCGACGGCATCGCCCTGGTGCTGATCGCGCTGTCGGCGGTGCTCGTGCCGATCGTGATCCTCGCCTCCTGGCACGACGCAGACGGCTCGGGTGCCGCGGCACCGCCCAAGCGGTCGGTGAAGACCTACTTCGCGCTGCTGCTGGTGCTGGAAGCGATGATGATCGGCGTCTTCGCGGCGACCGACGTCTTCCTGTTCTACGTCTTCTTCGAAGCGATGCTCATCCCGATGTACTTCATGATCGGGTCGTACGGCGGGGCGCAGCGGTCCTACGCGGCCGTGAAGTTCCTGCTGTACTCGCTCTTCGGCGGCCTGCTCATGCTGGTCGCGGTGATCGCGCTCTACGTGGTCGCCCAGAAGAACACCTTCATGTTCCCCGAGCTGATCGGGGTCGTTCAGGACCCGACCACGCAGAAGTGGCTCTTCGCGGGCTTCTTCATCGCGTTCGCGGTGAAGGCGCCGCTGTGGCCGTTCCACACCTGGCTGCCCGACGCCGCCGCGCAGGCCCCGGCCGGTGCCGCGGTGCTGCTGGTGGGCGTGCTGGACAAGGTCGGTACGTACGGGATGCTCCGCTTCTGCCTGGAGCTGTTCCCCGAGGCGTCGAAGTTCTTCACCCCGCTGGTGATCGTGCTCGCGGTCGTGGGCATCGTCTACGGCGCGATCGTGGCGATCGGCCAGACCGACATGAAGCGCCTGATCGCCTACACCTCGATCTCGCACTTCGGCTTCATCGCGCTGGGTGTCTTCGCGATGACCGCGAACGCGGGCGCGGGCGCCACCCTCTACATGGTGAACCACGGCTTCTCGACCGGTGCTTTGTTCCTCATCGCCGGATTCCTGATCTACCGCCGGGGTTCCAGTCAGATCGCCGACTACGGAGGCGTGCAGAAGGTCGCCCCGCTGCTCGCGGGCACCTTCCTGATCGCCGGTCTTTCCGGGCTCTCTCTGCCGGGTCTGTCCACGTTCGTCAGCGAGTTCATGGTCCTGGTCGGCACCTACGAGCGTTACCCGATCCCGGCGATCATCGCGACGAGCGGCGTCGTCCTCGCGGCCGTCTACATCCTGTGGATGTACCAGCGCATGATGACCGGTGCTCCGAACCCGGCGTACGCCGTGGCCGCCTCCTCCCCGAAGGAGCCGGTCTCCTCGGAGGAGGGATCCGCGCAGGTCACGGCCGACTCCCCGAAGAAGACCTACGCCATGCCCGACCTCAACCGGCGTGAGATGTACGTGGTGGCTCCGCTGATCGCGGTGCTCCTCATCCTGGGCTTCTATCCCAAGCCGGTGCTCGACGTGATCAATCCCGCGGTGGACAAGACGCTCACCAGCGTCAAGATCGACCAGCCCAACCCCGCCGTGGCAGACCAGAAGGGGGCCGGCGAGTGAACGGCACCATCAAAGCCCCGATGATCGAGTACGCGTTGCTCTCGCCGATGCTGCTCGTCTTCGGTGCCGCCATCCTCGGCGTGCTGATCGAGGCGTTCGCGCCCCGCTACCTGCGCAAGTCGATCCACATGCCGCTCACGCTGCTCGCCCTGCTCGGGGCGTTCCTCATGACGGTGCTCAACGCCGTCAACGGCCTGCCGGACACCCCGGCGGCGATGGGCTCCATCGCGGTGGACGGGCCCTCCCTGTTCATCTGGGGCATCATCCTCGTTCTCGCCCTGGTCAGCACGCTCCTGATCAACGACGAGGACCAGTTCGTCGCGCAGGCGGCGGCGGTGCCGGGAAGCCCCGACGAGGAGGAGGCGATCCTCAGCGGTCACGCCCAGACCGAGGTCTATCCGCTGCTGCTGTTCTCGGTCGGCGGCATGTTGCTCTTCGCCGCCTCCAACGACCTGCTGGTCATGTTCGTCGCGCTTGAGGTCCTGTCCCTGCCGCTGTACCTGCTCTGTGGCCTGGCCCGCCGTCGCCGCCTGCTCTCGCAGGAGGCCTCGGTCAAGTACTTCCTGCTCGGCGCGTTCTCCTCGGCCTTCTTCCTGTACGGGATGGCCCTGGTCTACGGCTACGCCGGGTCGGTGGACCTGCGGGCCATCAGCGACTCGCTCAGCGCGGTCAGCGGCCAGGAGACGCTGCTGCTGATCGGTACCGCGATGCTCGGCATCGGCCTGCTCTTCAAGATCGGAGCCGCGCCGTTCCAGGCGTGGAAGCCTGACGTCTACCAGGGCGCGCCCACCGCGGTCACCGCTCTGATGGCCTCCACCGTGCTCGTCGCGGCCTTCGGCGCCGTCCTCAGAGTCTTCTGGGTGGCTCTGGGGGGTCTTGAGTGGAACTGGAAGCCGGTCATGTGGGGCGTCGCGATCCTGACGATGATCGTCGGCGCGATCCTGGCGATCACCCAGACCGAGATCAAGCGGATGCTCGCCTACTCCTCGATCGCGCACGCGGGCTTCCTGCTCACCGGCGTCGTCGCGGTCGGCGCCGCCGAGCAGAACGCGCAGGCCCTGTCGGCGATCCTGTTCTACCTGGCCGCGTACGGCTTCACCACGGTCGGCGCCTTCGCGGTCGTCACCATGGTTCGCGACGCGGGAGGCGAGGCTGGGCACCTGTCCCGGTGGGCGGGTCTGGGCAAGCGCGCCCCGGTGCTCGCGGGCATCTTCGCCTTCTTCCTGCTCGCCTTCGCCGGCATCCCGCTCACCAGCGGTTTCTTCGGCAAGTACGCCGTTTTCTCGGCGGCGGTCGCCGGTGACGCGCTGCCGTTGGTCGTCGTGGGTGTGGTCAGTTCGGCGATCGCGGCGTTCTTCTACGTCCGCGTCATCGTGCTGATGTTCTTCAGCGAGCCCTCCGCCGACGGTCCGTCCATCGCGGCTCCCACGGTGGGCACCTCGGCGGTGGTCGCTCTCGCGGCAGCGGCTACGGTAGTGCTCGGAGTCTTCCCGCAGCCGGTGCTCGATCTCGCGGACAAGGCTGCGTCCGCGCTGTTCATTCGCTAGAGGAGTAACGTTTCATGGCTGCGCCACCGGTTGTTGATCTCCCGCTTGTCGACGAACGGCTGGCGCAGGACCTCGCTACCGGACTGGCGGAGGTCGAGAAGCTGCTGCGGTCCTCGGTGCAGAGCGAGGACGCCTTCGTCACGGAGGCGTCCAAGCACCTCATCGAGGCCGGCGGCAAGAGGTTCCGGGCGATGCTGGTCCTGCTCGCCGCCCAGTTCGGCTCACCGGAGTCCGCGGGCGTGGTGCCGGGAGCCGTGGTGATCGAGCTGACCCACCTGGCGACGCTCTATCACGACGACGTGATGGACGAGGCCTCGGTCCGCAGGGGTTCCGCCTCGGTGAACGCCCGCTGGAACAACACCGTGGCCATCCTGACCGGCGACTACCTGTTCGCCCAGGCGTCGGAGATCCTCGCGGACCTCGGCTCCGACATCATCAGGATCCAGGCCCAGACGTTCTCCCGCCTGGTGCGCGGCCAGATTCGCGAGACCATCGGTCCTCGCCCCGGTGACGACCCGGTGGCCCACTACATCGGGGTGCTGGCCGACAAGACCGGCTCGCTGGTGGCCACCGGCGGCCGGTTCGGCGCGATGCTCAGCGGTGCCTCGCCCGAGATCATCGAGCGTGTGACCCGGGCCTGCGAGGCGATCGGGGTCGCCTGGCAGCTCGGCGACGACCTGCTCGACGTCGCCGCCGAGACGGGCGAGTCGGGCAAGACGCCAGGAACCGACCTGCGCGAGGGCATCCGGACCCTGCCGGTGCTCTACGTCCTCGCCTCGGACGCTCCCGAGAACGCCCGCCTGCGCGAGCTGCTGGCCGGCCCGGTGGCGGAGGAGGACATCGAGGAGGCCCTGCGCCTGCTCCGCGCCGACCCCGCCATGGAGCGTGCCCGCGCCGAGCTGCTCGCCTGGGCCGACCGCGCCCGCGAGGCGCTCAACGGCCTCCCCGACATCCCGGCCCGCGCCGCCTACCTGGCACTGTGCGACTACGTGGTGGAGCGGTCCGGCTGACGCTCGGCCCATCGTGTGGCCGGGGTACGGTCCCGTCGTCCGGCACGTGCCGGGGAGCCGTTCGGCCTGGTCCTGACCACGTGGGGGAGTTGTCCGCCCGGCCCCGACCCCGTCGGGGGCCGTCACCCGCCCCGCGCGACCACGTCGTGAAACGTTCGGGCCCGCTGTCGCGGGCATGGTCACCCGCCCCGCGTGACCGCCTCGTGAAACGTTCGGGTGGGCCACCGCAGGCATGATCATCGGCTGGCTCGGCCGAGCTTTTTTCGTGTCTCTTCCACGATATTGCTTGCAGATGAAAGCAAATAATGCACGTGCATGTAGACTCCTGCCGATGGAACACCCCAGGAGGAATCACCATGTCGTGGGACCGTTTCGCCCTCTTGCATGCTCGCGTGGAGGCGGAGTTGACCAAGGCACTCCAGCGCGGGCACGGCCTCGGCCTGTCGGAGTACCGCGCACTGGGACGGCTCGCCACCGCTCCCGGCGGCTGCATGCGCATGCAGGAGCTCGCCGAGGCGGTGGGACTCAACCAGAGCTCGGTCACCCGCCTTGTCGCTCGCCTTGAATCGGCCGGAATGACCCGGCGTGACCTCTGCTCGGACGACCGTCGCGGCGTCTACTCGGTGATCACCGACGAGGGGCGCACCCGCCTGGCGGGGGCCACGCCCACCTACGAGCGCTCGCTCGCCGCGGCCCTGGAACAGGCCGACGTCGACCCGGAGCTCAGCCCGCTCGTCCTCGCGGTACGCGGCTCCTGACCGTCCCCGGTCACGGTTTCCACGGTTTCCACACTCCCGGGCTCTCGTGCCGGGACGGATTCCGCGACCGTTCGGCGGGACCGGGCGGCCGCCCTGAGGCTGTCCCAGGTGAAGATCGACAGCGCCAGCCAGATGACGCAGAATCCCAGCCAGCGACTGGGCGGCATGACCTCCCGCATGACGAACACGCCGCACAGGAACTGCAGCAGCGGGGCGATGTACTGCAGCAGGCCGATCGTGGTGAGCGGTATCCGGATCGCGGAGGCGGTGAAGCAGAGCAGCGGGACGGCGGTGACCACACCCGCCCCCGCCAGCAGCAACGCGTGGCCCGCTCCCACGTTGCCGAACGTGCTCGTCCCCTGCTGCTCCAGATAGACCAGGTAGCCCAGCGCGGGCAGCAGCAGCACCAGCGTCTCGACCGTCATGCTCTCCGCCGCGCCCACCCCGGCGGTCTTCTTGACCAGCCCGTACGTGCCGAAGCTCGCGGCCAGCACGAGCGCGATCCACGGCGGACGCCCGTAGTCGAAGGCGAGGATGACCACCGCCACCGTGCCCAGTCCCACCGCGACCCACTGCCACCTTCGCAGCCGCTCCTTCAGCAGGAACACCCCGAAGAGCACGCTGACCAGCGGGTTGATGAAGTAGCCGAGCGCTCCTTCGACCACGTTGCCGCTGTTGACGGCGTAGATGTAGAGGCCCCAGTTGACCGTGATGATCGCCGCCGCCAAGACGAGGAGGCCGAGCTTCCGCGGAGTGCGCAGGAGCGCGCGGAACCAGGACCAGTGGCGTCGTACCGCCAGAATGGCGACCACGGCGACGAGAGACCACGCGATACGGTGAGCGAGGATCTCCAGGGCGGTGGAGGGCTTCAGGAGCGGCCAGTACAGCGGGAACAGTCCCCACATGCTGTAGGCGGCGATGCCGTACAGAACTCCCCGGCGTGTTTCAGGCATGTAGCCCATCTTCGCCCCTTACTTTATTTACCGCAATTTAGTAGTGCTTTTCTATCTGTTAAGAGATCCTTACGGGAACACGGAGGGGTGGCCCGTGGTTGCCTCCTGGTGAGAACGTGTCAGGAGGAGGTTCACAATGGGCTGGTTGTTCGGCAAGGACAAGACGACGATGGTGTCCCCGGAGAACGCGATCCCGGGCCGCCCCACACCGATCATGGTGCCCGGCCGGCACGCCGTCCTCGACGCCCCGCTCGCCCCGCCGTACCCCGAGGGAAGCGAGATCGCCGACTTCGGCCTCGGCTGTTTCTGGGGCGCCGAGCGCATCTTCTGGCAGACCCCGGGCGTGATCTCCACCTCGGTCGGATACGCGGGTGGTTACACCCAGAACCCGACGTACGAGGAGGTCTGCAGCGGCCAGACCGGTCACACCGAGCTCGTCCGCGTCGTCTTCGACCCCTCCAAGGTGTCGTACGAGGAGCTGCTGCGCGTCTTCTGGGAGGCGCACAACCCCACCCAGGGCATGCGCCAGGGCAACGACGTCGGCACGCAGTATCGCTCGGCGATCTACTTCAACTCCCCCGAGCAGGAGAAGTCGGCTCTCACCTCGCGTGACGCCTACCAGCAGGTGCTCACCGAGTCGGGCTACGGCCCCATCACCACCGAGATCGCCCCGGCGGGTGCCTACTACCTTGCCGAGGAGTATCACCAGCAGTACCTCTACAAGAACCCCGGCGGCTACTGCGGCATCGGCGGCACCGGTGTGAGCTGCCCCGTCGGACTGACCTCCGGCGAGGCCTGACCTGGATTTCACCGGCCGTACTCCATCCGGGTGCGGCCGGCAGCACCTGTCCAAGGTCCTCGGACGGCCACCGCGGCATCGACGGCACCAACCTCTCTTTCCGGGCTGGGCTGGTTTCCCTGCGAAGTGAGGGCTCGACCGCACGTTCTGTCGGTTGGCGAACTTCCGAGTTATTTGCTACTTCGAGTAGTAAACTGGTTGCATGAGTGTGCCTGAGCGGGAGTTCGCCCCGGGAGACGGTCCGGCGGCCAAGGTCAGTGTTTCCCTGCGCGCGGGGAACATCCGGGCGGTCAGGGAACGCGTCGGAGCACGCGGGTTCTCCGCCTATGTCGATGCCGCGGTTGAACGTCAGATCGAGCGGGATCTCCTGGAGGAGGCGCTTCAGGCGAATGAGGCCGCCTCCGGGCTGATTCCGCAGGCATTGCGGGATGAGGCGGCGGAGCTGTTCCGCAGTGTGAAGTCCGCGCCAGAGCTTCAGGAAGAGGGCGGATGGCGCGCGCACGAAGCAGGCTGAGCGCGGGCACCGTGGTCCTCGACTGCGAAGGTCTCTTCAGGTGGTGCGAGGCCGACCAGAGGGTGACCGCGATCGTGCGGGGGGCTCAGGACAACGACTTCCGGGTCGTTGTCAGCGCGATGACGCCGATCGAGGCTCAGGACGTCCGGGTGAAGAGCGATCGCCTCAGATGGCATCTGTCCCGGCTGAAGGTCGAGCCGGTGACCGAGGACATCTGCGCGCGGGCGATCGAGCTTCTGCGTGATGCCCGGCTGCATGGTCACAAGTACGCCATCGATGCCGTGGTGGCCGCCACCGCTCTGCGTGCGGTCAGGCCGGTGATCGTCGTCACCTCCGACGAGGACGACATGCACCGGCTCTGTGGGAAAACCGTCAAGGTCGTCGGAGTCTGAGGCCCACCGGCCACTTGGCAGTGCACGGTGGCCAGCCACCAACGTCAAGCTGGGTGACCCGTCCGAGCGGTCCGTCTGTCGGAGAGGTCTGATTCCCGCAGAGGAGTAATCCTCTGGATCGCGCTCGTAGTGTCGCCGCCCTCGCGGTCGGAGGCGCCGTCCTCGCCACGGCGCTGCTGTGGGCCGTTGCCCAGATCCTGGGTATCGACTTACGCGTCGACCCCCGCAACGGCCAGCCACCCGGGGTCATCAGCTTGCCGTTCGCCGCCACCCTCACACTCGCCCTCTCCCTGCTCGGCTGGGGCACGCGTGCGCTGCTGAACCGGCTGACCCGCCGGGCGTCGGTCATCTGGGCCGTGATCGCCGTTCTCGTGTTGCTGGTGTCGTTCCTGCCGTTGTTCGCGGTCGAGGCGACAGGCGGGACCAAGGCCATCCTGGCGCTGATGCACCTCGCCGTCGGCGCGGTACTGATCCCGGTCTTCGGCCGCCGGACAGCGTGATCACCCGCTGTTCGCGATGCTGGTCCCGGTCTTCGGCCGGCTCACCCCGGCTGTAGCAGTTCGACGAGTTCCGGGGCGATGCCCCGGAATTTCCGGTCCGCGGTGAGCAGCGCGTCGGCCCCCGCCTCGCGGGCGGTCGCGACGATGAGGGCGTCCGGTACTCGAATCGTCAGGTCCGCGGCCCTGAGCAGGGCCGCGCCCTCGGCCGTCGCCTCGTCCACCCCGACGATCCGATCGATGACGGCGGCACGGAATGTTCCGAGCATCCTCTCGGCCGCGACACCCTTGCGGACCGCACCCACCCGCAGTTCGCCCCAGGTGATCACGGAGATGGCGAACGAGGCCGCCTTGTCCTCCCAGCGGCGAACGGCGTCACGGGCATGACTGTGCAGCGCGTCGTCGGGATCGAGCAGGCCGGCGATGACGTTGGTGTCGAGCATCACGGTAGGCACCCGTCAGCACCAGCTCTCGCGGCTCGCCTCGACGTCCACGGCCTCGGTGAAGCCGGGGATGGTGCCGATCACCCCGTCGAGACGGCTGCGGTGTCGCCGGATGATGATCTGGCCGCCTTCTTCGGCGATGTCGACCGGGTCTCCCGGGTGAAGACCGAGCTTGCGCAGCACCGCCGCCGGCAGGGTCACCTGGTTCTTGCTGGAGATGCGCGCCGGCCCCGTACGCCTGGCACGTGTCCTCTTGCCGTGTTCCATAACCTTTACCTTCACCCTCATGGGTAAAGGTTAAACGGCGTCATGTGAAGCGTGCGAGCGATTACGGAAAGTTGTCGGCCGGTCGTCGGCATCGGTCGGCCAAGAGGCCGGGGTGTGGAGGGGGCGCGATCGAGGATGCGAGCCGGGGGATGGTCGTCGCGGGCCGGGGTGCGCCGACACCTCGCGGAAGAGTCGATGAACTTTTCCGTCGAATAGGCAAATAAACAATAACGCCGCTTTTGGAACGATGTACGTAGCCCCATGCTTCTGGGGAGACACCTATCGATCTACTAGGAGCAAACTCCTGTGGCACCCCCCCGAGTACGTCGGCTGCTCACGGCCATGAGTCTGCCACTGGTGGTCGCGGCGACCATGACGGCACTGCCCAGCACCGCGAACGCCCTCTCGTCCGACGTCGTCATCTCCGCCGTGTACGGCGGCGGCGGCAACTCCGGAGCGATCTTCAAGAACGACTACATCGAACTGGCCAACACCACCGGCAGCCCCGTCGACGTCTCGGGCTGGAGCGTCCAGTACGCCTCGGCCGCGGGCGCCGTCTTCCAGCTCACCAGGCTGACCGGTAGCATCCCCGCGAACGGCAGGTACCTCGTCCAGCAGGCCGCGGGCGCCGCGGGCTCCGTCGACCTGCCCACCCCCGACGCCATCGGCACGATCCCCATGTCGGGCACCTCCGGCGTCGTCGCCCTGGTCACGACCCAGATCCCGCTGGTGGGCTGCGGCATCTCCTGCTCGACCGCTCCGAACGTCAAGGACCTGGTCGGTTACGGCGCGACCGCGAATGTCGAGACCCTCGCCGCCCCCGCGCTCACCAACACCACGGCCATCGCCCGCGTCGGAGCGCTGACCGACACCGACAACAACGCCGCCGACTTCACCTCCGGCGTGCCGAAGGTCACCAACTCCGCGGGCACCACAGTCACCGCGGGCGACCCGGGCGGCCCCGTCGACCCGACCCCTGGCACCACCCGCATCCACGACATCCAGGGCGCGGGCCGGATCTCCCCGATCGTCGGGCAGAGCGTCACGAACGTCCCGGGCATCGTCACCGCCGTCCGGGTGACGGGCAACTCGCGCGGCTTCTGGTTCCAGGACCCGTCCGCCGACGCCGACCCTCTGACCAGCGAGGGCCTGTTCGTCTTCACCGGCTCGACGTCGCCGACGGTCGTCATCGGGGACTCCGTCCTGGTCTCCGGCCGCGTCACCGAGTACCGCCCGGCCACCGGCGCGCAGAGCCTCACCGAGCTCGGCGGCACTATCAGCACCATCAGGCTCAACGGCGGCAACGCGCTGCCCGCACCCGTCCCGGTCGCCTTCCCCGACGCCTACACCAAGAGCGGCAGCCTGGAGGCCCAGCCCCTGGAGCCGTCCTCCTACGTGCTGGACTGGCTTGAGATCCACGAGGGCATGCGGATCACCGTCGCCCAGGACACCCGCCTGATCAGCCCGGTCAACACGGAGTTCTCCGAACTCTGGGTGACGCTCAAGCCGGGTCAGAACCCGACTCCGCGCGGCGGTTCCGTCTACAAGGGCTACGACGACCCGAACAGCGGCCGGCTGATGATCCTCTCGCTGAACGGCGCGCCCGCCGCCAACGTCGGCTCCACGCTGGCCGCCGGCACCACCGGTCCGCTCGACTACCAGTCGTTCGGCGGTTATGTCCTGCAGGCCACCCAGCTCGGCGCGATCACCGAGGGCGCTCTCAAGCGCCAGAAGGTGCTCCCGCCGAAGAAGCAGGGCGACCTGTCCGTCGCGACGTACAACGTCGAGAACCTCGCCGCCACCAACCCGGCCGCCAAGTTCGCGCGGCTGGCCGAGGCGGTTGTCAACAACCTCGGCAAGCCCGACATCCTCGCCCTGGAGGAGATCCAGGACAACAACGGCGCCACCAACAACGGCGTCGTCGCGGCCGACGAGACCGTCGCGAAGTTCATCGCGGCGATCCAGGCCGCGGGCGGCCCCGCGTACGACTGGCGCTCCGTCGACCCGAACGACGGCACCGACGGCGGCGAGCCCGGCGGCAACATCCGCCCGGTGTTCCTGTTCAACCCCGCGCGCGTGACGTTCGTCGACCGCCCCGGCGGCGACGCCGACACGGCCGTCTCCGTCGTTCGCGAGCGGCCGACCAGCAACCAGATCTCCCTGTCGGTCTCACCCGGCCGGATCAACCCGACCAGCGGCGCCTGGGCCTCCAGCCGTAAGCCGCTCGTCGGCGAGTTCCGCTACGACGGTGACAAGCAGCTGTTCGTCGTCGCCAACCACTTCAACTCCAAGGGCGGCGACTACCCGCTGAGCGCGGCCGTGCAGCCCCCCGTCCGGAGCTCCGAGGTCCAGCGCGTCAAGCAGGCCACCGAGGTCCGCGACTTCGTCAAGGACCTCTCCGTCAAGAGCGCCGGTCGCGCCGAGGTCATCGTCCTGGGCGACCTCAACGACTACCAGTTCAGCCCCACCCTCCAGACCATCACCGAGAACGGCACCCTCCTCAAGACCCTGGTCGACACCCTCCCCGTCGACCAGCGCTACAGCTACGTCTTCGACGGCAACTCCCAGGTCCTCGACCACATCCTCATCAGCCCCGCCATCAAGGGCTACTCCTACGGCGTCGTCCACATCAACGCCGAATTCTCCGACCAGGCCAGCGACCACGACCCCCAGATCATCCGCATCCTCACCGGCTGCAACACCGACCCCCTCCCCACCCGCTGCCGCCCCGGCAGCCCCGTCGTGGACGAGTGACCCTTAGTTCCACGAAAAGCGCCCGTCCTCCCGAGGACGGGCGCTTTTCCCGTTTCGTTCCTGCGCCTGGACGTAGCCGCCTCGCGGTCGCGCCGACCAGCCCGGCGTGGGCATCGGAGATGACCAGTTGCACGCCGGACAGGCCGCGCGTCACCAGGCCGCGCAGGAACGCCAGCCAGCCGGCGCCGTCCTCGGCGGAGGTGACCTCCAGGCCGAGGATCTCCCGGTTGCCGCCTGCGTTGACCGCGGTGGCCACCAGCACGTGCACGTTGATGATCCGCCCGCCCTCGCGGACCTTCTGCGTCAACGCGTCCAGCCACACGAACGCATACGGGCCGGCGTCCAAGGCCCGGGTCCGGAAGGCCTCCACCCGGGCGTCCAGCACCTTGGCCATCTCACTGACCTGGCTTTTGGAAATGTGTTTGATGCCGAGCTGTTCGACCAGTTTGTCCACCCGCCGGGTGGAGACGCCGAGCAGGTAGCTGGTGGCCACCACGCTGATCAGGGCTTGTTCGGCCCGGCGCCTGCGTTCCAGCAGCCAGTCGGGAAAGTAGGAGCCCGAGCGTAGTTTCGGGATGGCGAGCTCGACGGTGCCGGACCGGGTGTCCCAGTCGCGGACGCGATATCCGTTGCGCCGGTTGGTGCGCTCGTCGCTGCGGGTGCCGTACTCGGCGCCGCACAGGCTGTCGGCCTCGGCCGACATCAACGTCTCGGCCATGGTCTTCACCGTGGATCGCAACAGATCCGGGTTCCCATGCTCGATCTGCTCCGCCGGCCAGGTCGCGGGGTCCACACTGTTGTTCACGGCCATCGCTTTCTTCTCCTTCGATCTTGTTGTTTCGCACTCGAAGGATCACGCGATGGCCGTCCTCATTTCACGGCGCCACGCCCACTACCTGGGGGAACTCGTACACCACCTCCGTGGACGCAACCGAGACGTGTTCGCGATCAGGGTTCGGCGGGATTTCCTTGTGATCCACAAGCGCCTCGCAAGCAGGTTCCGCCACGGTCCCAGGAGAAGGCGGCGACGGGGGAGGGCGGGATTGAAGGTTCCGGGACGTGCTTCCATGTGCCTGCTGGCGGCTTGCCTGTGCGAGCTGGTGGTCGTGGGGGTCAGCCTCGTTCTTCTGCCCGGCCTTGCGGCGGAGTTGGAGAGACAGGAGAAGGGCGGTGACGGGGTGAGCTTCCACACCGAGTTCGCGCTGGACAAGGCCCAGACGCTTCTGTACTCCTACGCCGTGCTAGGGGCGATCACGCTGGCGCTGGCGGCTTTGGCATGGCGACGAGACGGGACGCCGGGCACGCGGGCCGCCATGGCGGTGGGCCTCGTACCGTACACGCTGCTCTGTTTCTTCCTGTGGTCGACGTCGGTTTTCCGGGCCGATGAAATCCTGGACCGGTACTCGCACCTGGCCGCCTGGCCGGCGATCGTGGTCTGGTTCCTCTATGTCGCCGCAACGATCCTGCTGTTCCTCTCCGGGAAGAACGTTCGTGGGGCTGACTAGATGATCATTTACGAGGGGTGGGAGCCGGCCGATGTGATCAGCGGTCAACATCCGTGACCGGTATCACGAGCCCTGCACCAGGTTTCTGCGGAGCCATCCCGGTCCGCTTCTCCTTCCCGCGACGGTCGTCACAGAAGTCTGCCGACTCATGGAGAGACGGCAGGAAAGCAAGGCGGAGGCGGAGCCAGGGCGCGTCTCGTGTCATGTACACGGAGTGGTTACTGCGACATCGGCGGCGCCGGGGCCGCGTGTCCGAGGTCGAACGTCTTGCCTTTTAAGGCAGATGGCCGCTTTGAGTGGATAATGTATGAATTGCGAATATCTTCGATTTTTGAGGAATCGAGGGGATCGCATATCCATCATTGTTCTCTGCGGGTGCATAAAGTATTTTCCGGCTATATGCCGTCGTTGGTCAGGGAGAAGTCGTGTCCGAAATCGTGGCTCCCCAGCTCGTCGTCAACAGCCGGATGATCTACTTCGGCTGGGTGCCGGCCGATCCCGAAGCCGTCGCGGCCCTGGTGCCCGATGGGCTGAAGCCCATGGCCAACCGTCAGGTCTTCATGAACCAGTACGTCGTCGACCGGCCTGAGCAGACCTCGGGCTTCGGCGCGTACTCGCTCACCTACATCGGGCCGGACCTGGAGGACGCCTACGCTCCCGACGGGGTGACCCCCGGCCGCTGGTGGACGCACTACTTCAACTCCAGCGCGGTGGTACGCGAGTACGCGGCCGCCCGAGGCGTGCCCGCCACCGTCGGCCGTACCACGATCGAGGTCGAGGGCGGAGAGCTGGTCGCGACGACCGAGTCGGACGGTGTGCCGGTGATCCGTACGACCGCACGGGTCGGCGACACCGGTACGGCGGTCAACCGTGGCCAGTTGCGCTACATCACAGAGGTCGACGGGCAGCGGCTCAGCGGGATCTATCCGTTTGTGGCGGAACTGGTCGACCCGTTCGAGATCGTGTCACTGGAGTTTCTGGAGCCGAGCCACCCCGTCCACGCTCTGCGCCCCGCCGAGCCGCTGCAGATCGTGTGGGGTTTCTACTCGCCTCGGTCGTCCTTCACCTATCCGGGTGGGGAGTCGGTCATGGTCTGACGTCCGTCGCCGGGTGAAAAGCCGGGTCACGACGGATCGTGGCCGCCGCGGACGAACTGTGGCACCGCGGTTTCGACAAGGGGTCTCCTTCGCTGCCCAAGTCGCATCCTGTCGAGAAAACCGGCGGCGCGGGTGTTGAGCGCCATGGCATTACGTTGGGCTGCCCGGCCGCACCGCTGACAAGGACGACATGGACCGGCTCTGCGGGAAAAGCGTCAAGGTCGTCGGAGTCTGAGGCCCACCGGCCACCGAGCAGTGCACGGTGGCCGGCACCGGCGTGATCTGCCCCGTTGGCCTGGCTTGACCTGGATCGCCCAAGCCCGCACCCCATCCGGGTGTGGTCGGCAGCACCTTTTCAAGACCCCGGACGGCCACCGCGGCATCGAAGGTACCAACGTCAAGCCAGGTGACCCATCCGGAGGCGCCTGCCAGACGGGCCTGGTTCCGACCGAGGAGTGGTTTCGGCAGATCTCGGTGTACGGCTCGTGCTCGACTCCTGGGCGTGGGCCGTCCTGCTGTTCGGCCATGCCGAGGAGCGCGTCAAGAAGGAAGACGCAGGGTGAACGTCGTGCGGACGCCTGGCACGCTGGTGGCCGTGGCCGTGCCGCCGTGCGCCTCGGCCAGGTTGCGCACGATGGCGAGCCCGAGTCCGCTGCCCCCGGTCCGCCGGTTGCGGGACTTCTCGGCTCGCCAGAACCTGTCGAAGACGTGGGGGAGATACTCGGCGCGGATCCCGACCCCCGTGTCGGTCACCTCGATGACGACCCGGTCGCCGTCCTGGCGGGCGCACAGCGTGATGTGCCCGCCGGGTGGCGTGTAGCGCAGGGAGTTGGCGACCAGGTTGCCGACGGCCTGACGGAGCCGTACCGGATCCGCGGTCAGCGAGGGGTCGCCGATGACGGCGGTGGTCAGGGTGAGCCCCGCGGCCTCTGCCCGGCTTCGGTGAGCGGTGGCCACCTGGTCGAGAAGGTCGCCGAGGTGAACGGGTTCGACGTGCAGACGGAGTTTGCCCGCGTCGGCGAGGGCGAGCTCCTGAAGGTCGTCGACGATGTGCTGCAACAGCAGGATCTCCTCGACCAGTGAGGCGATCAGCGCCGGGTCGAGCTCGGCGACGCCGTCCTGGGCCGCCTCCAGCCACCCCCTGAGGTTGCTCAGCGGGGTCCGCAGCTCGTGGGAGACATCGCTGACCATGGCCTTGCGCTGCTCCTCCATGCGCTGAAGGTGTTCCGACATCTCGTTGAACGCCGTGGCGAGCTCGTTGATCTCGCCGGTCGTCCTGACGGTGACGCGGGCGGAGCTGTCCCCGTCACGCATCCGTCGCGCGGCGTGGGTGAGCGCGTTGACGGGCATGACCAGGCGCCGGGCCGCCATGACGCTCACGCCCACGGTCAGCACGAGCACGAGGAGGGCGGCGCCGGCGATCGAGGGGAGCGGGAAGCGCTGGCCGGTGGCCTCGGCGGGGGAGCCGATGTACAGGTAGGCCGCGGGGGCGACGTAGGGATCGAGTTGCTCCTTGCGGGCGGTGACGATGCAGGACGAGATCGTCTGATCGGGTTCCGCGTCAGGAGGCCGCCTCTCCTTGGAAACCCAGGCGAAGTCGAGGCCGACCGAGCCCCGTTCCTTGCTCTTGCCCTTGAGGCACCTGCCGACCAGGTGGTTGAGCTGTTTCAACGCGGTCTTCTCGGTGCGCGTCGGCGCGCTGAAGGGAGTGGCGTCGCAGACGTCCCTCAGCACGGGGAACTCGCGCGGCACCGGGCGCGGCTCCTGGTCGGCCTCCATGGCGGTCGTCGTCACGACGGGCCGGCCGGTGTTCGAGACGGTCATCTGTACGGTCTGTCTGACACGGCCGGCACAGATGGCGTAGTTGTCGACGGCCTTGACCAGCCGGGCGCGCTCGGAGGCGGGCAGCAGGAAAGGACCCACCGCGCGTGGATCGATCCGGTCCCTGGCCGCCCCGGGCACCAGGGTCACGTCCACGGCCAGCGGGTCGACGACGGCCGACACCCTGGAGGGCAGTGGGGTCCCTGCGGTCGCCGAGTCCGCGATGAGGGTGCCCTTCTCGGTGGTCAACGCGATGCGACGGCTGTGCCGGGCGGCGAGATCACGTACGGTGACGGCGACGCCCGACCAGTCCGGATGGCGGGAGGCGTAGCCGAGCAGGTTGTTGTTGATCTGGGCGTCGCTGGCCAGCGTCTGCCCCTGCTCGCGCTGGATGGCGCCGGAGGTGCTGCTCGCGGCCAGCCACGCCGTCGCGCTGATCGAGCAGACCGCCACGACGGCCGAACTCGTGAGCAGCCGGACGAACAGCGACCTCATGCGTGGGTCAGCTTGTAGCCGACGCCGTACACGGTCAGCAACCGGACCGGGCGGCGCGGATCAGGCTCGATCTTCCTGCGCAGGTTCATCACGTGCACGTCGACCGTGCGTTCGGTGATGAACCTGTCGAAGCCGTGGACACGCTCCAGCAGCTGCTTCCTGGTGAACACCCGTTCCGGCTCGGCGGCCAGCGTCTCGATGATCCGGAACTCCGCGAGCGTACACTCCACCGGCGTGCCCGCCGCGGTGACGGTGTGCCTGATCGGGTCCACGACGAGATCGCCCGCCTGGAACAGCCGCCGGTCGGCGTCCTGGGACTTGCCGGTACGGCGCAGCAGCGTTCGCACGCGGGCCATCAGCTCGCGGGGGCTGTACGGCTTGGCCACGTAGTCGTCGGCGCCGAGGTCGAGCCCCAGCAACAGGTCGTCCTCGGTGGACCTGGCGGTCAGCATCAGGATCGGCAGGTCGGACTCGGCACGTAGCACCCGGCAGACGTCCAGCCCGTCGACCTTCGGCATCATCACGTCGAGCACCACGAGGCCGGGATCCGCCCGCCGGGCCTCGTCGATCGCGGAACGCCCGTCGTGCACGACGAGGACCTCGTGGCCCTCCCGCTCCAGATATCGCCTGAGCAGTTCGGCCTGCTTGGGATCGTCCTCGGCGACCAGTACGTACGCGCACATGGCCTGAGGTTATGCGCATGCCAGGGGTGCATATGGGATCTGCATGACAACCAAACAGGTTTCACACATTCTGCCGCGAGGCTGTGGCGGGTGAGAACCAACCTGCTCGGTACGGCCGCCGCGGCGACCCTCGTCCTCCTGCTGACCGGCTGTGCGGCCGACGCGCGCGGCGCCGTGCGGCATGAGCCTCCGAGCGGTGGCGCGCGGTCGGAGCCGGCGACAGGTGGCCCGCGGTCGGAGTCGGCGAGCGGCGTCGGATCGAAGATCGCGAGCGTCAAGGGGGCTCGGATCACGGTCTACCGGAACAAGGAGGGGATGGTCCAGCGGACGATCACGAGCCCCAACGACTACGGCGCGACGCGGGTCTTCCTGGTGGACCGTGACGAGGGTGAGTGGCTGCGGGTGCTGCTGCCGGTCCGGCCGAACGGCAGCAAGGGCTGGATCAGGGCCACCGACGTGACGCTCGCGGAGACCTCCCACCGGGTGGAGATCGACCGCGGGGCGTTCAGGTTCACGGTCTACGACGGCGACCGGGCCGTCAGGACGGGCAAGGTCGCGACGGGTGAGGCGGGAACGCCGACGCCTCCGGGTCGCTATTTCTTCACCGAGCTGGTGAAACCCGTCGACGACGGCGGGGCCTACGGCGCCTACGCCTTCGGGCTGAGCGGCTTCTCGCCCGTGCTGAAGAGCTTCGCCGGAGGCCCGGGCCAGCTGGCGGTGCACGGGACGAACAAGCAGTCCGCCATCGGCACACGGGCCAGCCACGGCTGCGTCCGGGTCGGCGACGACGACATCAGGTGGATGGCGAAGAACCTGGCGATCGGTACTCCGGTCGTCATCAAGGGCTGAGGCCCGACTCGAATGAACAGGGGAATCCATATGAAGATCAAAGCCACGCTCATCGGCTTCAGCGCGGCGCTGGCTCTGGCCGCGGGCCTCGCGGGCTTTTCCGGTACGGCCGCGGCCGATCCCAGGCAGCCGTCCGCCTCACCCTCCCCGGCCCCGGCCGAGCGCCGGCCCGCGGTCGAGGAGCCGAGGCCGGTCCCGAGGGAGGCCGTCGTCGTCAGGCCGGCCTACACCGGCTGATCATGGAGCGTCGCCGCGGTTTCCGGGGCCCGCGGCGGTGTCTCCGGTGTTTCTTGGCGCCTGCGGGCTCATGACGGTCCTCTCCTGCCCGCGGTCGCGTCGGCGACCAGGCCATCGCGGGCAGGAGCAGGACTCCGCTCCTCAGAGACGCGACGACCGGTGCGGCCGCGGGCGATCAGCCGGCCTTCCCGCCGCGGATATCCGCCGGTCGGCGGCTGTCGGCGGCCGGTTGACGGCACGACCGCGAGAGGGAGAGGCGTGACGTGTGTCGGGGCCGAGGCCTTCGCGTCCCGCCGAGGCGAAGCATCGCCCGGTGGCAGACCGCTTCGCCCTCGCCGACGGTGAGCAGAGGGGTTTTCTGTCGTCGGCTCTTTCTGTCGGCTCGTCCTGGTCGGCGTCCTCGGACAACGTTATCGGTACGGTGATCCGGTGAGGCAGGGGAGGGTCAGGCAGGACGGGCGGTGGGAGTTCCTCCAGATATCCGTTCTGCAGCAGCCAGCTCACCGGAACCTCTTCGCTCGTCTGCGGGGCCTCGGGAATGTACTTGCTGAGCACGTGGTACTGCGTGCCCCAACCCGGCATCTCGAACGCGAGGGAGACCGGGCCCACGTCGACGCGGAATGACTTGAGCACCTTGAACACGTGATAGTTGCACAGGTGTGTGGGATCCAGCGGGTTGGTGTTCAGGTTCCGTGGCGGCAGCGCGCGCCGGGTGAACAGGTCTCCCATCGGCGCCAGAAACGAGCCGCCGTAGCCGCCGAAACGGTCGAGTCTCATGCCGATCTGCAAAAACGTCGTCTTGACCAGCGGCCTGCCGTTGGGATAGTCACCGGAGTTGGCGAATCCGGAGTTGGGCGGGTAGCGATAGTCGTTCACGGTGTAGTTCCAGTAGCGCGAGAGGAAGTGCTGGGGGGTGAGACCGCCCAGTGGCACGTAACCGTGCAGGAGTGCGCCGAGATAGCCGGTCCGTGGCAGGAGTGTCGGTCCGAGGTCCGGGTCTCCGGTCACGTACGGCGGTCCGCAGACCTGCGCCCCGTTCTGCGGGCTCTGGTCATGAGCCACTCTCTCGGCAGACGGCGGTGCGGGTTGGAGATCCGCCAAGGTGATCAGTGGGGTTTTCCGCTGGGCGGGGCTGTCGGCACGCGCGGCCGTATCGCTCATGGCGCAGACCAGCGCGCATATCGCGGTGGCCAGTACGACGCTCCGTCGGTAATGTGGCATGACTTCCCTGCTGGTGTTAAAGGCAGACGGACGAGAATTGACCGACCACAGGCGAGTCGATGAAACGCCGACCCGCGATGTGCGCACCCCGGTCCACCCAGGATTCAGGAAGAACCGGTTCTCTCGGCTTCAAAAGCGAGAGGGTTATCCGAATTAGGGCACGTCGCTACAGGTGTGGTCGTACACGTTGGATCAGTGATTGATTCCTACATTCCCGATGTCGCGTGGATTGCAGTGTCCAAGTCATAAGGGAAGGGCAAAAAATGGGGCGAGAAAGGGTTGGCTCGCCATATGGCAAATATCGGAATATGCGATCTCTTACGTGTTGAGTTAGCTATGTGTGCTGTTCGCGGATCTAATCACGATAATGCGGGGAAAATGCGCGGAGGTGTACGCCGACCTTTCGCCGGGTGTCGCCGACACCTCGGTGATCGCGGTGGCCGGCAGACTTGGAGCACCCGAGGTGGCCACGCCCGGTCGCCGTCATCCCGCCCGTCGTTCGGCGATTGCCGGAGAAGAACAGGCGAGTGAGCGGTTTCCGGGCTGCGGGGAGCTCGGTGTGGGCCGAAAGTACGGCCTGCCGGTGGATGATCGGCCGGTTCGGATCGGACCGTCCTACCGATGAGCGTTCGGGGTGCCGGCCGTCACGATCGGATCATGACCGATGAGAGCTCGACGGGACGCCCCCCGTCCGCGCAGTCACCGCGAAGCAGCCGGTCGACGAATGACCGAAACACCGCTGTTCGTGGCCACAACGTCGCCGCGACCTCCCGGCGGCCGGGCTGGCTTCTGCCTACCGCGCTGATCGCGCTCAGTGCCGTTCCGATGATCGCCGGAGCCGTCCGCCTGACCGAGTTGACGGTCGGCGCGGAGATCACGCCGGGAAACGCGCGGTTCTTCGCGGCACCTCTGCCCGTGGTGCTGCACATTTTCAGTGTCAGCGTGTACAGCGTTCTGGGAGCTTTCCAGTTCGCCCCCCGTTTCCGCGGCCGTAGGCCGGGCTGGCACCGCATCGCCGGGCGGGTCCTGGTTCTCTGCGGCCTCGTCGCGGCGCTTTCCGGCCTGTGGATGAACCTGTTCTATCCCCGCCCCGTCGGTGACGGTGATCTTCTCGCCGGCATCCGGCTCGTGTTCGGCTCCGCCATGGTCGTGGCCATCGTTCTCGGGTTCGCCGCGATCCGGCGGCGGGACATCGCCCGACACCGCGCCTGGATGATGCGTGGTTATGCGATCGGCCTGGGGGCGGGCACGCAGGCGTTGACCCACCTGCCGTGGTTCCTGATTTTCGGGACGCCCGACGAGTTCCCCAGAGCACTGCTCGTGGCCGCGGGGTGGGTGATCAACCTCACCGTGGCCGAATGGTTCATCCGCAGGCGGCCGATCGGTCGGAGTCGCGTCCTGGCGGGTCGTACCTCCGTGGGCGGCCTCGCCGACCGGTGAGGGCGACAGCGGTGCCTGAACCCTTGAGCACCCCTGACCGTCCTTGCCTTGGCCGCCCTTGGGTGCGCCGCACGATTCATGTCGGCGGCGCGCCCGGCCGGACCGCGCTCTCTAGGCGCTCCACGCCACCACCGCCGCGGCGGGCGGGGCGGGGGCCTCGCACAGCACCCGCCAGGTGCCGCAGTGGCAGGACTGGTAGCGCACCAGCCCTTCGCTGGTGCGGTGGTGAGAGCGGGTGTGCCAGTCATGTCCTTCGTGGTCGTTCATGGGTCCAGCGTGCTGTAATGGCATTGTGCATCTCAACCCTTACGGAGCGGACGCGGTCCTGCTGATGGCGGACCTGGTCAACGTGCCGCCCGCATCCCTCGACGACCTGGTGAAACGGTGCGCGGACGCCGGCCTCGTCATCGACCGCTCCCCGGAGGAGGCGGACCTGGCCGCCGCGCTCAACCTGTCGGAGCAGTGGTGCGAGATCGTCGACACCCGCGACGAGCGCGCACGGGTCGCGCTGCTCAACGACCTGCTGGCCACCTCGGCGGCGTATCCCCGTGTCACCGACCACGCAGGGACCGGCTGGCACCTGCACTATCGCGACACGGGCCTGTCGCTCGGCGGTGTACTGCGCGCCCTGGTCGCGGTGGGCACCGCCCTGCATCTGACGGGGCGCGGCATGTCACGGCTGGCGCGCTGCGCACGCGACGGCTGCGGGCTGGTCTACGCGGACGTCTCGCGGAGCGGCCGGCAACGCTACTGCTCGCCGCGCTGCGCCAACCGCGACGCGGTGCGGCGGCACCGGGCCAGGCACGTCCCCTCTTCTACGGCTTCTACGGCGCATCGACGGTGAACCTCCGCTGAGCCTCGGGAGCGTCCGGCAGATCGGCGATCTGGCGCAGCGGCGGTCCGAGGCGTCGCAGGCCGCGGATGCGTTCTGACCGTGACAGCTCGGCGACGCCGTACCGGCGATAACCGGTGGTGCGGTTACCGGCCTGGCTCCGTTCGAGTCTCCGGCCGACCGGACGTCGAGGTCTCCGGTCGGCCCGGCCTACGGTGAGGCGTGGACCCGCGGGTCGAGCCGGATCGCGGCTCTTCGCGCTCTCCTTCGGTGCCGCTTCAGGGCCGCGTCCGCACGCCGCGCAGGTACGTCTCGATCCGGTCGAGTGCTCCCGGCAGGACCTCTCCCACGAAGAAGTCGCGCATCTCGGGCGTCGGGAATCCGGTCTGCGTCACGGTGAAGAGCGTTCCGTCCTCGTGCTCCTCGAACGTGATCTCGATCGTGGTGGTCATGGTCATGCCGTCCGGGCTGGAGCCGACGGACTCGGTGACCAGGCGATGCGGGCGGTCGACGACCAGGAAGGTCTGCGTCTCTCGGAACAGGGTTTCGCGGTCAGGCCCCCACACCGCGGTCTGCCGGCCTCCGACGCGCAGGTCGACGTCGATCTCGACGATGCCGGGTTCCTCGTTGAGGATGTTGAACCAGATCTTCTGCTTCTCGGCGTCGGTGTAGGCGTCGAAGACCTCCTCCGGCTTCGCGGGCAGGACACGGCTCAGGTGAAGCCGATCGGTCTCGATGTTCTGGGTCATTGGTCGTCTTCCTTCGTGAGGGTGAAGTAGGCGTCGAGGCCGTCGAGCCGACGTTCCCAGAGCCGCTGGTAGAACCTGATCCAGGACATGGCGTCCTCCAGTCGTTCGGTGCCGAGGCGACACTGCCGCGATCGCCCGACCTTCTCCGTGGTGACCAGTCCGGCGTTCTCCAGGACGTGCACGTGCTTCTTCATGCCGGTGAGCGACATGTCGAACGGTGCGGCCAGCTCGCCGATCGTGGCGGGCCCCTGGCCGAGCCGGATGAGGATCTGTCGTCGCGTGGCATCTGCGAGGGCCGCGAACGTGCGGTCAAGGACCTCTTGCTGAACCATGTGGTTCACTATAGCTCAGTGAACCACATGGTTCAATGATTGGCCCGGAGTGCTCCCCGGTCGGTTACCGCGTCGCCACGTGGTCGCGGGCCGTCGTCACGTGCTGACGGTTTTCGGGGGACATCGCGTCCCTCTATGGGGTTGCGGGCCTTCGCCATATACTGACGATTTTTCAGCGGATGTTGTGCTCCTGCTGTTTCCCCACGAGGTTCCGAGGACCTGACGTATGGCGAACTCGACGACCACTCGGCAATCACCGAATCCTGAGCAGGTCGACGCGCACTCGGTCGCCTCGCGTTCGATCGCCGAGCGCGTTCGTGCGCTGGGCCAGAACCGGATCGGGGCGCTGCTCCTGCTGCTCGCGACCTTCGCCGCGATCATCTGGGCGAACGCCTCTCCCGGCTCACACGACGCCTTCTGGGACACGCACCTCACCATCGGTGTCGGCGATCTTCATCTCGACTTCACCCTGCACGCGCTCGTGAACGACGCGCTCATGGCGATCTTCTTCTTCACCGTCGGGCTCGAAGTGCGCCGCGAGTTCGCGATCGGTGAGCTCACCAGCTGGTCCCGGGCGGTCGTGCCGGTGGCCGCGGCCGTCGCGGGGCTCGCGATCCCTGCGCTGTTGTTCGTGCTGATCGCCGCGGGGTCGGGACACGAGTACGCGTGGGGCGTCGTGATCTCGACCGATACCGCGTTCCTGGTGGGCGCCCTCGCTCTGATCGGCCCGCGGATACCGGGCAGGCTGAGGGTCTTCCTCCTCGCCCTCGCGGTGGTCGACGACATCGGCGCGCTCAGCATCATCGCGATCATGTACACCGAGAACCTCGACCCCCTCCCGCTGATCGTTGCGGCGCCCGGGCTCGCGGGCGTCTACTTCACGCGGTACCTGCGCGGCGGGCGCGGTCCGGTGTACGGCACGCTGGCGATCATCGTCTGGCTGGCGTTCCTCGCCTCGGGCGTGCACCCCACCCTGGCGGGCGTCGCCATCGCCCTTCTCGTACCGGTCTACCGGCCCGATCGACGGGACGTCGAGCACGCTCTCGACCTCGCGCGGGTGTTCCGTCAGTCACCGAACACCGCGTACGCCCGCGCGGCGGCGAACAGCCTGCGGGAGTCGATCTCGATCAACGAACGGCTCCAGTCGGCGTATGCCCCGTACGTCGCCTACGTCATCCTGCCCCTGTTCGCGTTGGCGAACGTCGGCGTCGAGATCAGTCGGGAAAACCTCGCCGCCGCGCTTGGATCGCCCCTGACCTGGGGAATCGTGGCCGGCCTCGTGGCGGGCAAGTTCGTCGGCGTCTTCGGCTCCACCGCGATCCTTCGCGTCCTGCGACTGGGAGAGCTCGGACCCGGGCTGACGCTCGACCGCGTCGCGGGCGGGGCCGCGCTGTGCGGCATCGGCTTCACGATCTCGCTGTTCATCGTCGACCTCGCGATCGACGACCCGGCGGCACAGAACGAGGCGCGCGTCGGGGTGCTCGCGGCATCCGTCATCGCCCTCCTCATCGCGACGGTGATCTTCCGTATCTCCGACGCCCTGCGCCCGGGACCCGACTCCGAGGCGGCGCTCGCCCGCCCGGTCGATCCGAGGCGGGACCACGTCTTCGGACCGGTGGACGCGCCCTACACCATCGTCGAGTACGGCGACTTCCAGTGCGGCTTCTGCCTCAAGGCCTCCGGTTCCATCCTGGAGGTGCACGAGGTCCTCGGCGACGAACTCCGATACGTCTGGCGCCACGCGCCACTCACGCAGTATCACCCGAACGCTCTCGCGGGCGCCGAGGCGGCCGAGGCCGCGGCGCTTCAGGGCAGGTTCTTCGAGTTCGAGCGCGGCCTGTTCGCGGACCAGGAGAATCAGCGGCCGTCCGACATCATCCGCCTCGCGCGCGGCCTCGGACTCGACATGGAGAAGTTCGAACGAGACCTCACGGCACCGGAGGTCACCGGCAGGGTCCGCGACGACATGCTGGACGCCGAGGCGATGGGCATCACGGCGGTGCCGACACTTTTCGTCAACGGTCGTCGGCACGTCGGCCCCTACGACGCGCAGTCCCTCATCCGCGCGCTGGAGAAGTCGCGCGGGGACGCCGACCCCGCCCTGCCGGAGGCGGTCGACGCTCTCGCGCCCGCCGCCCCGGGCCCGGCCGGTACGGTCCCCGCGGCGGGGGCGGCCGAGCCGGGTGCGGAGGCCGTGTCGGACTCGACCGACGCCCCCGCGCGGGAGGCGGACCGGTCTCCTGATCGCCCGGAGACGACCTGACGGCACGAGAGGGGGACACCTCTCATGTGAGCGTCGCCCCTGGTCCGCGTGCCCGACGCCGGACACGCGGACCACGGGCGACGCTCAGGGAAGCGGCCATCCGTACGCTGGAGGAGGCGACCGCGGTCCACGCCGGAAACGGGATGGTCGGCTACGCGCCGCGCATGATCCACCGAGGGGGAGAGGGGATTTCCATGGCGGAGGAACTGTCGAATCTGACGGGCCTGCTGTACGAGATCGGGCTGCTCAAGCGTTACCGGCGCACAGGCTGGCTGGTCGCGGGGGTACGGGACCCCGAGAGCATCGCCGACCACTCCTTCAGGACGGCGATCATCGCGAGTGTGATCACGGCGTTGGAGGGCGGGAACCCCGAGCGTGCGGCGTTCATGAGCCTCTTCCACGACACGCAGGAGACCCGCATCACCGACATCCCCTATCTCGGCAAGCTGTACCTGAAGGCGACGCCGAACGAGGAGGTCACCGCCGACCAGGTACGCGGGGTTCCCGGGCCGGTGGCGGAGATGGTGAGCGGCGCGGTCGGCGAGTACGAGGAGAAGGCCAGTCTCGAAGCGGTCTGCGCCCGGGACGCCGACAAGCTCGAATGCCTGATCCAGGCGATCGAGTACCGCGAGCAGGGCCACCAGAACGTCCAGCCGTGGATCGACAGCTCACTCGCCGCCCTGAAGACGACGTCGGCGAAGCGCCTCGCGGACGAGGCGCTTCGCACGGGGTCGCTGGAATGGGTGAAACGCGTCCTGAACGGAGGCTGAGACACCTCGCGGTTACGGCTTGACCGGCTCCCGGTCGGTCCACTCGGCCTTGACGATCGCGTTCCAGTGGACGGCGGTGCCCGGCTTCGCCCAGCCGTAGGTTCCGGTCGGGGCGACGGCGACGAACCGGTCCGTGAGCAGGATGCCGGTCCGCGGGTCGACGACGAGCTGGCGCTCGAACTCGCCGGTGGGCCACTTCTCGGTACGGGCGATGCCCTCGCCCCTGCGGTCCAGCGCGTCGGTCACCTCACCCAGCGACCGCACGCCGTCCAGCCCGGCGAGCACCTGATAGGCCGCGGCCCGGACGGCGGGCTTGACGGGCATGTCGCTCAACAGGCCCGCGGTCACCTGGAAGAGCCAGGAGTCGGCGTCCTGCGGGTCGCCCGTGGATTCGGTGCCGTGCCCCCGGTACCCCTTGAGCAGGTACGCCTTCAGCTCGGCCGCGGTCGTGGGCAGATCTTGGAGCTCGGCCATCGAGACGTTCTCGCCGGCCAGGTCGGCGACCTTGTCGCCGTCGTTGATCGCGTTGCCGAAGGGCTTGCCGCCCTTGGCCTCGATGATCAGCTGTTCCTTGGTGTCGGCGTTCTTGTTCACGCTCACCGTCCACGTGGACGGCGAGCCGTCCCGCTTCCAGGCCTCCTCCGAGCCGGACGCGGGCTTGGTGCCGAGGTTCTGGGACACCCACCAGCTTTCCCGCTCGGGCGAGCGGGCGATCCACGTCCGGCTGCGGCCCAGGCTGTCCACCGTGTACCGCGTCCTGGTGCCCACCTGCTGGGCGTCGCCGCTCACCTTCTCGACGTACCAGTAGGCCCCGCTGCCCTGGGGGGCCTTGAGCGACGACTCGGCCGCGACGAGGAGGAGCTGCCTGGCCGACAGCCGCGCCACCGGCTCCGACGAGTGCGTCGTCGGCTGCCGGTCCGTGGCGATCGGGGAGCCCGGAGGCGGTGTGGTGCCGCCGGTCGTGGCGATCGTCACGGCCGCGGCGGTGGCGGCGGCCACGCCCGCCAGACCGAGCGCCCACCCCGGCCTGGGGATACCGGCCTTGCGGGTGCGCCCCGTCCTGGGCTGTGACATGGCGTAGGAGAGCTCGGCGGCACGGGTGTGCTCGTCGGCCGGGGTGTCGAGATGTGCCGGGCGGGCCGCCCGCAGCTGGTCCGTCGGGTTCAAGACCACTCCTCACTGAGATTGCGCACCCGGGGCCGGGGGCGGATCGCCGATGCCGACTTCATCGCGTGGACCAGCCGCTTGCGGGCCCGATGGAGCCGTACGCGGAAGGTCGCGGCGGAACAGCCGATGACGCGTGCCGCGTCGCGCGGCGTGAGTCCCTGCCAGGCCACCAGGATCAGCAGCTCGCGTTCGTCCTGGTTCAACGAGGCGAGCGCGGTCATGACGGCGAGGCGTTCGGCGACCTGGTCGGCGTGGTCCTCCTCGGTCCACGCGCGCAGCTCGCGGGCGAGCGACTCGCGCCGGATCTCGGCGCGGACGTTGTCGCGAAGCACGTTGCGTGCCACGCCCAGCAGCCATGGCAGGGCGGGCTCGGGCATGTCGTCGAACCGCCGCCAGGCGATCGCGAACGTCTCGCTCACCACCTCGTCGGCGATCTGCCTGCCCGCCTGGCTGACCACGTAGGCCCAGACCTGTTGTCGGCATTCGTCATACATCGTGGTGAACCGCTGTGACTCGTCCGTCACCGCCTGGCCCCCCTTCGTCCCGGATGATTGCTTCGACACCGGGAAGTGGGCCGGGATCCTCAGATGTTACAAACGACTCAAAATCCCCTTTCAGCTGGAAGTCGCGGGGACCCTTCGGCGCCGTGTGCGGCGGCACCTACATCCAGGCGGGTGCCTCCGGGGCGGCAGAGGGTTCGGCAGGGTCCGGTGTGCGTCGGAAACGCGGTGACCATGTCACCATTCGTCACCATCCACCGCTGTCCGTCGGCGCCGCGCGGTGCCTGATCGGCGAACCGTTAGGCTGAGGTCGTGACACCCGGTGCTGAGCGAGAGACGACGTTGCGCGCGGACGCCGCGCGCAACCGCGCACGGGTGTTGCGGGTCGCGAGGGAGCAGCTGGCCGCGGGCGACGACTCGCTCATGCTGAACACCATCGCCCGGCTCGCGGGGGTGGGCGTCGGGACCGTGTACCGGCATTTCCCCAACCGGCACGCGCTGCTGGAAGCACTGCTCGCCGAGCGCTTTCAGCAGTTCGTCGACGAGGCGCAGGTCGCGGCGGCCGACGAGGACGCGCGTGCCGGTCTGCACCGTCTCCTGCGTTTCGCTCTCGAACACGCGTTGAACGACGCCGGGTTCGCGGCGGTGCTCGGATCCGCCAGCGACGCCGACGTGCGGACCTCGGCGATGAAGGCCGAGCTCGACCGGGCCGTCGCGGAACTGCTCGACCGTGCCCGCGACGCGGGGGTCGTCCGGCATGACGTCGAGGCGGACGACATCCGCCGCCTGCTCTGCGGGGTCGAGCACGCGGTTCGCTCCGGTGACGATGACGCCAGGCACGCGCGGCTCTATCTCGACGTTCTCCTTGAGGGGCTGCGTCCCCCGCCGCGTTGAGGGGCCGAAAGGCTGCCCTTCGTGTTGAGGGGCCGCAAGGTCGCCTCCCGTGTTGAGGAGGCGAAAGGCTGCTTCCGTGTTGAGGGACCGAATGGCCGCCTACCGCGCCGACTTCGAGTGCCGGCCTGGCTTGCCGACGGTGTCCGGGACATCTGAGGGGCCGATCCCCGCGCCGGCGGCGGTCCGGAGCCGTTGAAAGCTCGCCTCCGGTGGCGGCGGTCGGGAAATCCGGGTACGGAGATACACCGCCGCATGTCCGTTCCCTCTAATCGGATAGCCATCCGTTTGTGCTACGGTACGAACCAGGAAACGGATGACTATCCGGTAAGGATCGGCGGGTGGAGGGCGGAGCCATGGAGAAACGGGCTGTGGTGACGGCGGGGACCGGGGGGATCGGCCTGGAGACCGCGATGGGGCTCGCGGCGATCGGTTACGAGGTGACCGTGGTGGGGCGGAACGCCGAGCGGGGCGCCCGCGCGGTCGAGCAGATCGACGCGGTGGCGACCGGTCCGGCGGCGAGGTTCGTCGCCGCGGATCTCGCCTCGCTCGACGCCGTACGAGTGCTCGCGGCCGGCCTCGCCGAGGAAGGGCCGCTGAAGGTTCTGGTCAACAACGTCGGGGCGATGTTCGCCGACCGGCGACAGACGGTGGACGGGATCGAGGCGTCGTTCGCCGTGAACCACCTCTCGCCGTACCTGCTGACCGAGCTGCTGCTGGAGCCGCTCCGTGCCGGCGGGCCGAGTCGGATCGTGAACATCACCTCGGGATCGATCCGGACGGCCAAGCGCTCCTTCGATGCCATCGAGCCCCCGGGCGGCTACTACGGCTTCCACTGGTACGGCCGGGCGAAGCTCGCCAACCTCGCCTACACCCTGGATCTGGCGGAACGGCTGCGCGGCACCAGCATCTCGGTCTTCGCGGCCGATCCGGGTGGCGCGGCCACCGACATGACCGACGGCACCATGCGGTCGCCCAAAATCGTCTCGCCGGGGCTGCGGCTGCTCTGGCCGCTGGTCCGGCGAGTCTTCGAACGCGCCACGTCCGGTCCCGCGTCGGTGGCGGCACGGCCGTCGATCCTGGCCGCGGCCGACGCCTCGCTCGACGGGCGGACCGGCCTCGTCATCGGGCCGAAGGCCCGGCCCGTCACCCCCTTCGCCCCCGCCGCCGACCCGCGAACGGCGAAGGCCGTCCTCAGGCTCAGCCGGCAGGCGGCCCCGCTCGCTCCACCCGCCGACGTGATCGCATGAGATGAACCACCGACGGCGGTACGCGAACCGAAACCCGGGCGGTTCCGGCCGGTGGCCGGCCTCCCGCGCCGCTCGGGAACAGGAGGATCGTTCCGATCGCTCGCGGGAGGTGGTCATCGTGCGTGTGGCGGGTCGGGTGTCTCAAGAGGTTCGGGTGTCTCAGAGCGTGATGATGACCTTTCCCGGGGCGTGCCCCTCCTCCTGGTATCGGACGGCCGTCTGGGTGTCCTTGAACGGGTAGCCCCGATCGATGACCGGGGTGACCTTCCCCGCCTCGATGAGCTCGGTCAGCGTGATCAGGTTCTGCCTGTTCCCCACGCCCCGGGTCGCGTCCACGATGGCCGCCCTCTGGGACACGAACGGCGAGACCGCGAGTGCGGTGAACATGTGACTCATCGGCCGCAGCCACCGGCCGGACCGCCCGCCGATGAGGACGTAGGCCCCCTTGGGAGTCAGCGCCCGCCGGCACGCCGAGACCGAGTGGCCCCCCGCGATGTCCAGCAGGAGGTCGTAGCGCTTTCCACTCCGGGTGAAGTCCTCCTTGGAGTAGTCGATGACCTCGTCCGCGCCGAGCGACCGGACCAGGTCCATCTTCCTGGTGCTGCAGACGCCGGTGACCTCCGCGCCGAGCGCCCGGGCGATCTGCACGGCGAACGTCCCCACGCCTCCCGAGGCCCCGTTGATGAGGACCTTCTGTCCCGGTTGCAGCCGTCCCTCGTCGCGCAGGCCCAGCAGCGCGCTGATGCCCGCCATCGGTACCGCCGCCGCCTGCTCGTACGACAGGTTCTGAGGTTTCGGCGCGAGCGCGGCCTGTCCGACGCACACGTACTCGGCGAGGCCACCCTGCTTGAGCAGTGCGAACACCTCGTCGCCGGGGCGGAAGCCCGTCACGTTCCTGCCGACGGCCTCGACCTGCCCGGCCATGTCGGCGCCCAGAATGTCGATCTTCGGCTTGCGCAGCCCGAGGAGGCCGCCGCCCATCAGGCGCGCGGCATACGGCTCGCCTCTCATGATGTGCCAGTCGTAGGGCTGGACGGAGGTGGCACGCACCCGGACGAGCACCTCGTCGTCGCCGGGAACGGGCATGTCGACGTCCGTCAGGTCGAGGACATCGGGTGAGCCGTACGAGCGCAGAACAAAAGCCTTCAACGCATTCTCCTCATCCATCGCGGGTGGGTGCGGATCCGCCGGGGAGCGCCGTACTCGTGGACCGATGTCGTGTCCGGCATCGGGTGAGGCGGAGGCGCCTGCCGGGTGGCATCGAGCGTGTCCCGTGCCACGAAAATCAATGTAGGAGGGCTCCGCGAGGAGCTCATCGGGCGAAAGTACGCCCGATCGATGGATGATCGGCCAGGTGTTTCCGGCCTTTTTCGCGCTGCCGCGCCGAGGGGCCCGTCACCGCGGCGGGATCAGCTCTTGACGCGCCTGGTCTCGTAGGCCCACATCGCGATCTCGACGCGGTTGCGGGCGCCGAGCTTGGCCATCAGGCTGGCGATGTGCGTCTTGACGGTGCTGAGCGAGATGTGGAACTCGTCGGCGATCTCGTTGTTGGTCCGCCCCCGCGCCACGGCGACGAGGATCTGCTCCTCCCGGTCCGTGAGCGCCTCGACGGGTTGCGACACCGGTGAGGTGGGCCCGGTCTCGGCGAAGGCGCCGAGCAGCCGAGCGGTGATGCTCGGGGCGATGAGCGCGTCGCCGTTCGCGGCGGCGTGGATGGCCTGGGTGAGTAGGACGGTGCCCGCGTCCTTGAGCAGGAAACCCCGCGCGCCGACCCTCAGCGCGGCGTAGACGTATTCGTCGAGGTCGAACGTGGTGATGACGACGACGGCGAGCGGGTCCTCGACGGTCGGCCCCGCGAGAAGGCGAGTGGCCTGGATGCCGTCGAGACCGGGCATGCGAATGTCGAACAGGCACACGTCGGGGCGCAGGCGCCGCGCGAGTTCGACGGCTCGCCGCCCGTCGGCGGCCTCGCCGACGACGTCGATGTCCGGCTGGGCGTCGAGAATCATCGAGAGTCCGGTACGGACGATCTCCTGGTCGTCGGCGACGAGCACCCGGATGCTCATGTGGCCGACCCGGTGCGAGGCAGCACGGCGGTGACGGTCCAGCCCCGGTTGGAGTTCGGGCCCGCCTCACAGGTACCGCCGAGCAGGTCGGCGCGTTCGATCATGCCGATGAGTCCGTACCCCGGTGCTCCGGGCGGGCGGATGGAACCGGTCTCGCCGTCGTCGCTCACCCGCAGGTGCACCGACGTGTCGTCGGCGGTGACGCGGACCGCGACGTAGGTGGCGTGCCGGGCGTGCCGCCGGGCGTTGGTCACCGCCTCCTGGGCGAGGCGGTAGATCGCGGCCTCGACCGACGGGGGGAGGTCACCGAGGTCGTCCGGGATCTCCACCTCGACGGACAGGTCGGACGAGTCCTCGCTCGCGAGGTGCCGGAGATCGGTGATGCGCCGACCGGGTGCCAGGTCGGCGGGTTCGTCCCTGCGCAGGACACGGACCATCGCGCGCATCTCGGCGAGGGCGCGCGACGCCTCGGCCTCGATCAGTTGCAGCGCCTCGGTTGCGGCGTTCGGCCGCGCCGCCGAGGTGGCGATGCCCGCCTGGGCGCGGATCGCCATCGCCGAGACGTGATGGGCGACGGTGTCGTGCAGGTCGCGGGCGAGTTGCTCGCGTTCGAGCAGCTTGACCTGGTCGAGCTCGCGCGCCCGCGCTCGCGACCGGTAGCGGAGCGTCCCGCCCAGCGCGACGGCGGAGAACACGACGGCGAACCCGGCGATCGCGTCGGCGGGGGCGAGGCGGCCGAAGACGATCGAGAGCCCGACCGCGACGAGGACGATCGCCAACCCGATCGTGACCTCGCGTCCGGACCCCCAGCGGACCAGCGCGTACACCACGATCAGGAGGTACGCCATCGTGTTCGTCTCCGCGGAGACGCCGCCGGTCAGCAGGGGGGCCAGGCTCGTGGTGCCGAAGACGATCGCGACCACCAGCAGCGGTCTGGTCCGGCGCCACAACAGCGTCGGGACCAGCCCGATGGTGACCGCCACCGAGAGGACCCGCGACGGAAGATCCGGTCGCAACGCTCCTTCGAGCAGTGCGATCGGCACGAGCAGTCCCACCAGCGCCCAGTCCCGCCACACCCGCGCCGGCGGGTCGGGGGGACGGGGCTCATCCCACACGGATCGCACAAGGGGGAGCACCCCATCATGGTACGAGAGGTCGTACCGATCTGAATCGGCCCAAAGTACGAGAGACGCGTTCACCGAAAGTTCGGTGTTCCGGCGGTCTGGTGGTCCGACGCTTCCGTGTTCCGACGCTTTCGTGTTTCGAAGATTCGAAGGTTCGGCGTTTCAGAGGTCAGCGGTTCGGAGGGATGGCGGTTCGGTTCTCCGAGGGGGCAGCGGTTCGGAGGGGTGGCGGTCCGGCCGCCACCCCTCCGAAGGTGTTTTCCCGACTCCCTCGACGGGTTCGTCACCGCATGACCTCGTGAGAGGTCTGCGCCCGCCTCTGGGACGGGATGGTGCCGAGCGCACCGTTTTCCACGGGGAGTGTCTCGACCGCCGACGCCCGCCGACGGCGGCCGGCGCGCGGGATCGCGGCGATGAACAGCGCGCCCAGCAGGGCGGGCAGGACGAACCCGTAGAAGTTCCACTCGAATCCGAGCCCGGAACCCAGCAGCCAGCCGCCCAGGAGCGGTCCGGCGATCGCACCGGCCCTGCCCACCCCGAGCGTCCAGCCGAGGGCCGAGCCCCTGCCCGCGGCCGGGTAGAAGATCGCGACGTAGCCGTTGACCAGGATCTGGGTCCCCACGCTGCCGAGTCCCGCGACGGCGACGCAGAGCATCAGCAGGCCGGTGCCGAGGTCGAAGCTCATCAGGTAGATGGACACGGTGGCGGCGAGGAAGGCGCAGACCGTGATGGTCTTGGCCCCGATCCTGTCGGCGAGGACGGACATCACGATGGTGCCGACGATCGCTCCGATGTTCAGGACGAGCAGGAATCGCAGTGAGGGGCCGAGGGGATAACCGGCCTGGCGCATGATCTGCGGCAACCAGGTGTTGAGACCGTAGACCAGCAGCAGGCCGCAGAAGCTGGCCGCACCGAAGAGCAGGGTGGCGGCGAGGTAGCCCCGCCGGAACGGCAGTGTGAAGCCCTTCCTGTCGCGCGGCTCGCCGGGCTCACCGTGACCGTTGCCGAGGTCGAGCCCGTAGCGGGCGGCCACCGCCTCGGCCTCCGCCCGGCGTCCCCGCGCGAGCAGGTAGCTCGCCGACTCGGGAAGCAGCCAGATCGCGAGCGGCAGGATCAGCACGATGGGCGCGGCTCCGACCAGGAACATCACCCGCCAGCCGTGTTCGGCGAGAAGCGCCATCGCCACCAGCGCGGTCAGGCAGCCGCCCACCGGATAACCACAGAACATGAGCGCGTTGTAGAGATTGCGTCGGTTTCTCGGGGCGTATTCGACGGTCAGGGCGATCGTCGTCGGTACGACGCCGCCGAGACCGAGACCCGCGACGAAGCGGAAAAGGCCGAGGAGTTCGGGGGACGACGCCGTGGAACAGAGTGCCATCGCGACGGAGAACCACGCGATGCTGACGAGGATTATCTTGCGCCGTCCGACGACGTCGGTGATCATTCCTGCGACGACCGCGCCGATCAGCATTCCGATCAGCGCGTAACTGCCGATCGCCCCGGCCTGCGCCGGAGTGAGTGCCCATTCCTGGTTGCCGAGCAGGCTGGGAACGACCGACCCGTAGACGATCAGGTCGTAGCCGTCGAAGACGATGGTGAAGAAGCAGATGGCGACGACGGCGAGCCCGCTCCTGGGGCGCGCGGGCGACGAACGCTCGGTCGTGTGCATTGTTCACTCCGGGACGTGAGGCTCGGATATGGGCGTTGTGGCGAAATTACAACGCGTGCACGACGACGGTCCAATAAAACTTGACACCGAAAACGATAAGGGTGTTTTAATTCTTGGCTTTCACTGTCTTTCTGTGTGTGAAAGGTGTGATCGGCTGTAATTGATATATGAATACTGGGTCGATCGTAAGTTCTGGGACTTTTGAGAGGGCCGGAAGGCGAGTCGTCCCTACCGGAGCGGCGGGATCTCCGGAAAATCTCACCACTTGTGATCGTCCTGGTGTGTCGAGGGCTGGTCGAACGCGGCCTGTCCGCCCGATGGCGGCCGGTCAGCGCCCGCGTTCCCGTCCGGCGGCGCCCGCTCGCCCTCCGCGTCCCCCGGCGAGGCCCGCTCCGGTGCGGGAGAGGGGGCGCTGCCCGGCCGCGCCGTCAGTCCTCGCCGGCGGGCACGGCGAGAAGCCGGACGTGCAGGGGAGGCGCGCCGAAGGCCTCGGGGTGGAGGCTGTCGTGGCGCGGCCATGCCTGCCGTGCCGTCCGCACCCGCCGCACCCGGCCGCACCTGTGGAGACGGCTGTACGCCGCTCCACGGTGACCCGGTTCCTGTCTGCGTCGAAAAGAAATGAGTCGTGTGCCCTGGAAGGTTCCAATCGGCGGAAACCGGCCGAGGTAAGTGGTATAAGTATTAATAAATCACTTATCAATAGCGATTCTGGTATACGGGATACTTGTGGTGGTATGAGAGCTTTCGTATTGTCCGTGGCGGCCATTGGCACCCTGATCGCCGTCATCGGCTGGATGGGTGCCATCGACATCCGAGACACCTTCTCCGCCTCGGCCGTGAGCCCCGCCGCGAGTGACAAGCAGGAGATCAGGAGCTTCACGGAGGCGGGCGGGGGCGTGAGCGGCGCCTCCACGCCGGTGGACAGCGGGCTGAGCACCGCTTTCACCGCGACGGACAAGCGGGTGGTCAAGACCTCCGTGACGAAGGTCGGCGGCAAGTCCTACCTCAGGGTGCAGGTGACGAACGGGTACGGCGCCGCGAGGCGGTTCTCCGTGAAACAACGGGTCTGCCTGAAGAAGAAGTGCCGGACGGTGACGACCGCCCTGTCGGTGAACGCCGGGCGGACGGCCTGGCAGGAGACGTATCTCGGTGTCGGCACCTACAAGAAAAGCGGCACCTTCTCCGTCTCCGCGACGAAGCCGAAGCCGACGAAGTCCACCCCCGCGCCCCGGGTGACCGTCACCGTGGGACCCACGCCCCCCGCCGTGACCACCACGATCACGGTGACCGAGACCGTGACCACCACGGTGACCGCGACTGTCACCGCCACCGCCACAGCCACCGCCACAGTGACGGCCACCGCCACGGTGACCGCCACACCGACGCCCCCTCCATGGCCGACACCCACCCCCACGGTGCCGCCCACAGTGCCGCCCACCGTGGGGCCGACCGGCCCGCTCTGCGACGCGCCCCCCAACACCTACGGGTTCACGTTCTGCCCGACGGGAAACCGGGTGTATCCGCCGGCGGACGGCGCCTGCGAGGTTTTCCGGTGCATCGAGAACTTTCCCAACGGGACGGGCTATCTGGTCATGTGCAAGGACGGCATGGTGAGCATGTCGGGCGGGCTCAACGGAGTCTGCTCCTATCACGACGGGTGGCAGCGGGACATCTACCGCACCACCGCCTGACACACTTCGCGATCTTCGGCAGGCAAATTCGCACGAAGACGGCCACCACGCGATCGTTCAGAGTTCGTGACGACACTCGAATATCGCGTGATGGCCGTGAACGAACAGCACAGGCCTGACGGCTGGATGGTCGCTGTTCAGACGCGGGGCACGACGTGCCCGAAACGGAACATCCGGGTCGGGTCGTAGCGGTCCTTGAGTGCGGCCAGTCTGCGCAGCGTCGGCTCCGGCCACGCGCGGGACAGATCGGCGGGCGCGAGCGCCGACCCGTGGAAGTTGAGCTGCGTCCCGCCGGTCTGCCAGGGAGCGAGGGCGTCGAGCACGGCACCGCCCACGGCGGGGACGACGGTGTCCAGCAGTTCCGGCACGGGAGCGCCGATCACCAGCAGGGAGAAGGCCGCGTCCCGCCCGCCCACGGCGTTCGGGAGGTGCGGCTCGCGGCCCAGCGCCCCGCCGAGGTGGCGCAGTTCCACGACGGCGAGGGGCACGTCGGCCGCCGGGCCCGCCACCGCGAGGAGCGCCTCCAGGGTCTCCTCACCGAGCTCGCGCAGGAGGGCGCCGCGATCCCAGGCCGGCATCGGGTCGACCGGGTCCCGGTGGACGGAGTCGATCGCGCCGAACGGCATCTGCCCGATCTCGCCGAAGATCGGTTCGGCGACGGCCCGCATCGGGGCGAGAAGGGCCTCCGCCTCCTGGGCGTCGCCGAGGTGGACGAAGCGCAGGTGGGTCACGAAACGCCCGCGCAGCGGCGGCGGGAGCTGGGGCAGCGGAGGCAGGCGCAGCATCGCCACCGAGGTGGTCGTGGTCTCCGGCAGCGTGCCGGTCCAGGTCCGGTAGGCGTGCAGGACGGCCGGGGTGTCCTCGGCGTCGAAGTAGAGGCAGCCTCCGTACAGGGTCGACACGGGGAACAGGTCGACGACCATGGAGGTGACCACGCCGAGGCTGCCCTTGCCGCCGCGCAGCCCCCAGAACAGGTCGGGCTCGGTGTTCTGGTCCGTCATCCGGATCGTGCCGTCCGAGGTCACGACGGTGATCTCCCGTACGTGGTCGGCGGCGAAGCCGAAGGTCCGTGACATGGGGCCGATGCCGCCGCCCAGCGTGTAGCCCACCGCTCCGACACCCGACGACGAGCCGCTCAGGGGTGCCAGGCCGTGCGGGGTCGCCTGCTCGATGACGTCGGCCCAGCGGGAGCCGGCGCCGATCCGTGCGCTGCGGCCGGAAGGATCGACGGTGACCTCGCGCATCCTGGAGGTGTTGATCAGCAGTGCCCCGTCGGCCGCCTGGACCGCGCCGTGGCCGGTGGCCTGTACGGCGACGGGAAGGGAGTGGGCCGCCGCGAAGCGGATCGCCGCCGCGACGTCCTCCGCGCCGGTGGCGCCCACGACGAGGGCGGGCCGGTGCGGGACCGCGGTGTTGAATCCGGCGATCTCCTCGTCGTAGCCGTCCTGCCCGGGGGTCAGGACAGGGCCGGCGATCTGGTGGCGCAGGGTCTCCAGCCCTCCGCCGAGGTCTTCCGCCGGGGGAAAGACGGTGGTCATGAGCGTTCTCCAGTGCTTCGTGGTGCGGGTGGGGAGTGTGCGAGGTCGCCGGGTGCCGATCGGACGGCCCCTCATTTCTCGCATCCGGCACTTGGAGATGACTGTATTACCGCTGGTATCGCGACCGCTCGGGGAGTTCGGGGGGACGAGACGGTCGTGTTCCGGCTTGGCGGCGGGCGCTCGGGGCGCTCGATCCGTGGGCGACGGAGGGCGGGTCAGGCACTCGGCCGAGGCGTTCCTCGACGAGGCTCCGGAGCACGCCGAGCGGGTGAAGAAGATCCACCGGCGCCCTGGGCCGTGGCGCCTGGAACGCCGCGGTGCCGTGCCGGCCGAGAAGATCCGTGTGAGCCGATCTCCCGCCGGGTCCCCGCGCCGGTGGTCCCCCCTCGGTGTCGCCCGTCGTGTTCAGTGGTCCTTTTTCCGCTTGGCGGGAGTCTTCTGATCCGCCTCGTCGGCCAGCTGATCCTCCACGATGGCGCACCAGCGATGCCATCGCGCTAGATCGAGATGCTCCTCCACATCGCCCACCCCCGCCTCTGCCATGAGCTGGTGGCTGCTCGCCGCCGCCTCGTGGGCGTTGACCAGCGCGTGGTGACCGTGATTGGCGAGTGATTCGCTAACAGCCAGGTTCACGGCTATCTCTCCCATTGTCTTCGGTCGGTTGGAAAGTTCGTCGCCGAGCCCCTTCCCGGTGAAGTCGCGGCTCTCCGAATCGTCGCTCATAGCTGCTGAGTGCCCCACACGCCCTAGATCTATCTGCGACCTCCCATCCGATGTGGACGATTTCCGTACGCGGGAGCCGTGCGCCGGGTCCGGAGGGTCCCAAGCCCAGGACGCGATTCGCTTACGGGCGGGTTGCAGTTGGCCGGAGAGGGCCTTCTCACCAAGATCTTTAAAATAGCCTCGGCTCAACCGGCATAAGGATCGTGGGGGATGACGACGCGGCTTGATCTCTCGGTTCGCAGGCACGAGGGCGCCTCGGTGACCGTGCTCGCCGGTGAGCTGGACAAGCTGTCCAGTCCGCGGCTTCGCGATGTCCTGGTCACGCAGCTGGACGACGGGGTGGGGAACCTGATCCTCGATGTCACCGCTCTGAGATTCTGCGACTCCACCGGGCTGTGGACCATGTTGGAGGTCCAGCGGCGCGCGAGTGCGGCGGGGGGCTGCCTACGGCTGGCCGGTGTTCACGGGATTCTGGAACGGATCCTGACGGTCACCGGCCTCACGAGCGCGTTCTCCCTCGACCCCGACGTCCCCGCGTCACTGCGGGCCGTCACCCCGGAGGCTCCGGAGGCTACACCGTCCGTGACTCCGGCGGTCCCGGACGCGGAGGCTCCCCGATCCGGGGCCCCGTCCGCCCAGGGCGCGGAGCCCTCACCGTCCGCGGCCCCGTCCGCCCCGGACGCGGAGCCCTCCTCCGACCCAGGCTGAGACGAGGCCCTTCAGGGCGGCGGTACGGCCGGCCGCGGTGAAGGCCGTCCCGTCGTCCACGAAACCGCTCTCACCGGATCTGTTTCTCCTGCCCGGCCCACCCCGGCCGCACGGTGCCGCTCCCCCTCCCCCGGATTCGGTGTCCGCGCACTTCACGGGCCGGTCAACGGGTACTACCCTGCACGGATGACGGAAGTGGAGTTGCGCGGATGGCGGCCCGACGACATGCCGGTCGTGCTCGACGCGTTCGGCTCTCCGGACATGGCGGATCAGGCGGCCCGGCCCATCGACACCGCGCAGGCGGCGCTGGAGTGGATGGGGCTGTGGGGGTTTCGCGATGACGCGCGGGCGTTCGCCGTGGTCTCCAACGGCGAGGTCGTGGGAAACGTCGCGGTGAGCAACATCGACGCGCACGGCACCGGCTGGGTCTCCTACTGGACGCTTCCGCGCGCCAGGGGACGGGGGGTCGCCGTGGCCGCCACCAGGAAGATGACCGAGTGGGCGTTCGGGGAGCGTGGCCTGTTCCGCCTGGAGCTGGCACACCGGGTCGGTAACACCGCCTCCTGCGCGGTGGCGACCAGGGCCGGATTCCTGTCCGAGGGTGTCGAGCGGGCCAAGATCAGCTACGAGGGTGTCCGCTACGACGTGGAGCGGCACGCCCGCCTGGCCACCGACTGACCGATCGAGCGGCGGCACTCGGGTCGCCGACGCCCCTCGATCGGTGACGAGACGGTGGTTCAGAGGCTTCTGAGACCGGCGAGGAGGTCGCGGAGCAGGTTCTCGCGGGGGATCGCGGACGGGGGTGCCGGGGGCCGTACGGCGATCAGGCCGCTCTCGCGCAGGTCGCCGAGGAGCACCCGGAGCACCCCGACGGCGAGGGCGGTCCGCGCGGCCAGTTCGACGACGGGGGTCGGCGCGCGGCAGGCGTCCAGGATCGCCAGATGCTCGGGCTGCAGCCCTTGACGGGGGTCGCCGACCGCCATCACGCCGTTCGCCAGGTCACCGCGTCCGGCCGGGGGCCGCGGCCCCCGGTGGGGGTCGACCGCCACCACCACGGACATGAGGTCGAAATGGGCTCCCGCGACCCTGGTCCGGCCGCGGGTCATCGTGTAGGGGCGGATGATCGGGCCGTGCTCCCGGTCGTCCGGGCGCTCCTGTGTCACGGTCCATCCTCCTGCCCGGACTTCCCGCCGTGCGGCCATCCGTCGGGGAGCGCTCCGGACACGCCGCTCGGGACGGCCCCCCCGTCGGCCTCCCGGGTTCCCGCGATGGAGTTCCCCTGGGAGGGGCGTTCCGCGGGTACGGTCTGGCGCACCCGTCTGGGCAGTTCGTCGCCCGGGGGTAACGGTAACCGTTCGACCTCGACCGAGTGGATGAACCGGGGATCGGCCGGCTCGACCACCAGCTCTCCGGGGAGCAGCACGATCGCCGTGGTGCCGCCGAAGGGGGAGGGCCGCAGGAAGACGCGGATGTCGTGCCGGACGGCGAGCTGCGCGACGACGAACAGGCCGAGCCGGTCGCTGTCCGCCAGGTCGAACTCGGGCGGGTCGGCCAGCAGCGCGTTGAGCCGGGCGGTCTCCTCGGGGGAGATGCCGAGCCCTCTGTCCTCGACCTCGATGGCGTAGCCCTTCGCGACCGTGTCGCCGTGGACGCGTACGGAGGTGTTCGGGGGAGAGAACATCGCGGCGTTCTCGACCAGTTCGGCGAGGAGGTGGATCACGTCGGTGGCGACCGCGCCGACCACGGACGGGCCGTGCGGGACGCCGATCGTCACGCGCGGGTAGTCCTCGACCTCCTCGACCGCGGCGCGGACCACGTCGTAGATCGTGACCGGGTCCCGCCATCCCCGTCCCGGGGCGGCTCCGGACAGGATGAGCAGGCCCTCGGAGTGGCGGCGCATCCGGGTGGTGAGGTGGTCCAGGCGGAAAAGGCCTTCAAGGGCCGCCGGGTCGTCGGTCCGCCGCTGCATGCCCTCCAGCATGGTCAACTGCCGGTACAGCAGGGACTGGCTGCGCCTGGCGAGGTTCACGAAGACCTTGTTGACGCCCTTGCGCATCCGGGCCTGACCGACGGCGGCCTCGACCGCGGTCCGCTGTACGGAGGAGAACGCCCTGGCGACCTCGGCGACCTCGGCGGTGCCGTCCGTCTTGATCTCGGGAGTCTCCGAGGAGACCTCCTCGCCCCGCCGGAGCCGCTGGACCACGTCCGGCAGCCGCTTGCCCGCGAGGTCGAGTGCCGCCTGCTGGAGGCCGACGAGCTCACCGGCGAGCCTCCGGCCGAACCGTACCGAGACGAAGACGGACAGCCCGACCGCGACCAGGCCGAGCCCTGCGGCGAGGCCGATCCGGACCATGATGTCCCTGGCGAGGGGCGCCGTCCGCTCGCTGATGCGCGTGCCGACGTCCCCGGCGCGCCTGTCGAAGTCGTCGGAGAGCCGTCCGGCGATCCCGGCCCAGGCGGGTTCGGGCACGGCCGACGCGACGACGGCGTCCTCGATCCTCTCGAACGAGGAGTGGTCGGAGGAGTCGCGCAGCGGGGTGTAGAGCGACTGGAACTCCGGGTCGAGCTGGTCGAAGCCCATGGAGTAGAGGAGCCTGCGGCCGGTGACCAGCTGACCGAACCTCGCGCGTTCCCCGGGGCTCATGGCCCCTTCGACGGCGGCCCCCGATATCAGCGCGGCCTGCTGGCTGAGCATCTCCCGGCTCCGCCCGACCATGACGAGGGCCCGCGTCTGGTCGGTCAGTTCCATGTCAGCGGATATCCGGATCTTCTCGTAGGTGTCGAAGGCGGCCTCGATGATCCCGCTGTAGGCGTCGAGGACCCGCAACCGGGGCTCGGTGCGGGTGTCGACCCCTCTGCGGATCTCGGGGAGCCGGTTCAGCGCGGCCAGAAGCCGGCTCAGGCGGTCCCAGGTGGCGGGGGTGAGGTCGGGACGGACTTCGGCGGTGAGTCGTTCCAGCTCGGCTCGGGCGCCGTTCGTCCGCAGGCGCTGGGCGTCCAGTTGCGAGCGCGGGACGCCGACGTCTCCCAGGACGGAGAGCGAGAGCATCCGCTCGTGCTGGAGCGCGGTGGTCACCTTCCTGGTGGGTACGACCACGTGCTCGTAACCACTACGGATCTTGAGTAGCTCCTGCCCGTCCTGCACCGTGAGGTTGGCCACAAATACCCAAATCGCTACAAGCGATATAATAGGTACCAAGAGTAAAGTGAAAATCTTTACCCTGATTGAGTATTTTCGGCTGGCCATAATACCTCGCACACCTTGAGATGCGTGGTTAACAATGGCCAAACATAGCAATGTGGGTCACTTGGGACCAGGCGTGCACGCGAGTCACGTTGAGATGATTTATCACGTTACTTTGTCCCAGAACCACGAGCACCTCATGGGCGGTCCGGCATCACGAGTCCCTCATGAGTGCCTCCGAGATGATCGGACAGGAGGGGGTCGACGATGCGGAAGATCGCGGACCTGATCGAAACCGAGGCCGAGCGCGCCGACCTGGCGGCGCTGGCCCGTGGCGGCGAGCTGGCGAGGGCGGGAGCGGTGCAGCTGGTCAGGTTCGGACCGCCGCGGGTGACCGCCGAGGTGGACGACGGCGCCGCGTGCGTCGACTTCCGGCTCGTCGACGAGGCCCTCCGCTGGCACTGCAGCTGTCCCGAGGGCAGGCAGGGCGCCTTCTGTGCCCACTGCGTGGCGACGGCTCAGTCGGTCAGGATCAGGACGGACAAGAAGGACTCTCCCGTCGTGCCGTCGGCGACGGCCTCGGAGAGAACGGTGAGAATCGCGTCGTAGGCCGGGCGGTCCTCCGCCCGGAGCGTCGACGGCTCCGACCAGATCAGCGCGTGCTCGCCCGGCGGCAGCCACGACAGGTCGGTCAGCACGTCGTAGAGCGCGTCGAGGTTGTGCCCGAAGGTGCCCGGCAGGTCGAGGGCCTCGGCGATCGCGTCCATCGCCTCGGCCGAAGTGGTGATCTTCACGCCGTCCAGCGGGTGCGGCGTGGCGCCGCCGAGCATGGACCGGACCTCCGTGGCCGGCCCGTGGCGGAACGTCCCCCTGGACACCGTGGTCATCGTCGCCTCCGACGGGTGGCGGGCACGCCCGTGCGGTCGCCCGTCTCGTGGGCGGCACCTCTGGTCGTCATCGGCCCTGCCCCCTGAGCCGAGTGGTCGGCACTGTCTCTGGGAGATCTCACCCCGCCGAACTACCCGCGCGCGAACCCGCGAAAACAGGGTGACGGGCGTGTCTTCGCTGCTCACCGCCCGTCGGGCTCCTCACCCTCACCTCGTTGCGTTCCCGGGCCCCCGCCCAGGTCGAAATACCATTGTCTGGTTGTCAGACAATATGCCTACAATCACCCTATGAAAATCGCCGTGATCGGAGCCGCCGTACTCTGGGGGACGGCGGGAACCGCGGGCCTGCTCGTCGCCGGGGTCGATCCCGTTTCCCTCGCCGCCGCCCGCCTGGTGATCGGCGGCCTGGTCCTCGCGGCCGCCACCGCTCCCGCCGCGCGTCTCCTGCTCTCCCCCGGAGGCTTCTCCGGGGGCTTCTCCGCAGGTCCCTCCGGGGGCTCCTCGGCGGGTCCCTCCGGAGGGCGGGGGGACGATGGAGGTCCGGGGCGCGGCCCCACGGCACGCCCCGGCGCGCTCGTGGCGGCGGCGGTGGCCGTGGCGGCGTACCAGCTGTGTTACTTCGCCGCGGTCAGCAGGACCGGGGTGGCCGTGGGCACCGTGGTCGCCATCGGCAGCGGTCCCGTCTTCACCGGGCTGCTGTCCTGGCTGTTCGGCCGGGTGCGGCCCGGCCGCCGCTGGGCGGGGGCGACCGCGGTGGCGATCGCCGGTTGCGCCGTGCTCACCGGCGGGGGAGGCGAGGTGCGGGCCGACGGCGTCCTGCTCGCGCTGCTCGGCGGCCTGCTGTACGCCTTCTACGCGGTCACCGCGGCGCGGGCGATCGGAGCGGGCGCGCCCTCCGACGGGGTGATGGGGCTGATGTTCGGCGGGGCCGCCGTCGTCATGGTGCCCGTCCTGCTGTGGAGGGGCACCGGCTGGCTCGCCGAGCCGCACGGCCTGCTCGCCGCCCTCTACCTGGGCTGCGCCACCACCGCGCTGGCCTATTTCCTGTACGGGAGGGGGCTGCGCACGACCCCGGTCGCGACCGCCGCCACTCTCGCCCTGGCGGAGCCGGCGGTGGCGGCCCTGCTCGGGGTCGTCGTGCTCGGTGAGCGGCTCACGCCCACCTCGGTCGCCGGGCTCGTCCTGGTCGGCGCCAGCCTGGCCGCGGTCTCCCTGCCGGAGCGCGTCCGCCCCGGAAGCCGGGGGAACGCTCCGGCGCAAGCCGGAAGCCGCCTGTGAGTGCGCTTACCGAAGCACACTCACAGGTAACGGCAATAGGGTCGTCGGCGTGACTCTCCCGATCCATCCTGTCTCCGCCGTCGGCGCGCTCGCCGACGCTCTGCGCCGGCGGGTGCTGTCCGGCGAGATCGCCCCGGGTACCACGCTGCCGGAGCAGGAGCTCTCGGCCCTGTACGGGGTGGCCCGCCCGACCGTCCGCGAGGCACTCGCCGTGCTCGTGCACGAGGGGCTGCTCAGACGCGAACGGCACCGCAGTGCCCAGGTGGCCGAGGTGACCGTGGCGGACCTGGACGACCTGATGTTCGTCCGGCGCCCGCTGGAGGAGCTGACGGCCACCTCGCTGGCGGGGCGGCGGGTCGGGGAGGCCGACGCCGCGCTGGCGCGGATGGCCGCGCTGCCCGCCGACGCTCCCTGGTCGGAGGTGGTGGCCGAGCACATGGCCCTGCACCAGGCGCTGGTCGTCGCAGTGGGCAGCCCTCGGCTGGAGCGGCTCTACGGCATGCTGGCCGCCGAGACCAGGCTCGGCCTGGTCAGGCTGCGCGTCGTCTACTCCGACCGGCACGTGCTGGTCGCCGAGCACCGGAATCTGCTCGACGCGATCGGCGGGGGGTCTCGGGAGGCCGCCAGGGAGGCGGTCGCGGCGCATCTCGACCACGGCTGGGGTGATCATTAGGGACCGACTTGCATGGCTCTATTGCACGCGGAGCCCTGAAGTCGTCACAATCGCGCCCATGCACGGCAACTCAGTGCCGGACTCCTACGTGTATGTCACCGAAGAAGGCGTGACCCGTCACTACGAGGACGGCAGCGTTGACGCCCTCGCGTGGGAGGACGTCGTCGAGGTGCGGATAGTGGGCGACACGGACCCGGACGGCTCAGAAGACTCGGACATCCTGTACATCCTTCTCGATCGACAAGGCCAGGGGTGTGTGGTGCCCCACTCGGCGACCGACGCGACCTTCCTCGCCCGTCTTCGATATCTCCCGGATTTCGACCTCGACCGGCTCGGCGCGGCGGTGGAGTCCGCGCCCGACGATTATGTCGTCGTATGGCGCAGTCCAGAACCACCTTCTGCTCTTCCGGATTTTGAATACGACTGATTCCCGCATTGCTGTCAAATGCGGCGGCCAAACTTACACGTTTGGATCGTTCCGTCAAGATGCCATCTCTGCCGCACTTCGTCCAATAGTGGACAGTGGCCGGTATTCCCCTAATCAATAGTGATCACTAGGATTTCCTAGGGTATCCACGCTCCTGATGCATTAGGGGATGCTGTCAGCCATTGAATGAGATGCGCGGCGCCTTATTTGGCTGCCTCGGGGCATCTCGGGTGGGATGGGGTGATATGAGAGTGGAAACTGAGGAGCTCGTCGTCGGGCTTCTCAAAGGTCCCGCACGCACCGCTCCGAGCATCTGGACGCGATCCTATGTCCGCATCCTCCTCGCCGGGGATATCGCGTGCTCTGTCATCGCCTGTGAGACCGTTCTGGGCGTTCGCCTGTGGTTCGGCGCCTTCATCCCGGTGGAGGAGGCCCTGCTCGGGCTGGGTCTCGCCCTGATCTGGCCGCTCGCCCTGGCGTCGGGAGGCGCCTATCGCCGGCGTACGCACGGTGAGGGTACGGACGAATTCCGAGCGGTTTTCAATGGTGCCGCCGGTCTGACGGCGGCGGTCGCGATCGGTGCGTATGTCACGCAAACTCCGATCGCCCGAAGTTTTGTCATGGCGATGTTCCCGCTCGCTTTCACTCTCACGCTTTTCTTTCGCTACCGGATGCGCAAGCGACTGCATCGCAGACGCTCGCGCGGCGACTACATGCGTCATGTGGTCGCCGTCGGCCATCGGGAGTCGGTGCTCGACCTGGTGATGCAGTTGCGCAGGCAGCCGCACCACGGCATGACCGTCGTCGCCGCGTGCCTGCCCGCGGGCCCCGACCTGGTGGAGATCGACGGGGTTCCGGTCCTCGGCAACTTCTCCGACGTGCCCACGGTGGTGGCCGAGGTCAACGCCGACGCCGTCGCGGTTTTGGCCTGTCCGGAATTGGACGGCGCCGCGCTGCGCAGGCTCGCCTGGGGGTTGGAGGACGCCCGCACCGACCTGTTCGTGGCCCCCGCGCTGATGGACGTGGCCGGCCCGCGCATCAGCATCAGCCCGGTCGCGGGCATGCCGCTGCTGCATGTCGAGCACCCCGACTTCCGCGGCGCCCGGCGGCTGGCGAAGAGCCTGTTCGACCGGGCGGGGGCGGGTCTCGCCCTCCTGGTGCTGGGGGTGCCCATGCTGGTGATCGCCGCGCTGATCCGCGCGACCAGCCCGGGGCCCGCCCTCTTCCGCCAGGTCAGGGTCGGTAAGGGGGGCACCGAGTTTCAGGTCGTGAAATTTCGCACGATGGTGGTCGACGCGGAGCAGCTCAAGATCGACCTGGAGCGCGAGAACGAGTTCGACGGCGTCCTGTTCAAGATTAGGAACGATCCAAGGATCACCCGCGTGGGTGCCTTCCTGCGCCGATACTCCCTCGACGAACTGCCCCAGCTGCTCAACGTGCTGCGCGGCGAGATGTCCCTCGTCGGCCCGCGCCCTCCGCTGCCCGACGAGGTCAGGCAGTACGGCGCCGACGTACGCCGCCGCCTCGTCGTGAGCCCGGGCATGACCGGCCTGTGGCAGGTCAGCGGGCGCTCCGACCTGACCTGGGAGGAGTCGGTCCGCCTGGACCTCCGCTACGTCGAGAACTGGTCGCTCTTCCTGGACCTGCAGATCCTCTGGAAGACCTGGGGCGCCGTGACCGGCGGAGAAGGGGCCTACTAGTGAAAGCACTCGTGCTCGCCGGAGGGTCGGGCACCCGGCTGCGGCCGATCACCCACACCTCCGCCAAGCAACTCGTCCCCGTCGCCAACAAGCCCGTGCTCTTCTACGGGCTGGAGGCGATCGCCGCCGCGGGCATCCGCGAGATCGGGATCGTCGTCGGCGACACGCACGCCGAGATCGAGGCGGCCGTCGGCGACGGCCGCGCGTTCGGCCTGGAGGTCACCTACGTCCGGCAGCGGGCGCCGCTGGGCCTGGCCCACGCGGTGCTCGTCGCCCGCGACTACCTCGGCGACGACGACTTCGTCATGTATCTCGGCGACAACTTCATCGTCGGCGGCATCAACGACGTCGTCGAGCGCTTCGCCCGTGAGCGGCCCGCGGCCCACATCATGCTCACCAAGGTCGGAGATCCCCGGCAGTTCGGGGTCGCCGAGCTCGACGCCGCCGGCCGGGTGATCGGCCTGGAGGAGAAGCCACCCGTACCCAAGAGCGACCTCGCACTGGTCGGCGTCTACCTGTTCACCGCCGCGATCCACGAGGCGGTGGCCGAGCTCAAGCCGTCGTGGCGGGGAGAGCTGGAGATCACCGACGCCCTGCACTGGCTGATCGCCGACGGGCGGCGGGTCGAGTCCTCCGTCATCTCCGGCTACTGGAAGGACACCGGGAACGTCACCGACATGCTGGAGGTGAACCGGCTGGTACTGGAGTCCCTGCGGCCACGCCTGGACGGCCTGGTCGACGAGGCGAGCCAGCTGATCGGCCGGGTGGTCGTCGAGGAGGGCGCCACGATCGAGCGGTCCCGCGTCGTCGGACCCGCGATCATCGGCCCGGGAGCCCGGATCCGCGACAGCTACATCGGCCCCTTCACCTCGATCGCGGCGGACTGCGCGATCAGCGCGAGCGAGATCGAGTACTCGATCGTCCTGCCCAGGTCCTCGATCGCCGGGGTCTCGCGCATCGAGGCGTCCCTCATCGGCCACGACGTCGAGGTCACCCCCGCCCCCACCACCCCCAGAGCCCACCGTCTCGTGCTGGGCGATCACAGCAAGGTCCAGATCAGTTCATGACAACAGCCGACAGCGGGACGACCTCCGCCCCGTCGAACACTGCGTCGAGCACCCCGTCGAAGGTCCTGGTCACCGGGGGAGCCGGATTCATCGGCTCCCACTTCGCCCGGCTGCTCGCCGCGAGCGGGGCCGCCGTGACGGTCCTCGACAAGCTCACCTACGCGGGAAACCGGGCCAACCTGGAGGGGACGCCCCACGACTTCGTGCACGGCGACGTCTGCGACACCGAACTCCTGGCGGGGCTCGTCCCCGGCCACGACCTCGTCGTCAACTTCGCCGCCGAGTCCCACGTCGACCGGTCGATCGACGGCGCCGCCGACTTCGTGCGGACCAACGTCCTCGGTACGCAGGCGCTGATGCAGGCCTGCCTGGAGGCGGGCACCCCGAGGGTGGTGCAGGTCTCGACCGACGAGGTGTACGGGTCGATCGACGAGGGCTCCTGGGACGAGGGCGCGCGGCTCGGCCCGCGCTCGCCCTACTCCGCGGCGAAGGCGAGCGGAGACATGATCGCCCAGGCGTACGCGATCACCCACGGCCTGCCGGTCTCCATCACGCGCTGCGGCAACAACTACGGCCCCCGCCAGTATCCGGAGAAGCTGATCCCGCTCTTCGTCACCCGCCTGCTGCGGGGACGCAGGGTCCCGCTCTACGGCGACGGCGGCAACGTCCGCGACTGGGTCCACGTCGACGACCACTGCGCGGGCATCCGCGTCGTCGCCGAGCGCGGCGCACCCGGCGAGGTCTATCACATCGCCGGTACGGCGGAGCTGAGCAACATCGAGCTCGTCGCCCGGCTCCTTGAGGCCTGCGGCGCCGGATGGGACATGGTCGAGCGCGTCCCCGACCGCAAGGGGCACGACCGCCGCTACTCCCTGGACGACTCCAGGCTCCGCGCGCTCGGCTACCGGCCGTCCGTGCCGTTCGAGCGCGGCCTGGCGGAGACGGTCCGCTGGTACCGGGAGAACCCCGGCTGGTGGGAGGCCGCCGCGGAGGCGGCGGGCGCCGGCCCGGCATCGGGCGGCGCGGATGCGCCCGGTGCGGCGGGTCCGGGGGGCGCGGCCGGTTCGACGGCCCCGGTGGGGCCGATGGGTTCGGCCGGTCCGGCGGGGATGGCCGGTGCGGTGGGCGGACGGCGAGGAGGGACGGCCGGATGACCCGCTGGATGATCATCGGTGCCTCCGGCATGCTCGGGACCGAGCTGGAGGCCCGCCTGCGTGCCGAGGAACAACCCTTCCTCGCGTTCGGCAGGCACGAGCTGGACCTCTGTGACACGTCCGCCGTACGCCACCTGATCGCGGCCTGCAGGCCCGACGTCGTGGTCAACTGCGCCGCGTGGAACGCCGTCGACGAGGCGGAGACGCGGGAGGACGAGGCGCTCGCGGTCAACGGCACCGCGGTGCGCTCACTCGCCGAGGCGTGCGGGCGCGTCGGCGCGCGGATGATCCAGCCCTCCAGCGACTACGTCTTCGACGGCACCGCGCTGGACCCCTACCCCGAGGACGCGCGGCCCTGCCCGGTCAACGCGTACGGCAGGACCAAGCTCGCGGGCGAGCGCGCCGTGCTCGAGGTGCTGCCGCACGGCGGCTACGTGGTGCGCACGGCCTGGCTGTACGCCGCGACCGGCCACAACTTCGTCCGCACGATGATGCGCCTGGAGGGCGAGGGAATGGCCCCCGAGGTCGTCGGTGACCAGTTCGGCCAGCCCACCTGGGCCGGTGACCTCGCGGCGAGGATCGTCGACCTGGCGGTGAGCGACGCGCCGCCCGGCGTCTACCACGCCACCAACTCGGGCCACACGAGCTGGTACGACCTGGCCAGGGAGGTCTTCACGCTGCTCGGCGCCGATCCCGGCCGGGTGAAGGAGATCCCCTCCAAGGACCTCACGCGTCCCGCGCCCCGGCCCGCGTACAGCGTGCTGGGGCACGACGGCTGGCCCAGGGCGGGCCTGCCGCCGATGCGGCACTGGAAAGAGGCGCTGAGGGAGTCCCGTGTGCTCGCGGCGGGCTAGCGGGGGCGTCCGTGTCGAGGGCCGGGCACGGAAGGGGCCGGGCGGGACCCCGCCGGGCGGGACCTGGCCGGCAGGGACCCGGTCGGCCGGGACCCGGTCGTCGGGCGCGAGAAGAAGGACCCAGTCGGAGAACCGTCGGACCGCGTCACGCGGTAGGGGAGCGCATTCATGACAACCTGCAGGCTGTGCGGCTCGACGAGCCTGGCCAGCGTCGTCGACCTCGGGGCGACACCGCCCTGCGAGCGGTTCCTCACCGCGCCGCAGCTGGAGGAGCCCGAGGTCACCTACCCGCTGCACCTGCGGGTCTGCACCGCCTGCTGGCTGGCGCAGATCCCACCGATGATCACCCCGGAGGAGACCTTCACCGAGTACGCCTACTTCTCCTCGTACTCCACCTCGTGGGTGGAGCACGCGCGGGAGTTCGTGCGCGGGGCGGCCGAGCGGCTCGGGCTGGGGGCCGGGTCGTTCGTGGTCGAGGTGGCGAGCAACGACGGATACCTGCTGCGGCACGTCGTCGAGCGGGGCATCCGCTGCCTGGGCGTCGAACCGTCGGAGAACGTCGGCCAGGCCGCCAGGGACGCCGGGGTGCCGACCGTCACGGCGTTCCTCGGCCCGGAGACCGGCGCCTCGGTGCGCGCGGAGCACGGCCCCGCCGACCTGGTGGTCGCCAACAACGTCTACGCCCACATCCCGGACATCGTCGGCTTCACCCGGGGGTTGCGCGCCCTCGTGGCCGACGACGGCTGGGTCTCCATCGAGGTCCAGCACCTGCTCACCCTGATGGAGCGTAACCAGTACGACACGATCTACCACGAGCACTTCCAGTACTACACGGTCGCCTCCGCCCAACGTGCCCTCGCCGCCGGTGGGCTCGCTCTCGTGGACGTCGAGTCGCTGCCCACGCACGGGGGCTCGATCCGGCTGTGGGCGAGACCGGTGGAGGCCGTGGACGCGCAGCGGGAGCCGGGCGCCTGGACGGAGCCGGGCGTCCGGGGAGAGTCGGACGGCCGGGGAGGGCTGGGCGGACAAGCCGGGCCGGGCGGACAGGATGGGCGGGGCGGGCAGAACGGGTCGGGCGAGCGGAACGGGTCGCCGGACGGGCCGAGCGAGCGGGTGGCCGCGCTGCTCGCGGCGGAGAAGGCCGCCGGTCTGCACGAGCTGTCCGGGTACGCCGAGTTCGGCGAGCGGGTGGCGCGGGTGCGGCGGGACCTGCTGGGCTTCCTCCTCGACGCCGCCCGCGAGGGCAGGACCGTCGCGGGCTACGGAGCGCCGGGCAAGGGCAACACCCTGCTCAACCACTGCGGCATCCGGCCCGACCTGCTCCCCTTCACCGTCGACCGCAACCCGTACAAGCACGGCAGGTTCACCCCCGGCACGCGCGTACCGATCCTGCCGCCGGAGAGGCTCGCCGAGGAGCGGCCCGACTACGTGCTGGTCCTGCCGTGGAACCTCCGCGACGAGCTCGTCGACCAGCTGTCCTTCGTGCACGCCTGGGGAGGCCGGCTGGTCTTCCCCATCCCCAATCTGGAGATCGTCGAGGTGAACCCGTGAAGGTCGTCCTCTTCTGCGGCGGATACGGCACCAGGATGCGCACCGGCACCCCCGGTGACGTGCCCAAGCCCATGCAGCTCGTGGGGCCACGGCCGCTCATCTGGCATGTGATGCGCTACTACGCGCACTTCGGGCACACGGAGTTCATCCTCTGCCTGGGGTACGGCGCGCACCACATCAAGGACTTCTTCCTGAACTACCAGGAGACGACGTCCAACGACTTCGTCCTGCGCGCGGGCAGGGTCGAGCTGCTGTCCACCGACATCTCCGAGTGGTCGATCTCGTTCGTGCAGACCGGGATCGCCTCCCCGATCGGCGAGCGGCTGCGCCGGGTCCGCGACCACCTGGACGGCGAGGAGATGTTCCTCGCCAACTACGCCGACGTGCTCACCGACGCGCCGCTGCCGGAGATCGTCGACCGCTTCGCCCGGTCGGGCGCGGGCGCGTCGATGATGGTGGTGCCGCCCGCCGACACCTTCCACTGCATCGAGCTGGGAGAGCGCGGCACGGTCGGCGGGATCACGCCGGTGAGCGAGATGCCGCTCTGGGTGAACGGCGGATACTTCGTGCTCCGCCAGGAGATCTTCGACCACATCCCGGAGGGCGGCGACCTGGTCGCGGACGGCTGCGCGGAGCTGGCCAAGCGCGGCAGGCTGCTCGCCTACCCGCACCGCGGCTACTGGCGGCCCACGGACACGGTCAAGGAGCGGGTGGCCCTCGACGAGGCGTACTCGCGCGGCGACCGCCCCTGGGCGCTGTGGGAGCGCGAGCCCGTACCCGGATCGGTGACGGCCCCGGAGCGCGAGCCCGCACCCGCACCCGTGACGGCCCCGGAGCGTGAGTCCGCGCCGGTGCTCGGGCAGGCACCGGGGTACGAGCCGGCGGCGGTGCTCGAAGGCGGGCCCGCGGCGGTGACGGTCACGTGATCCGGTTCAGAGCGGCCAGGACGGGCCGGATCGCGCTGCTCGCCGCGCACTGCGACGACCTGGCGATCGGGGCGGGCGGCAGCCTGCTCACCCTCTGCTCCGCGCGCCCCGGCGTCCAGGTGGACGCCCTGGTGCTCTCCGGCGGCGGTACCGAGCGCGAGGACGAGGAACGCGCCGCGCTCGACGCGTTCTGCCCCGGCGCCGACCTGCGGCTCACCGTGCTCAAGCTGCCCGACGGGCGGCTGCCCGCGCGCTGGGAGGAGGCGAAGGAGGCGGTGGAGGAGCTGCGGGCGCGCACCGACCCCGACCTGCTGTTCGCGCCGAACCCCGCCGACGCCCACCAGGACCACCGGGGCCTGGCCAAGCTGGTACCCACGGCCTTCCGCGACCACCAGGTGCTCGGCTACGAGATCGCCAAATGGGACGGGGACCTGGGGCGGCCCACGGCCTACCAGCCGCTCACCCCGGAGATCGCCGAGGCGAAGGTGGGCCTGCTCCACCGCCACTACCCCTCGCAGCGCCACCGTTCCTGGTTCGACCGCGAGGCGTTCCTGGGACTGGCCCGCATCCGCGGGATCGAGTGCCACGCCCGCTACGCCGAGGCGTTCCACGTCAACAAGCTGACCTTCGACCTGGCTGGAGGCTGAACCGGATGCGCGTGCTGCTGACCGGGCACCAGGGCTACCTGGGGAGTGTGATGGCCCCGGTGCTCGCCGCCGCGGGCCACGAGGTGACCGGGCTCGACTCCGGGCTCTTCGCCGGATGCCTGCTGGGTCCCGCGCCCGACGACCCGCCGGGACACGCGGTCGACCTGCGGGACGTCACCCCCGAGGCCCTGGCGGGGATCGACGCGGTGGTGCACCTCGCCGCGCTCTCCAACGACCCGCTGGGCGCGCTCGCGCCCGAGCTGACCTACGACATCAACCACCGCGCGGCGGTGCGCCTGGCGAGGCTGGCCCGTGACGCGGGCGTGCGCAGGTTCCTGTACGCGTCCACCTGCTCGGTCTACGGAGCCTCCGGCTCGGACCTGGTCGACGAGGACGCGCCGCTGCGTCCGGTCACCCCGTACGCCGACTCCAAGGTCCGGGTGGAGAACGACCTGCTCAAGCTGGCCGACGACGACTTCAGCCCGGTGTTCCTGCGCAACGCCACCGCGTTCGGGTTCTCGCCCAGGCTGCGCGCGGACATCGTGCTGAACAACCTCGTCGGGCACGCGCTGCTGTCCGGTGAGGTCAGGGTGCTGTCCGACGGCACCCCGTGGCGCCCGCTGGTGCACGCCGCCGACATAGCGAACGCCTTCGCGATGGCGTTGGACGCGCCGCGCGACGCCGTTCACGCGAAGGCGTTCAACGTCGGCACCGAGGAGAACAACGTGACGGTGGCGGAGATCGCCGCCGAGGTCGCGGAGGCGGTGCCCGGCTCCGAGGTCGTGATCACCGGGGAGAACGGGGCCGACCCGCGCTCCTACCGGGTCGACTTCTCCCGCATCCGCGCCGCGCTCCCCGGCTACCGGGCGCTGTGGACGGTGAAGGCGGGCGCGGTCGAGCTGGTCGAGGCGTACGGGCGGTTCGGCCTGACCGACGACGCCTTCCGGCGCCGCTTCACCAGGCTGGCGTGGCTGTCGGCCCGCCGCGAGGCCGGAACCGTCGACGGCGCGCTGCGACCACGGCGGGGCGGTGAACGGTGACGGGCGAGGGCGGTGAACGAAGACCGGGAACGGAGCACGGCGGCGCGGCGCCGGGGGTGAGGGGCGACGGCGAGACGCCGGAGGAGGAGAACGGCGGCGAGCCGCCGGGCGTGATGAGCGGTGACGAGGTACCGAGCGCGATGCGCGGCGCCGAGGCGCCGAGCGTGACGAGCGACGAGGCGCGGGAGGAGGTGAACGGCGAGGCGCGGGAGATGCACGACCTCGTGGAGCGGCTCTACCCGCTCTGCAGGAGCATCACCGGCGACGGCGTGCGCCGCACCCTGGAGATCGTCGGGGAGTTCCTCCGCCTGCAGGTCCGCGAGGTGCCGACGGGCACCCAGGTCCTCGACTGGACGGTGCCCAGGGAGTGGAACATCCGCGACGCCTACGTCAAGGACGCCTCGGGGACCAGGGTCGTCGACTTCGCCGCCTCCAACCTGCACGTGGTCGGCTACAGCGTCCCCGTGGCGGCGACCATGACCCTGGACGAGCTCCGGCCCCACCTGCACACGCTCCCCGAGCAGCCCTCCCTGATCCCGTACCGCACGAGCTACTACGCGGAGACGTGGGGCTTCTGCCTCGCCCACGACACCCTGGAGAGCCTGGAGGACGGGCCGTACGAGGTCGTGATCGACTCCACGCTCGCCGACGGGCACCTCACCTACGCCGAGCACGTGGTGCCCGGCAGGGTCGCCGAGGAGGTGCTCGTCTCCTGTCACGTGTGCCACCCCTCGCTCGCCAACGACAACCTGGCGGGCATCGCGGTGGCGGTGAGGCTCGCGCGGCGGCTCGCCGGAGCCGACCCGTGGTACACCTACCGCTTCCTGTTCGCGCCGGGCACCATCGGCGCGATCAGCTGGCTGGCGCGCAACAGGGAGCGCGCGAGCCGGATCAGGCACGGCCTGGTGCTGGCCTGCGCGGGGGACCGCGGACCGCTGACGTACAAGCGCAGCAGACGCGGCGACGCCGAGATCGACAGGGCCGTCCGGCACGTGCTGCGAAGCTCGGGGCGCGCCCACACGGTCGTCGACTTCTCCCCGTACGGCTACGACGAACGGCAGTTCTGCTCGCCCGGCTTCGACCTGCCCGTCGGCTCGCTCACCAGGACCCCGTACGCGGGCTACCCGGAGTATCACACCTCCGCCGACAACCCGGATTTCGTCTCTCCCGAGGCGATGGCCGACACCCTGGAGACCTGCTGGGAGGTCACCCGGGTGCTTGAGGACAACCGCGCCTATCTCAACCTCAGCCCGTACGGGGAACCGCAGCTGGGCAGGCGGGGCCTGTACGGGTCGCTGGGCGGGCGCAGCGACACCAAGGAGACCCAGATGGCGATGTTGTGGGTGCTGAACCTCTCCGACGGGAGGCACAGCCTCCTGGACATCGCGGAACGTTCGGATCTTCCCTTCCGTGCCGTGGCGGAGGCGGCAGGGGCCCTTCGTGGTTCGGGACTTCTCAAGGAGTGTTCGCTGTGACGCGGTTCCAGGTCGTGACGGGCTCCCGGGCGGGCGAGGCGCTCAACCTCCGGGTCGGCGAGACGGTGGAGGTGCTCGGCGAGGCCGAGATCATGGCCACGCTGGACGAGAAGGGAGAGCTGGACCGGCTGCCCTTCATGCCGGAGATGCTCGCCTTCTGCGGGCGGCGGCTCACCGTGCACAAGGTGGCGCACAAGCTCTGCGACACGATCGGCGGCAGCGGCATGCGGCGGATGGAGCGCGCCGTCCACCTGAGTGGCGCCCGCTGCGACGGGCAGGCGCACGGCGGCTGCCAGACGGCCTGCCAGTTCTACTGGAAGGAGGCCTGGCTCAAGCGGGTGGACCCGACCTCCCCCGCCTCGGACTCTCCGGTTCCGGACTCCCTGACCCCGACCTCCCCGATCCCGGACTCCTCCTCTGCCGCCTTCGTCGGTGGGAACGGTCTCGCCGCGGGCAGGCCCCTGCTGCCGATCCTGCAGGCCGCCACCAGGAAGGAGCCGGGCCCCGACGGGGAGGAGCGCTTCTCCTGCCAGGCGACCGAGCTGCTGCGCGCCGCGCCCACCTGCCTGCCCTTCAAGGACGTCAGGCAGTACGTCACCGACGTGCGCAGCGGGAACGTGGGCGTGCCGTGGATGCTGCGCTCGTTCCTCGTGGGGCTGTTCAACCGCTTCCAGCAGGCGGCGAAGCGCGTCCTGCCCAGGTGGATGTGGATCAAGGGTGGGATGCGCTGGGGTTTCGTCAGGGGCGAGGCGGGACGCACCACGCCGACGCTGAGCCTGGACCTGCGACCGGGAGAGCTCGTCCGGGTGAAGTCCAAGGAGGAGATCCTCAAGACGCTCAACGACGACCTGCTCAACCGCGGCATGGGGTTCGAGGAGGAGATGTCGCGCTACTGCGGCCACGTCGCACGGGTGAGCGCCCGCGTCGAGAAGTGTCTGGACGAGAAGACCGGCCGCATGCTCCGGATGAAGAACCCCTGCATCATCCTCGACGGCGTCATCTGCGCGGGCGCGTACAACGTCAGCTGCCCGCGCGAGTTCGTCCCCTTCTGGCGGGAGATCTGGCTCGAACGCGTCGAGGAGCCCGGCTGAGCGGGCCGTTCCGTGAAACAGGCGGCGAACCAGACGAACCAGACGAACCAGACGGAGAGACGGGCGGAAGACACGGATGGAGCAGCGGACCGAGCCGAACCGTGAACAGGACGGGGACGCCGGTGAGCAGGTCGGGACGATCGGCAGGAAGGCCGGTCGCGGGCTGCGCTGGAGTCTCCTGGGCAACCTGGGCACGAAGGCGACCACCTTCGTCATGGGACTGGTGCTCGCCCGGCTCCTCGTGCCCGAGGACTTCGGCCTCTACGCCATAGCGCTCGCCGCGACCACCTTCGTCATGCACGTCAACGACGTCGGCATCATCGCCGCCACCGTGCAGTGGCGGGGCAGGGTCGAGGAGATGGCGCCGACGGCGACGGTGATGGCCGTGGTGTTCAGCGCGGGGATGTACGGGATCTTCTGGGTGGTGGCCCCGTACTTCGCGGAGCTGGCGGGCAGCGCGGAGGCCACTCCGGTGGTCCGGCTGCTCACCGTGATCATCCTCATCGACGGCGTCACCGCCGTGCGGGCGGGCTCGCTGATGCGCGGGTTCGGGCACGACAGGCTGACCAAGGCCAACATCGCGGGCTCGCTGGTCAACGCCGGGGTGGCCATCGCGCTCGCCGCGAACGGTGCCGGCGCCTACAGCTTCGCCTGCGGGCAGGTGGCGGCCAACACGGTCACCGGCGCGCTGGTGCTCGCCTGGGCCGGGCTGCCGTTCCGCGTCGGCTTCGACCGGGAGGTGGCGGTCAGGCTCCTGCGGTTCGGGGCGCCGCTGGCCCTGGGGCTCGGTATCGAGGCGGTGCTGATGAACGCCGACTACGTCATCGTCGGCGCCGTGCTCGGCCCCGTCGCCCTCGGCTTCTACCTGCTCGCGTTCAACGTCTCCAGCTGGGTGCCCAGCGTGATCGGGACCGCCCTGCGCTACGTCACCGTGCCCAGCTTCTCGCGGCTGGCCGAGCAGCGCTCTGAGTCGTTGTCGCTGGGGGTGCAGCGGTCGGTGCCGTTGCTGGTCGCGTTCGTGCTGCCGGTCGCCGTGGTGACGGCCACGCTGGCCCCGGCGATCGTGGCGTTCCTCTACGGCGAGAAGTGGGCACCGGCCGCCGGCGTCCTGGCGCTGCTGGCGGTCCTGATGGTCGTACGGATGCTCACCTCCCTCGCCTTCGACATCCTCACCTCTGCGGGCGCCACCAAGGCGACCGTGTGGATGAACCTCGCCTGGGCCGTGGCGCTGGTGCCCGCGCTGTGGGCGGGCACGCACTGGTACGGCATCCGCGGCGCGGCGGTCGGGCACGCGCTCGCCGGCGTCCTGGTCGCCCTGCCGGTGTCGGCCCTGCTGCTGAGCCGCGCGGGGGTGCGTCTCGCCCCCATCCTGCCCGCTCTCGTACGCCCGCTGCTGGGCGCCGTGGTCGCGGCGGCCGTCACGACGACGCTCGTCGGCCTGACGAGCGGGATGACGGGCGGCGGGATGACCGCGGTCTCCGCGTTCGTCCAGCTCTGCGTGGCCGGCGGCGGGGGACTGCTCGCGTACGTCCTGATCGCCGTACCCATGACACGGCTCAAACAGCTGGGCGCACGGGTGGTCCCCGCCCGCGCCCGCTGACGGAACACCCGAACCCACGAGACCGACGAGACCGACGAGATCTGCGAGAGGAGAGGTCGGATGGAGAACTCCGACACGCTGGTGTCCATCGTGCTTCCCGTCCGCAACGGGGCCGGACGGATCGAGGGCGCGATCCGTTCGGTGCTCGGCCAGGACCACGAGCGCCTCCAGCTGGTGATCTCCGACAACGCGTCCACGGACGGCACCGAGGAGATCTGCCGTGACCTGGCCGCGACCGACGACCGGATCGTCTACCGCAGGCACCCGGAGAACGTGGGCCTGTTCGACAACTTCGTCCGTACGACCGATCTGGTCGCGGGCACGTTCTTCCGCTGGGTGGGCGACGACGACCGGTTGGAGCCCACCTGCGTGTCCCGGTCCCTCCAGGCGTTCGCGGAGGACGACAGGCTCGTCCTGGTCACCACGCAGGTCGCCTACACCGGCCCCGACGGGACCGTGACCACCGCTCCCCTCGACCGCTCAGGACTCACCTCGGACGACCCGGTCGAGCGGTTCGCCGAGATGCTGGGGCTGCTCAACGAGAGTCACCTGCTCGTCGACCCGCTGTACGGCACGCTGCGGCGCGATCCCCTCGCGGGGATCCCCCGGCGGAACATGCTGCGCGAGGACGAGGTGTTCGCGGCGAAGCTCGCGCTCGCCGGACCGTGGGGGCACGTCCCCGAGGTCCTCGCCCACCGCAACTGGAAGCACGACAGCCTCTCCGCGATCGCCCGGCGCCTCGACGTGCCGCCCTGGCGGGCCCGCTGCTCCACCCTCCTGCAGTGCGCGGAACTGTTCCGCTGGCTGCGGCAGGCCGATCTCACCGCCGACCAGCGCCGCCGTGCCCGCGCCGCCGTACTCGGCATGTACGCGCGGCGCCAGCGGCTCACCGCGGCCCGCCGGGGGCGCAGGCTCGCGCTGATCGCCTCGGGGTTCGTCCCCGGTGGGCGGTGAGCGATGTCCCCTCGTGAGGCCGCCGCCGAGCCGCGGAACCCGAGCCTCGTACCCGAGCCGCGGAGCCCGAGCCCCGAAGCCGGGGACCTCGGATTCCGAGATCCGGGACCTTCCGGCCCCGTCCCTCCCGGTGATCCGGGACCGGCTGATTCCAGACCAGTGACTCCAGAAAGGAGAACCCCGTGACCACCGTCTTCTCCAACAGCCTGGTGGACGACGACACGCGCAGGGAGCTGCTCTACCAAGGGCAGGTCTTCGTCTACTCGGCGACGCCCGCCTCCACCCTGCTCGCCCTCTTCGCCAGGGAGCTGATCGCCGAGGCGTTCGGCGAACGTGACCCGGAGACCGCGCAGTTCGACATGCCGGTGGAGGAGTTCGCCGACCTGCTCGCCCGGCTCAAGCCCCGCTTCATCCATCATCCGCGGTGCAAGGAACTGCTGCCCGCGGTGCTGGAGGAGCTGGGCTGCGACCTGGACCGCACCTACTTCGACGTGCCCCGGTTGCGCACCTCCACCTCCCACGACTACCTCACCTCCGGCATCTCCTACGCCTTCCATCCTCACCGCGACTGCTGGTACTCGGCCCCGTTCAACCAGCTCAACTGGTGGATCCCCGTCTTCGAGGTGGTCCCGGAGAACGTGATGGCCTTCCATCCCCAGTACTTCGCCAGCCCGGTGCGCAACGGCAGCGCGCGCTACGACTACGCGGAGTGGAACAGGACCAGCCGGCTCACCGCCGCACAGCATGTGCGCGGCGACACCAGGGACCAACCGCGTCCCGAGGAGGCCGTCGTGCTCGACCCGCAGGTGCGGGTGGTGCCGGAGCCGGGGGGCGTCATGGTGTTCTCCGGCGCCCAGCTGCACTCCACGGTGCCCAACACCTCGGGCAGGACCCGCTTCAGCATCGACTTCCGCACGGTGAACATCGACGACGTGCGCACCCGCCGGGGCGCACGCAACGTGGACGCGAAGTGCACCGGTACCACCCTGCGCGACTTCGTACGCTGCTCCGACCTCGACCCGATGCCGGAGGAACTGGCGCTGGAGTACGAGGCGGAGGCCCTGAGCAGGGTCGGGTGAGCGGCGGATCCCCGGCCGCACGGCCACACGGCCGTGACGCCGACGCCGTGACGTCGCCGACATCGTGACGCCGTGACCGTGACCGTGACCGTGACACCGACGCCGTGATGCCGGGTGACGCCCGGTGAAGCCCGGTGACGCCCGTAGTGACAAGGAGTTCGTGTGCCGCGACCAATACGCATCGTGTCCTGGGCGTCTGGCGCGCTCGGGGGAGCGGGGACGACGTAGTGGAGTTCTGGAAGACCATCCTCGACCTCGCCAAAAGGAAGCGGGTCGGGTTTCCGCTGGTCGGCCTGGCGCTCCTCGCCGCCGTGGTCGTCTTCTTCCTGGTGCCCCCGCGCTACGTGTCGAGCGCCTCCATGGTGCTGACCACGCCCCCCGCGGGAGGAACGACGGACCCGGCCAAGCCGCCGGGGCGGAGCAACCCGCTGCTGCAGTTCAGCGACGGACTCAGAACCACGGCGGGCATCCTCATCCTGTCCATGAACACCGAGGCGGTCGCGACGGAGCTGGGGATCGTGAAGGACGGTCCCGTCGAGGTCACGATCAACGACGGGCGCACCAACCCCAACATGCTGGGCATCCTCATGAACGGCCCGTTCGTGTACGTGGAGGTGGAGAGCGACTCGGCCGAGGTCACCCGTACGGTCATGGCCAGGACCCAGTTCCGCCTCAAGACCGAACTGGTCCGCAGGCAGGAGGTGCTCGGCGCCCCACGCTCCACCTTCATCGGGTTCGTGGAGGTGGTGCCCGCCGCCTACCCCGTGATGAACCGGAGCGGTACGTGGCAGGCCGCGGGCGGAGCGGCGTTCGTCGTCGTCTTTCTCGGCCTGGGCGTCACGTACGCGGTGGAGCGCCGGAGGGTGTTCCGGCGAAGAGCCGAGGCAGGAAGGTCCGACGAGTCCCGCCCGGTCCCGGACACGGCCCCTGCTCCGTCCATGGAGGCGGCCGGGGCTGGCCGGGCCGACGAGACGCGTCCCGGTGACCGTCAGGAAAAGGCCCGGGCGCACGAGGGCGGCGAGGAGGACGCCGAGCCCGCGCCCGACAGGGAGGGCAACGGCCGTGACGGCAAGCGCGGTAGGGGACCTGGGGGCCGTGACGGCAGAGGTACATCCGAGCCTCAGGTCACCGTGTATCCGGCGGAGGTGATGTCCCCGGCGCCCTCGGCGACACCGGGACGACAGCGACACGCGGACGACGACACGTAGTGACGACACGTGGCGACGACACGTGAACGGCTACCCGCAGGCGACGACGAGCAGGCGACGACACGCAGAACGGCGACGAGCAGGCGACCGCGACAGGCAGACGGAGGAGAACGCGTGGACTTCTGGGGGACCGTACTCATCGTGTTACGGCGTTGGTACGTCGCCCTGCCGGCGTTCCTGCTGTCCATCGGCGGCGCGTTGGGCGTCTACTCGTCGATCCCGACGGTCTACGTCTCGAACGCGGTGCTCGTGCTGACCATCCCGCCCACCGGTGGAAGCCTGCCGAGCGATCCCGAGCGCCCCAACGGACTGACCAACCCCCTCTTGAACTTCGACTGGGGCCTGAGCATGTCCGCCTCGATCCTCATCCAGGCGATCAGCGCGCCGGAGACGGTGGAGTCGCTCGGCGTACACCCCGAGGGCGACACCACCTTCACGGCCACCAACGGCAGCACCAACCCGGAGGCACTGGACGGCGGGCCGTTCGTGTACATCGAGGGCACGAGCACAACGCCGGCCGGGGCGCGGGACATCGTGACACGGGTGAGAGACCGGGCGAGGGTCGAGCTCGCCGCTCGTCAGAGACAGCTCGACGCGCCCCCGGCGACCTACATCACGATGAACGAGATGGTGCCGCCGACGGAGCCGCAACCCCAGCGAGGGGGGAAGATGCGCGGGGCCGCCGCCGCGCTGCTGCTCGGGGTGCTCGCCAGTCTCGCCTCGGTGTTCTCCCTGGAGAGTTTCCTCGACGCCAGGCGGCGAAGGCGAGGGGTGCCCGTGGCGACGTCCGGACTGCCCGCCGAGCCCTCCCTCCTGAGGCGGTGAGGGACCTGGCCTCCACACTTCGCACGGCCCCGGCTCCGACCCCCGTGTCCGTCGCCTCCCTCGACCGTCCCGGCCTCCGCCGTGCCGACGGCGCCACCCTCGCCGCCGCGTTCGCGGTGGTCCTGATGCTGTCTCCGGCGCGGCTGGTCTTCCGCGGTCTGCCCTTCTCGCTCACGCCCGCCGACGCGGTCGGTCTCTTCGCCGCGCTCTGGTGGTTCTGCGCGCAGCTCACCACCACGCTCGGCGCGGCGAAGGGCTCCAATCCCGTACGTACCGCGCTTTTCCTGTACAGCGTGGCGATGCTGGCCACCTACGGATACTCCAGTGCCGCCTACCTGCCGCCCGACGAGCTCGACATGGCCGACCACAGCATCGTCCTCGTGGTGGCGACGGTGGGCATCGGACTTCAGGCGTGCGACGGCATCCGGGGCAAGGCGCGGCTGGACTTCGTCCTGAGGTGTCTCGTGGTCTCCGGTGCGGTCGTCGGGGTCATCGCGGCGCTCCAGTTCGTGCTCGAATTCGACCTGACGAAGTACCTCACCTTCCCCGGCTTCCGGTTCACCTCGGATCTGCCGGCGATCCTCGAAAGAAACACCCTGCGCCGGGTCGCGGCGACCGCCGGACACCCCATCGAGCTCGGCGTGGTCTGCGCGATGATCATTCCTCTCGCGCTGCACTACGCGTTCGGCGCCCGGGACAGGGGTGAGCCCTCCCTGCGGTGGTGGGTCTGCTGCGGGCTGATCGGCACAGGGCTGATGTTCTCCGTGTCGCGCTCCGCGGTCCTCGGGATCGCCGTCGTCGGCGCGGTACTGGTCACCGGGTGGCCCGCGCGCAGGCGGCTGTGGGCGGCGATCGGCGGCGCGGGCTTCCTGGTCGCGATGAAGGTGGCCGTGCCCGGCCTGATGAGCGTCTTCCTCGGGCTGTTCACCAGCCTGTCCAGCGATTCGAGCATCCAGTACCGGACGCACGACTACGCGGTGGCGGCCACCGAGATCGGAAACCACTTCTGGGTCGGCAGAGGTCTGGGCACCTGGTACGCGCCCAAGCACCTGATCTTCGACAACCAGTACATCCTGTCGCTGGTGGAGACCGGGGTCATCGGCATGGCCACCTTCGCCGGGATCTTCCTCACCGGTATCTGGGCGGCGTTACGCGTCCGCCGCCTCAGCTCCGACCCCGCCGTACGGGACCTGGGGCTCACCCTGGCCGCCTGCCTGGTCGTCCCCCTGGTCGGGGCGGCCACCTTCGACCTGCGCTCGTTCGCGATCGTGACGGGCCTGTCGTTCCTGATCATCGGGTCCGCCGGCTCGCTGCTGCGCGCCACCCGGCAGCCGAGGACCCGAGCCGTCCGCCCGCCGGAGAGACCGGGCGGAGAAGCCGGGCGGGGAGCGCGGTGAAAGGGCCGGTGAGGTCACCGAGACCGATGAGGCCGCCGGGAGGGTCACCCCACCAGCCGGTCGCGCAGGTCGGCCCAGGATCCCGCGGCCAGGTCGCGTTCGCTGATCGCGGTGACCGGCAGCGGCCAGCCGATGGCGAGGTCGGGATCGTCGTAGCGGACGGAGACGTCCTCGGCGGGGTCGTGCTCCCGGTCGATCCGGTAGCAGACGTCGGCCTGCTCGGTCAGTGCCTGATAGCCGTGCAACAAGCCAGGAGGAACGTAGAGGTGAACGAACGTCTCATCGTCCAGAACCACCGACATCTGGCGGCCGAAGGTGGGGGAGTCCGGCCTGGCGTCGACGAGCACGTCGTGCACGGCCCCTCGGGCGCACCGGACGAGCTTGGCCTCCCCCCTGCCGCCCCGGCCGTGCAATGCCCTGATCGTTCCCAGCCGGGACCGCGACTGACTGTCCTGGACGAACGCCTCGGGCCGCAGCCCGTGGGCGGCGGCGAGCGTCGTGTCGAAGGTGCGGGTGAACAGGCCCCGGTCGTCCCTGTGCGGGGTGGGGACGAACAGCAGAACACCGTCGATCTCGGCGCGTTCGACTCTCATGCGGCCATCTTTCCGGCTCCCGAACCTCCCGGTCACGAAGAAGCGGAAAACGGTTCGGGTGTGGGGATATCCGGTCACGAAGAAACGAAAAACGGTCCGGGTATTGGGTCATCCGGCCATGAAGAAACGAAAAACGGTCCGGGTGCGGGGCCGTCCGGCCATGAGGAAGCGGGAAGCGGTACAGACCAACGTTCCCCGCGGGACGTTCCTCTCGCGGACGGGCCGTCCCCTCCTGTAGCGCCGGAGAGGCCCGAGGCCGGGTTCGCGCGGATCAGGGTCGGGGCCGTCGAGGTCATGGCGCTCAGCGAGGAGGAGCTTCTCGACCACGTGGCGGAGGGATGGCGGCGAGGACGCGGCGGCGCGATCGTCACCGCGAACGTCGACATCGTCCGCGCCGCCACGCGCGACCCCGCCCTCGCGGACCTCGTCACCCGTTCCGAGATCGTGGTCGCCGACGGCATGCCGGTGGTCTGGGCGTCGAGGCTCGCCGGCCTGGCGGTGCCCGGAAGGGTCACCGGTGCCTCGCTCGTACACTCCCTCACCGGGCGGGCCGCGCGCGAGAACCGTTCGGTCTACCTGCTCGGAGGGGAGCCCGGCGTGCCGGAGGCCGCGGCGCGGGTCCTCGCCGAACGCTGCCCGGGGCTGCGCGTGGCGGGCACCTGCTCGCCCCCCTTCGGGTTCGACGGCACACCGGACGGGGTGCGCGCGGTGGTCGAGGGAGTGGTCGCCGCCGCACCCGACCTCGTCCTCGTCGGGCTGGGATTCCCCAAGCAGGAAAGGGTGATCGAGGCGCTCAGGGCGGAGCTGCCCGACGCCTGGTATCTCGGCTGCGGGGCCGGGATCCCGATGGCGGCCGGGCGGTTCAGCCGCGCCCCCGGGGCCGTGCAGCGGGTGGGCGCGGAGTGGCTGTACCGGCTCGCCCTGGAGCCGCGCCGCCTGGCCCGCCGCTACCTGCGCGACGACGCGCCGTTCGCGATCGCCCTCCTCGCGGGCGCCCTGCGCACCCGCCTGACACCGGGGCGTCGCTCATGAGCGGTGATTCCTCGCGAGGAGCCGAGGCGCCGCGCACAGCCGGTGTTTCCCTGCGAGGAGTCGAGGCGTCGTCCATGACAGATGATTCCCCGCCTGCCGTTGGGGCGTCGTCACCGACCGCCGACTCCCCGCCCGCTCTCCCCGTACGGTCCTCTTCCACGAGAAACGGCTCCGACATGGCTGTTCCAGACTGGCCACCGCTCGCCATAGTGATCGTCACGTATTCGAGTGGCAAGGTCATCGAAGGCTGCCTGCGCTCGCTCGACGCGGCACTCGCCGACGCGGGTCCCGCACGGGTCGTGGTGGTGGACAACGCCTCGGCCGACGACACCCTCGCGCGGGTGCGCGAGGTCGCTCCCGAGGCCGAGGTGGTCCAGACCGGGCGCAACGCGGGCTTCGCCGCCGGAGTGAACGCGGGCATCGCCGCCGCGGACGGCTGCGACGTACTGGTGCTGAACCCCGACATCCGGCTCGCGCCCGGTTCCGTGCTCCTGCTCAGGCAGGCGCTCGCCCTGCCGGGAACCGGGATCGCCGCCCCCCGCCTCACCGGTGAGGCGGGGGAGCTCCATCTCTCCCTGCGCAGGCGTCCCACCGTGCCGAGAGCGCTCGGGGAGGCGCTGCTCGGCGGGCACAGGGCCGGGCGGATCCCGGCGCTCGGCGAGCTGGTCGTGGACCCGGCCGCCTACGACAGGCCGCAGACGGCCGACTGGGTGTCCGGTGCGGCCTGGATGATCTCCCGCGCGTGCCTGGACGCCCTGGATCCCCTCGACGAGCGCTACTTCCTGTACTCGGAGGAGACCGAGTACATGCTCAGGGCGGGGGAGGCGGGGTTCGCCGTCCGGTACGAGCCCCGTGCCGTGGCCGTGCATCTCGGCGGCGAGCAGTCCACGTCGAGCACGCTGTGGGCGCTGTCGTCGGCCAACCGGGTCCGGATGCACCGGGAGCGGTACGGCCGCCCGCGCGGGCAGCTGATGCGGCTGGCCGTCGGGCTCAACGAGCTGGTCCGCGCGGTCGCGAAGGGCCGGGCGGGCGGGAGGCGGCACCGGGCCGCCCTGCGCCAGCTCCTCCCCCTGCGCGAATGGCCCCTCCTACCCGGCGAGGCTCCCCGACCGGCATCTCCCGCCCGTACGACGGGTGAGGCGGCATCCTCCCCCGGCTACGTCTGCTTCTCGGCGCAGGACTGGTGGTACCACAACCGAGCGCACTCGGACTTCCAGCTCATGCGTTCGATCGCCGCGCACAGGAAGGTCCTCGTCGTCAACAGCATCGGGATGCGCATGCCGATGCCGGGCAGGTCCACGCAGGTGCTGCGACGCGTCGGGCGCAAGCTGCGCAGCGTTGCGATGCTCGTGAGGAGGCCGCTGCGGGAGCTGCCCGGCTTCTACGTGATGTCCCCGCTGCCACTGCCCTTCTACGGGTCGCCGCTGGCGAGGCGGGTGAACGCGCTGCTGGTCCGCGCCCAGGTGCTCGCCGTCTCGCGGGCACTCGGCCTGCGCCGACCCGTGATCATGGTGACCATCCCCACGGCGTGGGACGTGGTGCGGCCGATGCGCAGGCGCGCGCTGGTGTTCAACCGCTCCGACCGGCACTCGTCGTTCCCCGAGTCCGACCGGCCGACCATCGAGGCGCTGGAACGCGGCCTGCTGGAGCGCTCCGACCACGTGATCTACGTCAGCAACGCGCTGATGGGCGAGGAGAGGGGCGTGACCGGAGAGCGCGCGCACTTCCTCGACCACGGCGTGGACACCGATCACTTCCGGCGGCGCCCGGAGAGCGAGCAGCCCGCCGACCTGCGCGCGATCCCCGGGCCGAGGGTGGGTTTCTTCGGCGCGCTGGACGACTATCTCGTCGACTTCGACCTGCTCGAACGGCTCGCCGTCGAGCTGCCGGACGTCTCGCTGGTCCTGATCGGCGACGCGACGGTCCCGATGGAACGGCTCACCCGCCACCCGAACGTCCACTGGCTCGGCTTCAGGCCGTACGAGCGGATTCCCGCGTACGGATCGGGGTTCGACGTCGCGATCATGCCGTGGCTGGACAATCCGTGGATCAGGCACTCGAACCCGATCAAACTCAAGGAATACCTCGCCCTGGGCCTGCCGGTCGTCAGCACCGACTTCCAGGAGCTCGCGAACTATGCCGACCGCGTGAGAATCGCGGCCGACGGTGGCCTTTTCGTCGATGCTGTTCGTGCGACGCTGCGCGACGGCGGGTTGCAACCGGCCGAGGCCGTGCGGAAATCCGTGCTCGGTGCCTCCTGGGCGTCGCGTGCCGCCCAGTTGATGGCACTCGCCGAGCTGTCACCGGGTCCGCGATGAGGGTTCGGGGCGAGGGTCCGCGATGAGAAGGACAGGGTCATGAGATCTGAGAACCACGCCGGGACGCCGGGACGCCGGACCAGACGGTCGTTGCCGCTGCTGGTCGGGGCGGGAGCCGTCTCGGTGTCGGTGGCGGTGCTCGGACTCACCCTGATCGACGCGCCCGACGGCCAGGACCGGGGCCCGCTCGCCGGGGCGTCGGCCGACGCCGACAGTGCGTGGGCCGCGGGACCTCCCGCGACGGCCGCGCGGGTGCCGTGGGAGGGCGGCCCCGCCTACTACGGGCGATTCGTCGCACCGACGGCGGCGGGCTGGACGAAATCGTCGTTCTTCCCGGTGGGCGTCTGGTTCGAGTCCGTGATCACCCAGGGCGACGTGGACAAGGACCGGGCCGCCGGGATCAACACCTACGTGGAGCTGACCGAGACCAGCGACATGGCGCTGGTGCGCAGGAACGGCATGTCGGCGCTGACCCGCACCCCTCTGCCCGGCTACGGCAACGAGACGGTGGGCTGGCTGCTCAACGACGAGGTCGACATGTGGGCGAAGGCGGGAGACGCGCAGTGGACCGGCAAGCACCCCGGTGAGGGCTCCCTGTGCGTGCCCGAGGACAGGGGATGCGGTTTCACCGTGCTGCGTACCCGCAAGGAGGAGGTCCCGAAGGGCGACGGCAGGATGCACTACGCCAACTACGGCAAGGGCGTGATGATGTGGGAGAGGGACGCGGACGCCGCCACGTTCGTCAACCGCTTCACCGACGTCGTCTCCTCCGACGTCTACTGGTACACCAGCGCGAGCGTCTGCCTGGACGGGCAGAACTTCCTCTCCCTGCCGGCCTCCAGGTGCCGCAGGGCCGCCAACTACGGCGCCGTCCTCGACCGCCAGCGCGAACTGGACGCGCTGGACGGCCGTCGCCAGCCGATCTACGGCTTCGTCGAGGTCGGCTGGCCCGCCGAGAACGACACCCGGGCGATCCGGCCGGAGCAGGTGACGGGCGCGGTGATGAGCTCGCTGATCCACGAGGCCAGGGGCATCATCTACTTCAACCACAACTTCGGCGGGCCGTGCCACTCCCAGCACGTGCTGCGTGAGGGGTGCGGAAAGGAGGTCAGGCCCGCGGTTGCCGAGATCAACCGGCGGATCGGGCAGCTCGCCCCGGTGCTGAACACCCAGTCGTACGCGCACCGCTTCGGCCCCGGCCTCGACACCATGCTGAAACATCACCAGGGCTCGTACTACGTCTTCGCGATGCTCGACGCGACCACCTCCCCCGGCAGGCGCATCTTCACGCTGCCGCGCGGGCTGCGGGCCGCCCACGCCGAGGTCCTCTTCGAGAACCGGACGGTCCCCGTCGACGCCCAGGGCAGGTTCACCGACTCCTTCGCCGCCGAACACTCCCACCACATCTACCGGATCACGCCGTAGCGCCCCTGGCACTCACCAGGTAGGACGCCAGAACACCCGGCCGCTGCAGGGGCGGCCGAGGCCTGCCAGGTGCGCCGTCTCGCTGTTTGAATTTACGTCACGCCAGGACACGAGTCGGGAGTGAATATACCTGATCGGCCGCTACCGACGAGATTTTCACCAACCTTTCGGCATGCGGAAAGGTAGGCGATTAGACGGCTACGTGAGAAACTCGATGAGTCGTGTCGGTGGGACGCAGGGGAAGGCTGATTATGGCTCGACCGTGGGAAGTCGACCTGAAGGCGACCTTTAGGCGTCGGTTGGGGAAGACGGCCGCTGAGCTGGGCAACAGTCGTACCACGAACGACTGCCCTGATATCTGGGAGCTCGACAACGGCGACATCGCGATTGTGGGACACGATGTGACGTCGGCATTCAGCGACCGGCTTCCCGGGGACGTGCGGATAGGGGCCGATGAGCGGCTGGTGGTAATACCGGGAAACATGCTGCGCGCCGCTAAAGGTGACATTCCGGATGCTTGATTGTATTTGGGATGCCCCTGGAAAGGTTCTTGACCGTTCCGCGTATCACGCTCAGCGCCAACGGGAGTCGGTGCGGCTCACCATGCCGATCTGGAAGCTCGAACGGTCTCAGTTCTTTCGAGAACCGGATGACGATCCAAGTTGGCAGGCGTTCGTGGCCGGCGACTGGGATCGAGCGCTCGCGGCGTTCGAAGGCGACCGGCCTGCGGCTCGAGCAGAGGCGGAGGGATACGCGAAGCAGGGGAGCGAGTTGCGGCGACTGCGGATCGTCGAGTCCCCCGTGACGCCGTACGTTCAGTGGGAATGCCACTGGTTCAAGATCCTCGCAGAGGAGGGCACGGCCATCCGCGTACTCGGCGCGAAGGAGGTCGCCACGTGGGAGCGAGAGAGGCCGCTCCCCGAACTCGTCGTCGACGAACACGCGATCTACCACGTCACCTATGACGATGAGTGGAGAGCGGCCGGAGCGCGCCGCATCGACGATTCGCACCTGATGCGAGAGGCGACAGCGGAAATCGCGCGACTCTGGTCGCTGGGAGAGCCTTTCCTCGATTACTTCCATCGAGAGGTCGCACCCCTGGCGCCTCCGACGCAGAGCCGGTGAGGTAACGGCTCCATGAAATGGCGGTGAGAACGGGTCGCCGAAGAGCGAATCGGTTGCTTCTGACCCTTGTGGTGCTGCTGGTCGTGCTCGTGGCCGTTGGTCTGATCGGTGCCTCGCCGATCGCGCTCGGGTTGTTCGAGGGGGCCACCGACCGATGGGAGCGACTGAGCTTCATAGGGCAGACGTACGGCGCGGCATCGGCGATCCTTTCGGTCCTCGCGCTGATAGGTGTCGTTGGGGCACTCACCTTCCAGGCGCGAGAAACCAAACTCGCCCGCGAGGAGGCACGCCGACAGGCGATCAGTGATCTCCTGAAGATGGCGATGGAAGATCCGGACCTTGACGAGTGCTGGGGGCCGGTGCCACCCCCGGCCGATCCCAAGACGCGGAAACAACAGTTGTACGTGAATATGATCGTCGCCGAATGGGCGATGTCGTTCGAGATGAAGACGCTCAGAGAACCGCGGTTACGCCTGATCGCCAATGAGATGTTCCAGGGTGACGTAGGGCGCTCGTACTGGCAGGTGGCGCGGGTGGCCCGTCTCTCCACCTCGGCGAGTCGGACGGAACGTCGCTTCCACGAGATCCTGGATGAGGAGTATCGCCGTTCGACGCCCTCGGGACGAGGAGAAGTTTCTGGTCCGGCATCACGGAAAGCAGGTGATCGCCTCCCTGAAAGGGAACGTGTTCTCTGGATGAGCGTCGGAGCGGGTACGGCCGCTCTCGTCTGCTGTCTCCTACGTGGTGGTCTGCGAAGGCGCTCTGTTCGCATCGGCGCTGATGAGCCTGGCAAGTCATGAGCGGTCACCACTGGTTCAGAAAGCGGGCTGGACACCTCGTGGGGGTAGGTGCCAGCGGGCCCAGACGGTTTTGCCGGGGCGGTCGGGCAGTGGGGTGACGCCGTGATCGTGGGCGAGGGCGCCGACGATCGCGAGGCCGCGGCCGTGGGTGGCCTCGGCGTCCAGGGTGAGGTGGCGCGGCTGCCCGGTGCCCCGGTCGGTGACCTGGATCTGGAACTCGTCAGGGCTCGCCCACAGGGAGAGCCTGACCACGGGCTCGCCGTGGACGATCGCGTTGGCGAGCAGCTCACCTGCCACCAGGACGGCATCGTCGGTGAGGTGGTGCAGTGCCCAGGCGGCGAGAGTCTCGCTCACCATGGCGCGGGCCTTGCCGACGATCGGCAGGTCGTGCGGCAGGTCCCAGCAGACGGTGCGTGGGTCGCCGGCAAGCTGTGAGTCGTCCGGTGCCGGTGGGGTGTCCGGGGTCTCGGGCATGGCTTCTCCTCGGGGTGGCGGTGTGGTGTCCTCGGCCTCGCGCATCAGGGCGCGTAGTTCGTCGGCGGTGCGGGCTCGCACGATGAGGGGTTCGGGGGCGGGCCAGAGGGCGACGGCGTGGAAGTGCCGGGTGCCGGTGCCGTACCAGACGGCCCAGGCGGGCTCGATCTGGTCCAGCTGCTCGGCGGCGGCGCGCTCGGCCAGGTCCCAGATCCGGGAGTCGACCCCCTCGGTGGCGGTCCCGCGCCGGTGCCGCCCGCCCTGCCGGGGCTGGGGGACGCGCTCGTTCATGTCGTCGCTCCCTGCCGGTACGGGGCGTGCTTGCCGGAGGGGGTGCGAATGCTCGGCGGTCGTCCTCGCCGGTACGGCACGGGAGCCGTGACCCCGGGCTGCTCCGGTCGCCGATGCCGACCGGGGGAAACCGTCACGGACCGCGCGGGGAGAGCGGCGAAGGCCGTGGGGCCGGGGATCGCGCGGATGGGCGTTGAGACGGGTGGCCGGCTGGAGAGGTTGAGGCGGCGGCGGACGGTCATCCGGGCGTGGACCTGCGCGGGGGTGGGCTGCTCCCAGTGGTGGCGGGCGCGGTGCGGGAGGCTGGCGGCCTCGTGCGCGTACGGAGGATGACCGCACCACCGGCAACCGAGCGGCATCGGCGGACGGTCGGCGTGCCAACGGACCCTGATCGGCCTGGGGTTTCCTCTAGGGTGATGCATCAGATCGGACCTCCACTGTCCGGTCGAGGGGCTTGTCATGGCGTGTCGTGCCGTGGCAAGCCCCGCTTTGTTTTGGGGTATTAGGGGCAACAGAGCGAGGTATTTCCGTCTTGCGCGAAGTGACTGCTGTTCACGGGGTGAGGCTTACTCGGCGGTGACAGGTGTGTGTCTGGAAGAGGCGTGAGCCGTGCCTAGGGTGCGTTTTCCAGTGAATCGACGGACATTTTCACTCCTCTTATCCGGACATACCTGGTGATTTTTTCGACGGCAGCAGGAATCCGCTCTCCGTGCGCAAGACAGGGCCGCTCCGGCGGCTTTTCCGCTCTCCCGAACCTCTTCACAGGGTGCCCTCGGGTGACTACTTTGGGTATCGAAAGTCGAGGCACATCAGCGTGACAGTTTGTGGAAAGCTGTGTTTTTTGTGCCACGATGTGGAATCCCCCAGCTGGACGGAGCTGAAATGCCGAAGAACCCAAAAATAAACCCCAAAAACGAAAAGTGGGCTCTCTTTGGCGCGGAGCTCCGCAAGTATCGAAAAAAGGCAAAAATGACCCAGAACGAACTGGCCGAGGTGACCCAGTTCAGCAGGAGTCTGCTGAGCTTCACCGAGAGAGGTGAGCGCAAACCCGGCCACAACCTGGCGCAACGCTGCGATGACGCTCTGGGGGCGAACGGAGAGCTCCTCCATTGCTGGACGCACATCACCCACGCGGCGAGCCCTCGATGGTTCCGTGACTGGCTCGACATCGAACCGGAAGCGCACGTCCTGCATACCTGGCAACCGCTCGTCGTGCCCGGTCTTCTCCAGACCGAGGAGTACGCGCGGGCGGTTATCCGTGGGGAGCCTGGCATAACCGACAAGCAGGTGGAAAAGGCCGTCGCGGCTCGCATGGAGCGGCAGAAGATCTTGCTGCGATCTACGCCGCCTATGCTCTGGGTTATCCTCGACGAAGGGGTTCTTCACCGCCCGATCGGTGGAGAAGAGGTCATGCAACACCAACTCCAGTATCTTCTGGAAATGGCCGAGCGGCCGCGGATCGGTATCCAGATTCTTCCTTTGGTGCGGGGATCGACCACGGGGACTTCGGGAGGATTCGTGATCGCCCAGATTCCAGGAAATCCGGATATGGTATATGTCGAGTCTGTAACGCGCGGGCATGTGGCAAATCGGCCAGAAGATGTCGAGGCTGTCCGTGTTCGGTACGACACCATCCGGGCTGAGGCAAGCCCTCAGTATGTCTCGATCGAATTGATCAGAGAGGCGGAGAGGCTATGGACCTGAGTGATGAGTTGAAGAGCGCAGCCTGGCGTAAGGCCACCAAGAGTGCGTCAAACCAGGGTGACTGCCTGGAGGTGGCTCCGTTGTCGGGGGGCAGGGTGGGCCTGCGGGATACGGAGGCTCCGGAGCGGGCGCCGTTCGTGGTGAGCGCGAGCGTGTGGGATGCCTTCATCGACGGCGCCAAAAAGGGCGAGTTCGACTTCTAGTCCCGATCTCGGAACGAGGGAAGGCTCTCGATCATCGCCAAGGGCTTTCCCGTTCATACCGTCAGCGGCGGAGAGGTGGAGAAGCCATGGGCCTGAACGATGAGCTGAAGATCGCGGCCTGGCGCAAGGCCACCAAGAGTGGCCCCAACGGTGGGGACTGTCTTGAGGTGGCTCCGTTGTCGGGTGGTCGGGTGGGTCTGCGGGATACGGAGGCCCCGGAGCTGGCGCCGTTCGTGGTGAGTGCGAGTGTGTGGGACGCGTTCATCGACGGCGCCAAGAAGGGCGAGTTCGACTTCTGATTCTCGCTCCCTGTCGTAGGGGAAGCTCCCGGTCGTTGCTGGGAGCTTTCCCGTGCGCCGTTATCCGAGTGGAGAGGCGGAGAGACCGTGGACCTGAGTGATGAACTGAAGAGCGCGGCCTGGCGTAAGGCCACCAAGAGTGGATCCGACCAGGGGAACTGCCTGGAGGTGGCTCCGTTGTTCGGTGGTCGAGTGGGCCTGCGAGACACGGAGGCTTCGGAGCTGGCGCCGTTCGTGGTGAGTGCGAGTGTGTGGGACGCGTTCGTGGACGGCGCGAAGAAGGGCGAGTTCGACTTCTGACTCCGCTCCCGGAGCCCTCCATGAGGATGGTCGCGTTGAGTCAGATCCTGCTCATGCTGATCTCCATGAGCTTGTGCGCTCTGACCTCGGCGGCGAGCTGCTCCATCGCGGCGGACTTCTCATCATCCGATTGCACGGGCAGTCCCGCAGCCTGGCGCCGCTCCCGCGCCCGCTGCTTCACCTCGTCCCAGTTGACCGCGCTCATTCGTACTCCCTGTCAGTCGGCTCCGCTAACTGTCCCGAAGATGATGATCGGTGCCATCGAAGTGCGCCGCATTCCGGAAGCCGGAAAACCACGCGAGGCGTTGGAAGCCCGAGGAGACCTTCCTCAGGAAAGATCGATGGCGAGGCCGGAGGTGGCGATGCCGAGCTCGCCGTCGTATTCGGCCCCGGCGGCGGCTCGCGCGGCTGTGGCGTCTGTACCCGGCTGCAGGTGAGTCAGCAACAGGTGCCTGACGTCGGCCTCCTTGGCCTGTCGGCCCGCCTGGCGGGCGCTCGACAGGTTGTGCCGCGAAGCCTCAGGGACCCGGTCCGCATAGGTGGCCTCGGCCAGGAACAGGTCGGCGCCGCGCGCCAACTCCACCACCTCGGGGCTCGGGCCGGTGTCGCCGGTGTACGCGAGCACCCGCTCGCCCGCCGTCAGTCGTACGCCGGCATTGGGCACCGAGTGCGGCAGCAGACGGGTCCGCGCGTGGAACGGGCCGATGTCGATCCGGTCGCCGGGGGTGAACTCGCGCAGGGCATGGGCGTCGGCCAGCATTTCCGGGCGGTCCAGCGCGAGCACCGCGTCCAGGGCGCCGGGCAGTGCGTACACCGGCAGGGGAGGCGGCGGATCGTCACGGAACGCGCGCGCCCGCAACAGCGGGTTCAGGTCGGCGCAGTGATCGGGATGTCCGTGACTGACGAACACCGCGTCGACCTGATCGGCGGTGATCCGTTCCAACAGCCGCGGTACCGTCGCGTACCCGGGGTCGACGAGCAGCCTGAACCCGTCGTGCTCCACGAGATAACCGCTGCAGGCCTGGCCCGCTCCCGGCCACGCGCCGCATCCGCCAAGGATTGTCAGCAGCATCCACGAACCCTAACCGCGCCGACCGTGGCGCGTCCGCAGGAGTTCCGACGAGGAATTCCGGTCGCGTACGGCTCGGACCGGCCGAAGTCGAGCAGGACGGAGAACTTCGGTTCCTCCCAGTGACTTACAAGTGGGTTTGCAGAAGCCCTTGGTTTGATCCTGGAGCAGCACACAGCGATGGAAAGGGATTCAAATGAGGACTTTTGTCAGGCGTACGGTCGCCCTCGCCGCCACCACCACCGCGGCGCTGATGATCGTCGGTTTCGCGACCGCGGGCGCCGCCCAGGCCAAGCCGCGCGAGCTTGACTGGTATCCGTGTGTCATCGACGGCAAGCCGATGATGTGCTCCGACGGTCCTTTCTAGCACTCACCAGGACGGCCGCCGAAGTGGCAGGGGGAGTGTCCGGCCATGTTCGGAAGCTGAAAAGGCGTCCCGGTCACCCCTGACGAAGCCCCGCTCCTCGCACCTCGGAGGAGACGGGGCTTCAGCGTGTGCCGCCGCTCGAAAGCCCGGGGGAGGACCGGACGGACGGCGAAGTCGTCATTGTCGCCGGCGGGTGAGGTGCTTCCACCTCCTCGGCTGAGAGACGGTGCCAGGTTTTCGGGTTCGAGGGATGGCCACTGTCGGACACGCTTGGTTGCCGGTGAGTCACCAAGGGTATGTCGTAGCACGTTGCCAAACCCCCGCGAAAAGGCATTTCCTATGACCTTCCCCCGCACGACCATCACCCGCGCCGCCCTACTTCTGACGGTTCTCGCCGCACCGTTCGTCATCCCGGCCACCGCGCACGCCGACAGCCACTACGTCTGCGCGGGCGGCACCCGCTTCCAGCTCTCGGAGATGCTCGGCTACCACGTGCTGGCGAACCGGTGCACCGGCAGCGGGACCGAGAGCCCAGTCGTGATCACCATTACCTCCGGCTACTACGCGGGCGAGCACTTCTGCCGGCAACTCCTCGCCCACGGACCGGAGCTGGTCAGCGGCATGCAATGCACCTGAGCCGGACAGCCTGCTGCCTCTTGCACCGCCACCACGACCGGGCGTTCGAGGTCGCTGCCGGGCCCGGCGGGACGACATGCTCCGGCACCGCACCGGTGGTGCCCGATGATCTGCTGCGAAACGACTGACGCAGAGGCCGACAACGCGTTCGAACGCCCCTAGCGGGCGCACGACCTCGTGTGCTTGAGAGTCGCGCGTGCCGTCCTCGGTGTCGATGGGGCGGGCGCCGTCAGTGTTCGGACTGCTCCTCGGCCCCGGTGCGGCCGCTCATGACGGCGTCGACGGCCATGCGGAGCGTGTCGGTCTCGAATTCGAGTCGCGAGGCGGCGGCGGGAAGCGCGCGCTCGACGAGAAGGCCGTTGAGGACGGATGCCAGGAACCGTGCGCGTCGCTCGACGTCGTTCGCCGGGATCGCGCCTTCGTCGGCGAGGACGGTCAGCCAGCGCTCGATGCGGTGCAGGCCCAGTCGCTCCAGCGAACGGTATGTAGCGACCTGATCATCCGTCGGGTCGGGCGCGATGTACGTCTCGTGGACCGTGCGCCAATACTCGCGCGCCCGGTTTCCGGTACCGACCTGTGAAAGCAGTTGTCGCAGGCACTCGACGAGGCGCTCCGCCGGCGCTCGTTCGATGTCGAGGATGGGATCGTCGGGGATGTCGATGTCGTAGATGCCGGCGACGACGGTGTCGATGAGCTCCCGTTGCGTCGGGAAGAAGTGGCGAAGCGAACCCATGCTGACGCCTGCTCGCGCGGCGACTCCTCGAACGCTCAGCCGAGCGCCCGGGTCCTCTCCGAGCATGGTCGCCGCGGCGATCAGGATCCTGTCGCGGGTGTCTCGTTTCGGTGGACGGTCGGTCATCGTCGGAACCTCCTCACACCCCATTTCTAGCACAGTGTGCTAGCTTCAATGAACTAGCACAGCGTACTAGTGATGGTGTGACCGAAGACAGGAGGTTCTCGGGTGGCGTTCGGAGGATGGCGCAACCGTCGCGCGGCACGGCGCGTGCGCCCTGGCAATGGCGAGCCGCTGCCGCGCTTCCGCTGGTGGCAGCTGCTGAGCAGGTCGGTGCGCACGCTGGCGCTTCGCGCACCGGACGGCACCGTGTCCACCTACGCGGTCGACGTCCGTCAGATGGGTGATCGCGACGACGGCGCGGTACGCGCGCGGCTCTACCGCGACGGCGCACTCGTTTCGCTCTCGACGACGCCGGCCCGCTTCCCCGTGCCGGGCGGTCACATCGAGGTCGTCGTCGGCACCTACGGCTTACGACGCTGCCACTACGTGCGGGCCGACGGCACTGAGGCGCAGTTGACGCCCCATCCCGCCTCCGCCGAGGGGCGACGCGCTCACCTGCATCGGACACACCCGGGGCTGAGCCGCCTCGTCGGCGTCGTCTCGACACTGCTCGTGCTCGTCGGGATCTGCGTGGCCGTGCCACAACTCGTCGAGACCATCTCGCACATTCCGCCCGTGGCGGATGCGCTCGGGACATTCGATCTCCCCGTGCACATCCCGGTCGAGGCGAACATCGCCGTCGGCATCGCGGCGGTCGCGGGCAGCACCGAGCGCGCACTGCGACTGCGTTCGAACTGGCTCGACTCTCTCGCGAGCTGACCATGAGGACCGTGAGGAAGGACATCATGACGAACACCACCGAGGGTTGGCTCCTCCGAGCCGACAAGCCCGAACACTCGCCTCGCGTGCCTGTCGACGTCGAATACCACCGCGTCTACGCGGGTGACAAGCGCCGGATCCCGCGCGGCATCCTCGCGATCGTGCTGCTGTTCGCCGGGCTCATCGGCTTCGCGCAGCTGTTCCTGATCGCCGCCGCCGTCATCGACGCGCAACTCCTCGGCCGTACGGGCTTCACTCCGCTGCGACAAGCCGCCGGCGCGCTCTCGCTCGCCGTGCTCATCCCCTACAGCATGCTGCTGCAGCGCCTGCTCTACGGTGTGCCCGCAGGTTCGCTGCACTCCGTTTCAGGACGTTTCCGCTACGGCGTCCTCGGCCGCTCGCTGCTCGCCTTCGGACCGCTGCTCCTCCTCGTCGTCTCCGTCGGGTTCTTCCTGGTGCCCGGTGAGGCGGTCCCCTGGACGACCGCCGATCTCGTCGCGTTCATCGTCATCAGCGCGCTGCTCAGCCCGCTGGCGGCGGCCGGCGAGGAGTACGGACTGCGGGGCCTGATGTTCCGCGTCGTCGGCGGCTGGACCCGCGGCGCCCGCTCCGGGGCGATCCTCGGCACCGTCGTCACGACCGTACTGTTCTCGCTCTTCCACGGCACGCTCGATCCCTACCTGCTCACCTCGTATCTCGTGCTGTTCTCGGCGCTGGCGATCGTCACCTGGCGCACCGGCGGGCTTGAGGTCGCCGTCGTGCTGCACGCCGTCTACAACGCCACGGCGTTCGTCCTCGCCACGACACTCCATCTCGACCTCGGCGGAGCCCTCGACAGTCGTGGCGAGACGGTCGGTTCGGTCGAGAACCTGGTGCCGAGCGCCGGGCTTGTCGTCATCACCGCGATCATCTGGTGGATGACCCGGAAATCGGGTCCGGCACGCACGCCTTCGACGTGACGTGAGGCGGCACAAGCCGACCTGAGACGCTAACACGCGGCCACGAACGATTGTTCATTTTTCGGCCATAACATGGAAATTCTGCCCTGATTTCATGCGCATGTGGAAACGCCGCAAAAGCGTAAGCGTCCACGTTGAGTCCAGCAGGTGAGACGCTCATGAATCGAATCAGTCCAGCAGGGGGAAATTTCCCAGGCCGTCCGGCGGACGGCTTATCCGGAGGCGAAAGGAAAGGGTATCGGCGGCCGCCAGGTCGCGGATGGGGCAGGGTCGTGGTGGCGATTCTGGTCACGATGTCGCTGGTCGTGAACCTGGCGCAGACGGCCGAGGCCGCCGACGACTCGCTGCCCTCCAGCTACACGCTCAGCATCCCGTTGCCCGACAGAACCGACCTCGTCAAGCTCCGGGCCAAGGCGACGGAGCTCAACAACCGCAATCCTCTCCTGAGCGACTCGATTTACGAGGACAGGGCCCTCTATTCGATCCGGCCCCCGGCCGGGCAGTTCATCGTCGAGTATGACTTCGACGGCACCTTGTCGGTGACGGAAACCCATCTTTCGCTCACGATCACGCCGGTCGGAGCGCAGGCCGCGGACCTGAGCTACTGGCAGCAGATCGTCCTGATCGGCGCGTCCCTCCTCGCGGGCTGGGCGACTCGTATCCTGTGCGAGGGGGCTCTCGCCGGCGTCGTCACGCCGGTGTTCGCTGCGGTGGTATGTGTGGTCCTGGGTAATTTCATCGCGGCCTGGATCCCTCAGGCGGTGAATCTCATCGTCAAGGGCCAAGACAGCAACATCGGAGACTGGGCCTTGGCATTCGGCGTCGCCTTGCTGGCCGCCGGAGCAGGAGCCGTCTGGGAGGGCGGGGGCAACGTATGGGCCCGCACCGTGCTCCCTGGACATCTTCGGCAGATGGGCGCGTGGCTGGTCGACAGGGGCCGGAGCTTCACGGGCTGGTTGAGGCCTCTCGGTAACGGCATGGAGAACCTGGGGCGGGATATCGACCTGGGCGCCCTCGACTTCTCCAACCGGCTCGCCGAGAGGGTGAGCGCCGGCGCCGGTGTCGCCAGGACGAACCTTCGGGTCATGCCGCTGGGCGACTCGATCACCGTGGGCTACGGAGGGGTCGGCAACAGCACCGAAGAATACGTCGGTTACCGGCGCGAACTGCTGAGCCAACTGCGGGCGGACGGCCACTCGGTGGACTTCGTGGGTTTTCAGAACTCGGGCGCGGGTCTCATCTCCGACACCAACCACGAAGGCCATGGCGGCTGGCGGATCGAACAGATCGACAGGATCACCGAATGCAGTATCCGCCGCTGGCGGCCCAACGTGGTCACGCTGCACGTCGGCACCAACGACATGAATCAGAACTACGACGCCGGGACCGCCCCCGCCCGGCTCACCCGGCTGATTCGTAAGATCACCGACCTCGCTCCGGAGACCACCGTGCTGGTCTCCCGGCTCGTGCCGTCGACGGACGCGGCGATCAACGCGCGGATCCAGCGGTTCAACGGGGCGATCCCGACCATCGCCCTGACCCTCGCCGCCGAGGGCAGACGGGTCCGGGCCCTCGGCATGGACGTCATCGCCGGCACCTCCGCCGACATGCGGGACCGGCTCCATCCCAACCAACCCGGCTACGACAGGATGGCCGGCACCTTCCGCATGGCGATCAGCGGTGCGATCCACGACCGTGTCATCGCCAACCCGGTCGCCGGCAACACCGGGTCGTGCGACGTCCCCCCGCCCCCCAGCCCTTCGGCGGGCTGGAACCACGTCGAACAGATCTCCGCGGGGTACGGCTACCCGCGTGACTGGGTGCGTTTCGCGGACATGGACGGTGACGATCGCGACGACTATCTGATCCTCCAGGACGAGGGAGAGCTCCGGGGGTGGCTGAACGACGGTGACGGCCGAAGTTGGACGTGGCGGGGTGAGCTGAACCCGGGGTACGGCTACCCGCGTGACTGGGTGCGTTTCGCCGACATGGACGGTGACAACCGGGACGACTACGTGATCCTCCAGGACAAGGGAGAACTCCGGGCCTGGCTGAACAACGGCGTCGGCCAGAGCTGGACGTGGAAAGGCGAACTCGCGGGTTACGGCTATCCCCGTGACTGGGTGCGTCTGGAGGACATCAACGGCGACGGTCTCGACGACTACGTGGTCATCCAGGACGAGGGCCAGCTTCGCGCCTGGGTGAACAACGGTGCCGGTAAGGGCTTCACGTGGCAGGGCGAGATCAACGCGGGCTACGGCTACCCTCGCGACTGGATTCGCCTGGAGGACATCAACGGTGACAGGAAGGTCGACTACCTCGTCGTCCAGGACAACGGTCAGGTCCGCGCCTGGCTCAACGACCTCGACGGCAAGGGGTGGATCTGGCAGGGCGCCGTCATCGGCGACGTCGGGGTCGACCGCGACAACGTGAGACTCGCCGACGTCAACGGCGACAGGAAGGCCGACTACCTCGGGATCGGCCCCTTGGGCCAGATCGGCGCCTGGTTCAACGACCGCTACCCCGGTGGCCCCACCCCCGGCAACCCGACGCCGATTGATCCCGGTCCGGAGCCCGGTAGTCCCTCGGCGGGCTGGAACCACGTCGAACAGATCTCCGCGGGGTACGGCTACCCGCGTGACTGGGTGCGCTTCGCCGACATGGACGGCGACAACCGTGACGACTATCTGATCCTCCAGGACGAGGGAGAGCTCCGGGGGTGGCTGAACGACGGCGACGGCCGGAGCTGGACGTGGCGGGGTGAGCTCAACGCGGGGTACGGCTACCCGCGTGACTGGGTGCGCTTCGCCGACATGGACGGTGACAACCGGGACGACTACGTGATCCTCCAGGACCTCGGCCAGGTGCGGGCCTGGCTGAACAACGGCATCGGCCAAACCTGGACGTGGCGGGGCGAACTCAACCCGGGCTACGGCTACCCCCGCGACTGGGTGCATCTGGAGGACATCAACGGCGACGGTCTCGACGACTACGTGGTCATCCAGGACAAGGGGGAGCTCCGGGCCTGGTTGAACAACGGCCCCGGCAAGGGCTGGACCTGGCAGGGCGAGATCTCCGCGGGGTACGGCTACCCCCATGACTGGGTGCGCCTGGAGGACATCAACGGCGACAGGAAGGTCGACTACCTCGTCGTCCAGGACAACGGCCAGGTCCGCGCCTGGTTGAACAACGGCCCCGGCAAGGGCTGGACCTGGCAGGGCGGCGTCATCGGCGATGTCGGGGTCGACCGTGGGAACGTGAGGCTCGCCGACGTCAACGGCGACAGGAAGGCCGACTACCTCGGGATCGGCCCCCTGGGCCAGATCGGCGCCTGGTTCAACAACCGCTGACGATAACGGGCCTGATCACTACGTACAGGAAGAGCGCGGGGGCTCGACGAGCCCCCGTGCTCTTACGTGCGTGGAGAAGTCGCGGACCTGGGTGATGAGCCGAAGAGCGCGGCCTGGTGCAAGGCACCGAGAGCGGATCCGACCGGGGCGACTGTCTTGAGGTGGCTCCGTTGTCAGGTGGGTCTGCGGGATACGGAGGCTCCGGAGCGGGCGCCGTTCGTGGTGAGTGCGAGCGTGCGGGACGCGTTCGTGGACGGCGCGAAGAAGGGCGAGTTCGGCTTCCAGCTGTCGCGGGGCAGCAGGTTCGCGACGCCCGTCGTTGTTCTCGGGTGTGCCGCGGAATGGTGGGAAGCTCGTGGCGACCTCGTGGGTTGGGATCGAGCGTGAGGATCGGTGAGGCAGCCAGGATCAGTGGCGTCAGCGCCAGGTCGCTGCGGTTCTACGAGGACGAAGGTCTCATCGTCCCGGGCAGGTGCGGGAATGGGTACCGCGACTACTGCGGCTCCACCATCGACCGAGTGGTCGTCATTCGCCTGCTGCTGGATTCGGGACTGTCCGTGCGACTGATCAGGGACGTACTGCCTCACGTCACGGGCGAATCCATAGGTCGCGATCAGCTGTGCGAAGAGTTCCTGGTCGAGGTCCGGCACTATCGCGATCGGCTCAAGGACCGCGTTGCCGCGCTCACCGCTCAATTGTCGGCGCTCGACGCGTTTCTGGACGAGAGTCCACACCGGCAGAAGCGAACGACTTGACCTTGACGCCTGCGTGAGGCTTCTACGTTCCGGGGATGGACATCGAGAACGTGACATCCGCCGAAACGATGCGTGCCCTGGTGCAACATTCACACAGCGGCCCGAAAGACCTGGCCCTGGTGGTCGACCATCCGCGTCCCATCGGTCCGGGTCCGGGTGACTACATGATCCGGGTGGGTGCGGCGGGGATCAACTTCGCGGACGTGATGCAGACTCGTGGAACCTACGCCGGTGGGCCGCGTCCGCCCTACGTGGCCGGCTTCGAAGCAGCCGGTGAGATCGTCGCCACCGGTGCCGAGATCGACGATCCGCTCCCGGTCGGCGCCCATGTCATAGGAGTCGGTCCCGCTGCCTTCGCCGAGTACATGCTGATGCCGGCCACGGGTGTCCTCCCTGTTCCTTCGGGGTGGAGCGACGCCGAAGCCCTGGGCATGGTGCTGAACTGGGCGACGGCCCTCGCGGCGCTGCGGCCGCTGGGCGAGCTCAAGGCCGGTGAGGTGGTGCTCGTCCATGCCGCCGCGGGAGGCGTGGGACAGGCCGCCGTCCGCCTCGCCCGTCACTACGGGGCCCACGTCATCGCCACCGCGTCGCCGGCGAAGCACGACGACGTCAGAGCGCTCGGAGCCGACGTGGTTCTGGATCCCTCCCGCGGCGATCTGGCCGAGGAGATCCTGCGCCGGACCGCCGGTGTCGACCTGGTGCTCGAGTCGGTCGGCAAGGCCACCTTCGAGGCCGGTTTGTCGGTGACCAGACCCTTCACCGGCCGAGTCGTCGTCTTCGGTGCTGCCTCCGGCGACGCCCGCCTGACAACCCACGACCTGGTCTTCACCCATCGGGTGCAGATCAAGGGACTCCACATCGGCTCGTTGGCCGAGGCGGCACCCTCCATCTACCGGGGGTTGCTCGACGAGATCGAGCGATTGATCGCGCGGGGTGTCTATCTGCCCGGCACCCCTCAGGTGCATCCTCTCGCCGAGGGGCCGATGGTCCTTCAGGAGTTCGGGGCAGGTCTGCCCCGCGGCAAGCACGCCCTGGATCCGAGGCGCTAGAGGAGCGCGAGGTGACTCACCGCGATGCTCATCTGGCCCCGGAGGGTCGGCGGCGCCTCGTCGAACGCCGCCGAACACGTCCGATCGCGCATGTCACCACCGAGCCGGGCATTCACGCGTGAGAGCGCTCATTCCACCCACTCGTAGCCCGAGTAGAGGGTGCCGCCGAACCAGAGGAAGCGGCCGGCGCTGTCGACGTAGCGGTAGCTCTGCGCTTCGACCTTCGTCTGGTGCCAGCCGGGACCGCAGGGGGTGTAGGTCATGTTGATGCTGGGTCCGGTGAGGCCGAACTCGTCTCTGCCCGTCGTGCCCTCCACCTGGTTCGAGGTCGCGCACACCTCCCACACGCCGCGGGACGCGTTCGGTTTCTGCCGAAATGCGGGCCAGTACTCCGGCCTTCAGGACAGAGGTGAAGGCTCGCGCGGGAGTGCCCGCTAGGGCGCAAGCGTGCCCTGATCTGCCTGGTCTTGCTGCTCGGCTCACCAGGTGTAGGACACCAGGACGGCGCCGGGCTCCCCGTTGTGCTCCACCATGGTGGGTTCGCCGGTGAAGTGGGCGACGTCGATCCGGTGCCCCAGGTGGTCGCGGAGTTGTCGAACGCTCATGCGTTCCGTCATGAAACCCTTAGTGCCGTGCAGCTTCGTTACCGGTACCGGCTCTACCCGGACGCCGCTCAGCGCCAGGCGCTGGCGCGGGCGTTCGGATGCGCGCGAGTGGTGTTCAACGACGGGCTGCGAGCCCGTCAGGACGCCCACCGGGCGGGCTTGGCCTACCTGTCCGACGCGGAGTTGTCCCAGCGTCTGAGCGCCGCGAAGGCGACGCCGGAGCGCGCCTGGCTGGGCGAGGTGTCGGCGGTGGTTCTTCAGCAGGCGCTGGCCGACCTGAACACCGCGTACCGTAACTTCTTCGCCTCGATCACCGGTAAGCGCCAGGGGCCGAAGGTCGGCCCGCCCCGGTTCCGGTCGCGCAAGGATAATCGCCAGGCGATCCGCTTCACCCGCAACGCCCGGTTCACAGTCACGGCGGGCGGGAGGTTGCGCCTGCCGAAGATCGGTGAGGTGGTGGTGCGCTGGTCGCGCTCGCTCCCCTCGGAGCCCTCGTCGGTGACGGTCATCAAGGACGCGGCGGGCAGGTATTTCGCCTCGTTCGCGGTCGAGACCGGTGACGAGCCGTTGCCCGAGGTCGTCGACGAGGTTGGCGTCGATCTGGGGCTGACGCATTTCGCGGTGCTGTCGGACGGTCGGAAGATCGACAACCCGCGCCTCCTGCGGCGCGCGGCCAAGAAGCTCCGCAAGGCGCAAAAGGCCCTCAGCCGCACAGCGAAGGGGTCGAACAACCGCGCCAAGGCCGTCGTCAAGGTCGCCCGCGCGCACGTCCGGGTGGCTGATGCGCGCCGGGACTTCGCCCACAAGCTCTCCACCCAGTTGATCCGCGAGAATCAAGCGGTGTACGTGGAGGACCTGTCGGTGAAGGGCCTGGCCCGCACCCGGCTGGCCAGGTCGGTGCACGACGCGGGCTGGTCGGCCTTCGTCGGGATGCTGGAGTACAAGGCGAAACGGTACGGCCGGACCTTCGCCAAGATCGACCGGTGGTTCCCCTCCTCCAAAATGTGCTCGCAGTGCGGGAGCGTCGCCACCGCCATGCCGCTGGACGTCCGATCGTGGATTTGCCTGTGCGGGGCTGCCCACGACCGTGACGTCAACGCGGCGATCAACATCCTGGCCGAGGGCCGACGGACCGTCGCCGCTGGACGGAAACCCGCCGCTGAGACGCGGCGGGAGGCGGAGACGTTAAACGCCTGTGGAGGTGACGTAAGACCACCGCTCGCGGTGGCGGACGCCGATGAAGCAGGTAGCCACAGAGGTGCCGCATGACGCGGCACGGGCTGATTCCCCGGCTCTTCAGGTCGGGGAGCGCGTCAACTCAAGCGGATATTCGAGAAGGTGAAGGTGTCGACCCGCGGTGAACTCACCGCGAAGATCTTCGCCGACCACTACAAGGAGACGATGCACCCGGACTTCGCCCTCGACCTGTGAGGCGTTCGTCGCGGCGGGGAAAGCCGAGCGGGCCTTCAGGGGGCAGGCGTGTCCGGCCGCGTCCGGTCCGCGTCCGTCGCGGGAGACGGCGGCAGCCGGTCGGTCAGAAGACTTTGGAAGTGCGGGCACGTCATGAGGTCGTCGTGCGGGCATTCCAGGCCGCCCTCCAGCATGTCGAGCGCGACCTGTGCTCGGGCGATCCGGGTCAGCAACCTCTCGCGGTGATGGGCCATCACCTCGTGGCGAGCCGGTGCGGACCGGGCGGTCAGCATGGTCCGGATGTCCGCGAGTCCGAAGCCCGCCTCCTTCGAGATCAGGATCGCCGCCACCCGGTGCAGGTCCGCGTCGGTGTAGCGGCGGCGGTCGCCCGCGCGGGCCGGTGTCATCAGCCCTTCCGCCTCCCAGTGGCGCAGCACGTGTGCCGGTAACCCGAACTGAGCCGCCACCTCGCCAATTGACTTCATGCCGACATTAAGTCGCACAATGACGCCCATGTCCACGTTACTTAGTGTTCTTGACGCCTATGACGACCTGCCTCAAGCCATCGACCTGCGGGAACGCACGTACCAGGCGCTGGGCGACACCGTCGTCGACGTCGGCTGCGGGAGCGGGCGCGCCGTCGGCGAGCTGGCCGCCCGTGGGGTGAGGGCGATCGGCGTCGACCTGGACCCCGCCATGATCAAGATAGCCGCCGGGCGTCGGCCCGCGGGCGAGTTCCGTCTCGCCGACGCCACCGCCCTGCCTCTGGACGACGGCTCGGTCACCGGCTACCGCGCCGACAAGGTCCTGCACACCCTTGCCGAGCCCGAGCGAGCCGTCGCCGAGGCCCGCCGCGTCCTGGCGAGGAACGGCCGCGCGGTGCTCGTCGGCCAGGACTGGGACACCCTCGTGATCGACTCCGACGACCCCGACCTCATCCGCACGCTCGTGCACGCTCGCGCGGACGTCGTGCCGAGCCCTCGGGTCGCCCGCCGACACAGGAACCTCCTGCTGGAGAACGGGTTCGTCGACGTCACCGTCGAGGTCCACACGATCGTGTGGACGGGCACCGAGGGCCTGCCGGTGCTCGCCACCCTGGGCGAAGGCGCCTGGCTCGACGACCAGGCCGCGCGGGCACGCGACGACCGGCTGTTCGTCGCCATCCCGTTCTTCCTCGCCTCCGGGACCCGCGCCGACTGAGCACGCGGTCGCCGGACGGGGAAACCGCCCTCCTCGCCGGTGGCCGCCGAGCCGGAACGTACGAAAATGACAGAGGGCCGTCGTAGGCTGATCCTCGCCCGTGACGGAGGGAGCCCGAGGTGGCCGAGACGACGGTGGCCGACGTGATGGCCGAGCTGGCCGAGCTCGAGGACCCGAGGATGCGCGAGGTGAACGAGAGACACGGTGACGATCACGGTGTGAACCTCGGCAGGCTGCGCGCGATCGCGAAGCGGCTGAAGACGCAGCAGGAGCTCGCGTGCGGGCTCTGGGAGACCGATGACACCGCGGCGAGACTGCTCGCGCTCCTGATCTGCCGCCCGAAGGCGTTCGGACGTGACGAGCTGGACGCGATGGTGCGCGAGGCGCGCGCACCGAAGGTGCACGACTGGCTCGTGAACTACGTGGTGAAGAAGAGCCCGCACTCCGAAGAGCTGCGGCTCGCCTGGCTGGCCGATCCGGATCCGGTGGTCGCGAGTGCGGGGTGGGCGCTCACCGTCGAGCGCGTGGCGAAGAAGCCCGAGGTCCTCGACCTCGTAGGACTGCTCGACGTCATCGAGGCGGAGATGAAAGGCGCCCCTGATCGCCTGCAGTGGGCGATGAACCACTGCCTGGCCCAGATCGGGATCGAGCACGCCGAGCACCGCGCCCGCGCGATCGACATCGGTGAGCGCCTGGAGGTGCTCAAGGACTATCCGACCTCCCCTGGCTGCACGTCTCCGTTCGCGCCCGTCTGGATCACCGAGATGGTGCACCGGCAGGCACGCTGAGGCGGTGACCCGTCCGGCGAGCCACTTCCGACCCCCGATCTCGTGATACGGAGGGCTCTCGGTCACGGTCAAGGACTTTTCCGTCCGTGCCGTCGGCAGCGGAGAGGCGGAATGGGATCAGCGATGGAGCCGGTCAACGTGTAGGTGGGTTGGCGGCGTCTTCGGAGCCCACCGGTCCGGCGTCGTCGGTGGTGGCATGAACCTGCACGAGCCTCTCGACCCCGCGTAGGAAGGTCTCGCAGACCAGCGCCGGGTCGAACAGGCAGCCGGCGGCCATGGCACCGTCGCGCATCATCACGAAGTGGCGGGCGGCGGGGTCGGCGTCTGTCTCCCGGACCTTGGCCAGCAGTTCCGTGACGGTTTCCAGGAACCATTGGCGGTGGGCGAGCACGGCCTTGTGCACCGGGGACTCGGGGTCGGGATACTCGGCGGCGGCGTTGAGGAAGGCGCATCCCCGGAAGCCGGGAGACCGGATGCCCCGGGCGATCGATTCGCCGAGGGCTTGGACGGTGTCGGCGGCCGGGAGCCCGGCGGCGAGGGCCTCGTCCGCCTGGCTTCGCATGGCCCGGTCGACCACGTTCAGGTAGGAGAGGACAAGGTCTTCCTTGCCGGGGAAGTGCCGGTAGAGGGTGGCCCGCGTCACCTGTGCCTCCGCGACGATGCGATCGATGCCGACGGAGTGGATGCCCTCCGCGTAGAAGAGCCGGGTGGCCGTGTCGAGCAGCCGGGATCGTGCTTCGGACGGCCGGCCTTCGGATTGGCTGCGCATGCCGCCATCTTAGTAGGTAGAACGTTCGGTCTTGACAGTTCATGACACAGGGGGCCATGCTCGGTGAAGGTAGAACGTTCTGTCTTGTTGAGGATCGTTCCTCGGGTCCCACGCCGGCTCGGTCGCCAACCTGATCGAGAAGGTCGGCCACGGGACGCGCCGAACCGCTCTCCTCGTCATTCGTCCCCCGAAAGGATCATCGTGAGCACGATCGCTGCTTCGCCCGCCATCTCAGGGACCGCGTCCGCACTGCGGCGGCTGTACTTCGTCCGGTTCGTGTTCGCCATCGCCTGGGCCCTCGCGATGTTCACGACCGCCTCGGCACTGGGCCCGGTCGCGGTCACCCTGCTCGTGCTCTACCCGCTGTTCGACGCGGCCGCCGCCGTCGTCGACGCCCGCGCGACGCGCACCACCGGATCACCCGTCCTGCCGTACGTGAACATCGCGGTCAGCCTGATCACCGCCATCGGCGTGGCCGTCGCCTGCGCGTCCGGTATCCCGGCCGTGCTGCGCGTGTGGGGCGCCTGGGCGGTCGTGGCCGGGCTGGTCCAGCTGATCGTGGGTGTCACCCGCCGTGGGATGGGCGGCCAGTGGCCGATGATCATCAGTGGCGGCATCTCCGTACTCGCTGGCGCGTCGTTCATCCTCGGCGCCTCCGCGGACAACCCGACGCTGACCAACGCGGCCGGCTACGCCATCCCCGGCGGCATCTTCTTCCTCATCTCGGCCTTCCGTCTCGGTCGCGCCGCGAAGGGAGACTGACACGGACGGCAACATCTGCGACGTCGTCCTCGGGGTCGGCCCGGCCGGGGAGAACGTCGCCGACCGGGTGGTGCGGGACGGGCTGAGCGTCACCCCGCTCAACCCCGCGCGCGGGGTGCGTTCGTCCCCCGTGCGAGCTACCCGCGAGTGTCCACCGCGCGGTGACGATTCGAGGGCGCCGAATCCATAGCGTTCTCGACGTGACCGCGGCGCTCCGGCCGCGGTGTCTCGTGAGGGAGTCGTCATGCGCCTGTTGAAGCAGCTTCTGGTCGTCGCGGCGGTCGCCTTCGTCGGCAGCGCGGCCGTGGAAGCGGTGCGGGGGAACGCGTTTCTCACCCTGGTTCTCGGGGTCGCGACAGCCGTTCTCGCGGTGGTCGCCTACGCCTGGGTGGTGCGCTGGTCCGAGCGCAGGGCGCCGGTCGAGGTGGCCACCGCAGGCGCCGTCGCCGCTACGGGGCGGGGCGTGCTGATCGGTGTCGGGATGTTCGCGGCGGTCATCGCGAACATCGCCCTGCTGGGCGGCTACCGAATCGACGGCGCGGGCTCGGTGACGAGCGCGGTCGCGCTGTTCGGCTTCATGGCGGCCGCCGCCGTGACGGAAGAGTTGATCTTTCGTGGCATCCTGTTCCGGATCATCGAGGAACGCGCAGGCACGTGGATCGCGCTGGCACTGACCAGCGTGCTGTTCGGCCTGGTGCACCTGTTCAATGAGCACGCCAGCCTGTGGGGCGCGATCGCCATCGCGGTCGAGGCAGGGGGCATGCTCGCCGCCGCCTACGTCGCCACCCGCACCCTGTGGGTGCCGATCGGCCTGCACTTCGGCTGGAATTTCGCGGCGGCCGGCGTCTTCGGCACCGAGGTCTCGGGCAACGGCGCGTCACAAGGGCTGCTGAACGGTGTGACGTCGGGCCCGGCCCTGCTCACCGGCGGTGAGTTCGGGCCGGAGGCGAGCCCGTACGCGGTCCTGTTCGGGGTGCTGCTGACGATCGCCTTCATGTGGCTGGCCCGTCGGCGCGGCAACCTGGTCCCACGCCGGCGCGGTGCGCGGTCCGGCGAGACCGCTACGCTCCCCCAGTGATCGATCTGCGGCGGTTCCCGGATCTGTGGCGGCGGCTCGACGTCACGGTCCGGGACCTTCCGTTCGCGCTGTCGCTGATCGTCGCGTCACTCCTGCCCGCGCTTCACGACAACGGGACGCAACTCGGCGACCTGCCGGGCCGCCCCTTCGACACGGCGGCCGTCGCGGTGATCGTCCTGGAGTGCCTGCCGCTCGCCGTACGCCGACGGTGGCCGGCCGTCTGTCTCGTCCTGGTGTCGCTCGGCTTCGCCCTCGACCAGCTCCGCGCGTACCACCTGGTGGCGGGCGTCGCCCTGCCCGTCGCGCTCGTGAGCGCGGGCGCCTATCTGGAACGTCACCGGCGCGTCACCGCGATCCTGCTCTCCGCGGCGTACCTGTCACTCGCGCTCGCGCTCGACCGGCTCGGCTCGACCGAGGGGCCGGAGGGGTATGTGACGTTCTACCTGGCGCTGGTCCTCGCGTGGGGCATCGGGGCCTGGCTGCGCTCCGCCTGGGCCGCCGAGGCCGAACGCCGCCGCCACGTCGCCGAGACCACCCGCATGGCCGAACGCACCCGCATCGCCCGCGAACTCCACGACGTCGTCACCCACCACGTGACGGCGATGGTCGTGCAGGCCGAGGCGGCACGCTACCTGACCGCCGCCCCCGATCGCCTCGACGCGACCCTGAGCGCCGTCACCGACACCGGCCGGCGGGCCATCGCCGATCTGCGGCACCTGCTCGATCTGCTCAACCCCGACCACGATGAGGCCGTCAGGAGGATGCCGTCCATCGGCGAGCTTCACACGCTGGTGGAGCAGACGCGCCTGGCCGGGCAGCCGGTGGAGTTCACCGAGGAGGGCAGACCGGCGCGATCCGCCGGCAGCGCCGAGTTCGTCGCCTATAGGGTCGTGCAGGAGTCCCTGACAAACGCCCTCAAATACGCCCACGGCAGCCGCACCGTGGTCCATGTGCACTTCGGCGAGAAGGAGATCACCGTGCAGGTCGGCACCGACGGGTCCGGTTCGCGGACCGGCTCGCCCGGTGGGAGCGGGCGGGGCCTCGCCGGGCTCCGCGAGCGGGTCGACGCCCTGGGCGGCGAGTTCGGCGCCGAACGGCGGGCGGACGGCGGTTTCGTCGTGCGGGCACGCATCCCGGTCGGGAGCCCGTCGTGAACGCGCCGATTCGGGTCCTGGTCTGCGACGACCAGGCGCTGATCCGTACCGGGTTCGCGACGATCCTTGACGCGCAGGCCGACCTCGAGGTGGTGGGCGAGTGCGGGGACGGTCGCGCCGCGGTCGACCTCGCCCGCCGGCTGAACCCGGACGTCGTGGTGATGGACGTCCGCATGCCGGTGCTCGACGGCATCGAGGCGACCCGCCTGCTGGCCGGTGCCGGAGTGGCGCACCCCGTCAAGGTCCTCGTGGTGACGACGTTCAACCTGGACGAGTACGTGTACGAGGCGCTGCGCGCGGGGGCGAGCGGGTTCCTGCTCAAGGACGCCCCACCGGCGCAGTTGCTGCACGGCATCCGTACCGTCGCGGCGGGTGCCGCGCTGCTGGCACCCGAGGTGACGCGGCAGCTCGTCGGCAGGTACGCGGCGCGGATTCGTCCCGCGGAAGGCGCGCCGGGCGACATCGCGCTGACCCCGCGCGAGCTGGAGGTGCTGCGCCACATCGCCGAGGGCCTGTCCAACAGCGAGATCGCCGCGACGTTGGTGATCAGCCAGGAGACCGTGAAGACCTACGTGTCGCGCATCCTCACCAAACTCGACCTGCGTGACCGCGTGCAGGCGGTGGTCTACGCCTACCGCACGGGTTTGGTGACCTGAGACGCGGTGAATGGCCGTACCTGGGGAGACCGCTCGTTGCCCGGGTATGCCGTGGTGAGCCGGCCATACCGCTGGGTGACGCCCCGAGGCGCGGGGAGCGAGCGCCTCGCTCCCCGCGCCGTCAAACTGAACTCAGCCGGTGACAGCTCCGGAGATGGTGCCGATCGCCGGGCCGGACGGATCCACGAAGATCGTGTAAGCACCCGCCGTCGGTAGGGCGAGACTTGGGAAACTGACACTGGCAGCGGAGGTGGACTTGCTGGTCAGCGTGGTGCCGTCGGGTTTGCGGACGATGAAGGACGTGCTCCCGTAGGCGTTTCCCGTCAACGTGACCGTGACGGTTTGGCCTGCCGTGCCGGAGAACGTGAAGCTCGCGTTCTGGCCCGGGCTCGTGGTGGTGACGGGGCGGCTGCCACCGTTGACCGTCAGGGCGGTGGTGACATCCGCCGGGACCTCGGTGACTGCCACCGTCAGCGCGCCGACGGCGGCCGCCTGCCCGTCCAGGAGGATCGTGTACGTGCCGTCCACGGGAAGAACCGTGGTGTCCCACTGGCAGGACGTCCCGCAGAACTGATCACTCTTCAGTATCGAGCCATCGGGCTTTTTGAGTGAGACTTTGGCGTCGTAGAGGTCGCCGAAGGTTCCGCCGGTGAAACGCAGGTACACCTTCTTGTTCGCGGTGCCCGTGAATTTCCACATACCGTCCTGGCCGGGTGAGGCGAGGGTGATGGTGGAAGGGGAGCCTCCAATGGTGATGTTGTTGGTGATGTATCCGGTGTCGATTGTTGCGGTGAGTTTTCCGGTGTAGGCGCTTTCGGGGACGAGGGCGACGGTGTAGGTGCCGTCGGTGGGGAGGGTGGCGGGGGGTAGTGAGCAGGAGGTGCCGCAGAAGGTGGGGTTGATGATTGTTGTTCCGTCGGGTTTTTTGACGGAGACTTTGGCGTTGTAGAGGCTGCCGAAGGTGCCGTTGGTGAATCCGAAGGAGACGTGTTGGCCTTGGGTGCCGGTGAATTTCCAGGCGCCGTTTTGGCCGGGTGAGTTGAGGGTGATGGTGGTGGCGGGGTCTCCGACGGTGATGTTGTTGGTGATGTATCCGGTGTCGATTGTTGCGGTGAGTTTTCCGGTGTAGGCGCTTTCGGGGACGAGGGCGACGGTGTAGGTGCCGTCGGTGGGGAGGGTGGCGGGGGGTAGTGAGCAGGAGGTGCCGCAGAAGGTGGGGTTGATGATTGTTGTTCCGTCGGGTTTTTTGACGGAGACTTTGGCGTTGTAGAGGCTGCCGAAGGTGCCGTTGGTGAATCCGAAGGAGACGTGTTGGCCTTGGGTGCCGGTGAATTTCCAGGCGCCGTTCTGGCCGGGTGAGTTGAGGGTGATCGTGGACTCCGGACCGCCCACCGTCACGTTCTTCGTCACGTCGCCGACATCCAGTTTCGCCGACAGGGAGCCGACCTTGCTCCCCTCCGGATTCAGCACGATCGTGTAGGTGCCGTCAACCGGAAGGCTCGCCGGAGCCAGCGAACACGAGGTGCCGCAGTACGCCGTGTTGACGAGTGTCGCCCCGTCGGGCTTCATGACCGAGACTCTGGCGTCGTACAGGCTGCCGAACGTGCCGCCGGTGAATCCGAACGAGACGCTCTGACCGGCGAGACCCGCGAAGGTCCACACTCCGTTCTGGCCCGGAACCGTTATCGCCAGCGGGACGGCGGGGCCGCCGACCGTCACTGTGGCGGAGGCGTCGGAGGGAATCTCCAGGACGCCTGCCGACAGTGAGCCGGTCAGGCCACCGGCAGGGTCGAAGACGATCGTGTACGTACCGCTGGCCGGGAGTTCCGTCACGTCGATGAAGCAGGAATCGTCGCAGTAGGTCGAATTGACGAGGTTCTTCCCGTCCGGTTTCCTGACCGAGACCTGGGCTTCGAGGATGCCGTCGAGGGTGCCTGCCGTGAACTTGAAAGACATGCGCTGTCCGGCGGTTCCGGCGAAGGTCCAGTTGCCGTTCTGTCCGGCGTCGACGGTGGTGAGCGGAACCGCGGTGCCGTTGGTCGGCACTTGCAGCGACACGTCGGCCGCAACCGTGGTGATCTTCGCGGTGAGCTTTCCGACGTAGGACCCGGTGGGGTTCAGGGCGACCGTGTACGTCCCGCTCACCGGCAGGGTGATCGTGTCGATGAAGCACTCGGCACCGCAGAACATCGAGCTCTTCAGCGTGGATCCGTCCGGCTTCTTGAGAGTGGCGTCCGCGTTGAGGCTGCCGAAGGTTCCGTCGGTGAAGGAGAGGAAGATGCGCTGTCCGGCCGTTCCGGTGAAGGTCCAGGCGCCGTTCTGTCCTGGTGCCGTCAGGTTGAGGTCGACCGTCGCGCCTCCGATGGTGATCGGAACGGACAGGTCGGCCGGGATGGTGGTGACGCTCACGGCGTAGGTGCCGCTCTCCTCACCCTGTGCCTGGATGTTCAACCGGTAGGTGCCGGCCGGCAGGTTGCGGACCTCCTTGTCGGAACAGTAGCCGTACGTGACCGCTGTGCCGCTCTGGTCGAGCAGTGTCCATTTGAAATCGCGGCATTCCCTGACGTCGACATAGATCGCGCCGGGTTGGTCGAGGGTGAACCGGTACTGATCCGCCGACACGACCGTCTCCAGGTTGCCCGCACCCGCTGCGGGCACACCGTTGGAGACGGAGAACGGCACGGAGGTCTGGAACTCCTGAGGGGGCACCACCGGCATGGTCAACCGTACGTTGTCGATGCCGAACCCCTGGTTCGAGAGCCCCGCGACGCCGGTGGCGTCGACGGTGAACTCGGCCTGGCTCTCCTTGTGGTCGAAGGGGACGTTCAGCCGGTACTTGGCGAAGGGCAGGCCGCCGACGAGTGTTCCGGTGGCCGTCGGAGTGAGCTGACTGGGAGTGAACGTGACCGGATTTTTCCGGTCTGTTCTGACGGTCACCGTCTCGATGTCGCTGTCGGAAGCCCAGTCACCGATGGTGAGAAGGTCGAGTTCCAGGGTTCCGTTGATATGTGAGGGAAGCTGCTGGACGTAGAAACGGTAGGACTCCGTGCCGCCGAACGGGCCGGCGAAGACGCTTGTCGCCGGGTCCTGCGACACCCTGGCCGGCTGGAGGTTCTTGGCCATGGTGCCCGACTGGAAGTCGACGGACAGGCCACCCTGGGCGTCGAGGGTCGCGGTGAGCGGGTCAACGACGGTGGTCACCTGTTCGGCGGCCATGTCGGCGAAGCTGGCGTCCGAGGTCAGCGCGATGTCGAGGACGCAGGCGTCGAACACCGGACCGGGAGGAACGTCCTTCCCCTGGCAGTAGGCGCTCGCTGCGGAGATCTGTTCCGGTGTCAGATCATGGATGGTGACGATCTCGGAGGGGAAGGTCAGGTCGGTGTAGGTCGCGGTGCTCTTTCCCTGCGCGTAGGTGAACAGCGACTCCTCGTTGGTGATCCGCCAGGAGTCGGCGTACTGACCGTGGATGACCGTCGCGGAGGCGTTCGCCGGTAGCTGGGTGCCGTCGCGGAGTTTCAGGTCGTTTTTGGGGTCGCCGTCGGCGTTGCCCAGCAGTCCGACGAGGTCGCTGGGAGGCTCGTGTCCGAAGGCCAGCCCGGCGTGACAGCAACTGCCGTCCCACTGGAACACGCCCCCGTCCATGCCGCCCCAGAAGACCATGTAGCTGTTCCCGTCGCGCAGGACGCCCGTGGTCTCGCCGAACTGCACCGCGTTGCCGCTCGCGAGTGTGCGTGGCTCGCCGTCGATGACAAGGTTGTCGCCGATCTCGACGACGTGGTCGTCGACCGCCACGGCCACCCGGTCGATGACCGACACGTTGTCGCGCCGCTCGGTGAACCGGGCGTGGATGCTGAGATCGTGGCTGTCGGACTCGGCCAGGACGAACTCACCGACGGACTGCATGTCGTACGCCAGTCGGTCCATGGTGATCAGGTGCGGCTCACCCCAGACCTTGGAGAACCTCAGGCCGCGAAGCCACTCCATGAAGTCGGTGTAGGTCTCCCATATCGTGTGCGCCTGGAGAATGGCCAGTGCGAACGCGGCCTGGGTGACGATGGTGATGACGCTGACGTCGTTGTCGGGCAGCGGGATCGGGTTCGGGACGGGCACCGGCCAGGGCTGCGGGACCGGGACGGGAAGCGGGTCGGGAACCGGGATGGGGAGAGGGTCGGGCAGGGGGTCGACCGGCTCGCCGGGCACCCTCTTCTTGCAGTTCTTCACTTCTTTCGCCAGCGTGATGAGCAGGAGGCCATCGCGTGGGGAGGTGACCGTGTACGCCTGGATCCGGTAGCCGTACTCGGTCCGGCTACATCCGAAGTTCACCCAGAACTGGTCGACGTAGTCGCGGAGGACGTTGCCGAGGCCGACGTTGGTCATGCCGCGGCTGGTCATCTCCCTGATCTGCTTCTTGACCTGGGTGTTCCAGTCGTTGGGCTTGTAGTTGGTCGCGACCTTCGCCTCGATGACCTGGACGAAAGGCTGCTGCTGGGGGGTGAGGGTGTGCTTGTAGTAGATGATGTCCGGCCTGGACTGCCCGAACGTCGTCTCCCACTGAAGGTCGGGGTGGATCCCCTCCCCCGAACCACCGGTGATCTTGGTGTTGAGGTAGGAGATGGCTCGCGCCTGACCGATGTACTCGATACCGGAATTCGTTTCCGGGCCGTTCTGGCCGCACTGGTTCTTCGAGTACATCTCCACCGGGCCGTTGAGTCTGCCGAGTAGACAGCCCGGACCCTTTGAAATTCGGGCCCTGGTGTTCGCGACCACTCCGTTCACGCAGCGTCTTTCACCCTGGGTATTCGGTACACTCCAATTCGTGTCGTTCGTGCACGCCGCCCCCGCGGCGTTTGCGGACTGTGCTTCCTTGAAAGGTCCCACGGGCACGAGCAGCCCGGCGACCAGCGATAACGCAACGACAATGACTTGTAAACCCTTGTGTCGCATGAGCTCCCCGTATGCGAGATGTGCGCAAGATGATCAGGCGCGATGCGATGTTAAGCTAAAAATGTCGTAAAAAAATAAGAAGTGTGATCCATGTCACATGGAATGCATTTCAAATTGGCGCACGAAGTTTGCGTGCGAAGAGTTTTCTGGTCACAGCGGAGAGTGATTTGGCGCGTTATCCTGCGGAATTCGCTCTCGATTCGCTGCCCGAGCGGCTTGTTCGCAGGGCGGCACTGCTCATCGAGACGGAGGGCGACCGGTCCGTAGTGCTCGACGCGGACCGGAACGAGTTCGCCCGCCTGCCGGAGTCGGCGGACGGAACGGTCGTCGGTTCCCTGTCGCACGACGGCACTCATCTGATACTGGTGGCGCGCTCCGGCAGCGGCGTGGGGGTGCGGGCTCTCGGCGGCGGCGAACCGCGATGGTTCGACGGCCCCGATCCCGAGTACGAGCACGACCGGCATGCGACGTCATCACCCGACGGCACGACCATCGCGGTTCTCAGCGGCGACGACGGAGACGAGCCGGGCACAGCGGTGGTGAGCCTGCTCGACCCCGCCTCCGGAGCGCGCCGCCGCCTCTGGTCGGCGGTCGGGGCGGCGAGTTGGGAGTGCGGGCTGTGCTGGTCACCGGACGGGCGGCTGCTCGCCGTGACCTACATGATCTGGGACGACGAACGCGACGACGACGCACTGTCGACCGTGGTCCTCGACCCCGCCACCGGACAGGTCCTGGCGTCCTACCCGATCGCCACGATCGCCGCAGCCACCTACGCCACCTGGGCGAATGACCACGAACTCCTTTACCGACACGAATACGACGACGTGAACCGCCGTTTCGTGGCGGACCCGCGCACCGGGACGGTGTGGACCACGCCTGAGCTCACCGGCAGGCTCTGGGGGGTCGTCGGCGGACGTCATCTTCATGAGGTCGCCGCCTACGAGGAGCCGACCGCGTCACACAGCGCGTTCTACACCACGAACCTCGACGGGACGGCCCGGCGTTCGTTTTTCGGTTACCACCCCAAGACGAACGTCGGCCGGGTTCACCTCGCTCCCGGGGCGTTTCCCGACCTCGCGACCCGCTGAATTCGGCCGGTGTCAAAATGGGGCCGCTCGACGGGAAGGTGCGGGGCGGTCTGGACGAGGGGTGCGCTCAGCGGCCTTCGCGGGAGAACCAGTCGACGGTCCTGCGCAGCCCCTCCTCCAGGCCGACGGCGGGGCGCCAGCCGAGGATCTCGGCGGCGAGGGCCGGGTCGGCGATCCTGGCGCTGTCCAGCGCCCTGTCGGCGAGCACGCCGTAGCGGGGCCGGGTCCGGCCGCCGACGATCTCGGAGAGGAGTTCCACGGTGTCGCGGATGGAGGTGCCCGTCCCGGTGCCGATGTCGAAGGCGCGGCCCGCCGCCTCCGGGGTCTCGCCCGCGGCGAGGAAGGCGTCGACCACGTCGTCGACGTACACCCAGTCGAGGTGGCGCGTCCCGCTGCCGAGCTCGGGCTCTCGCCCGCGCAGCAGCGCGAGTGCCACGTAGGGGACCAGCTTGTGGGTGTCCTGGCGGCCGGGGCCGTAGACCATGCCGATCCGCAGGTTGCTGACCTGGACGCCCCACAGGTGGTGGAACATCCGCGCGTAGCCGTCGGCGGCCCACTTGGACACCGCGTACGGCGAGGACGGTGCCTTGTCGCCCTCCTCCGGCCGGAGCTCCTCCAGCGAGCCCGCGAGCACCACCCTGGTCTCGGGGACGGCGGCGACCGCCGTCAGCAGGTTGACCACGCCGGTGAGGTTGCTGTGCAGCATCGGCAGCACGAGCTTCGGATCCCTCGCCCCGGCGACCTCGCTGGCGAGGTGGAACACGACGGCGGGGCGGGTCGATTCGACGAGCCACTCGACCTCGCCCGCGTCGGCGACGTCCGCGACGTGCCACGTCTCGCCGTACGCGCTCTCCCGCAGACGGCGGCCGACCGCGTGCACCCGCGCGCCGAGCGCGCACAGGCGTCGCACCAGATGTGCCCCGATGAAGCCGGCGGCACCCGTCACCAGTACGGGCCTCGCCCGCCAGTATTCTTCCGCCACCGGGCCATCCATGCGTTTTTCTCCTGTTTTAGGGGGATTTGCCGCAGGTAAGCGGTAAGGCCCGCTCCGAAGAGCGGGCCTTACCGGGTGATGCCGTGTGTTCGTTTCGGATCAGCTGATGCGCCAGGTGTCCCCGCCGAGCAGCAGGTCGTTCAGGTCACCGGGACCCCGCTCGCCGACGGCCTCCTGGAGCTGCTCGGCCATGAGCTCGTCGTAGGAGGGGCGGTCGACGTTGCGGAAGACGCCGATCGGGACGTGCTCGAAGGCGGGCTCGTCCAGCCGGGAGAGCGCGAAGGCGAGCGAGGGGTCGGCGCGGTGGACGTCGTGCACGAGGATCTCCTCCTCGCTCACCGACGACCTCGGGACGACCTCGATGCCGCCGTCGGCCGCCCTGCGCACCGCCTTGGAGGCCGAGGCGATGGGCTGCCCGTGCTCCAGGCGCAGCGTGATGTCGTCGCGCTGCTCCGGGTCCTTCAGCTGCTCGAAGGCGTTGTCGTTGAAGATGTTGCAGTTCTGGTAGATCTCGACGAGCGAGGTGCCCCGGTGCTCGGCGGCCTCGCGCAGCACCGACTGGAGGTGCTTGCGGTCGGAGTCGATCGTCCTGGCGACGAAGGAGGCCTCGGCGCCGATGGCGAGCGAGATCGGGTTGAACGGCTTGTCCAGCGAACCCATCGGGGTCGACTTCGTGATCTTGCCGATCTCGGAGGTCGGGGAGTACTGGCCCTTGGTCAGACCGTAGATCCTGTTGTTGAACAGCAGGATGTTCAGGTTGACGTTGCGGCGCAGCGCGTGGATGAGGTGGTTGCCGCCGATGGACAGCGCGTCGCCGTCACCGGTGATCACCCACACCGACAGGTCGGGACGCGAGGCGGCCAGACCGGTCGCGATCGCCGGGGCGCGGCCGTGGATCGAGTGGAACCCGTAGGTGTCCATGTAGTAGGGGAACCGGGAGGAGCACCCGATGCCCGAGACGAACACCATGTTCTCGCGCTTGAGCCCGAGCTCGGGCACGAACGACTGGACCGCGGCGAGGATGGCGTAGTCACCGCATCCGGGGCACCAGCGGACCTCCTGGTCGGTCTTGAAGTCCTTCATGCCGAGTTTCACCTCGGACTTCGGGACGAGCGAGAGCGCACCGCCCCTCGAAGGGGTGGAGATCTCGGGCAACTCAGCACTACTCACTGTCGATCACGTCCTGGATCACGCCGGCGAGTTCCTCTGCCTTGAACGGAAGCCCGCGCACTCGGTTGTAGCTGATGATGTCGACCAGGAAGCGGGCGCGGAGCAGCAGCGCGAGCTGGCCGAGGTTGATCTCCGGAAGGAGGACCTTGTCGTACGCGCGCAGGACCTCGCCGGTGTTGGCGGGCAGCGGGTTGAGGTGCCGCAGGTGGGCCTGGGCGACCTTGCCCCCGCCCCTCCTGATGCGCCGCACGGCCGCGGCGATCGGCCCGTACGTCGACCCCCAGCCGAGCACCAGCACGCGCGCGTCGCCTTCGGGGTCGTCCACGGTGAGCGGCGGGATGTCGTTCGCGATCCCGTCGATCTTGGCCTGGCGGACCCGGACCATCCGGTCGTGGTTGTCGGGGTCGTAGGAGATGTTGCCGGTGTTCTCGGCCTTCTCGATGCCGCCGATCCGGTGCTCAAGGCCCGCGGTGCCGGGGATCGCCCAGGGGCGGGCGAGGGTCTCGGCGTCGCGCTTGAACGGCAGGAAGGTGACGCCGTCCTCGGCGTTCGGCCCCGTGGCGAACTCGGTGGAGATGTCGGGAAGGTCGGCGGCGTCGGGCAGCTTCCACGGCTCGGAGCCGTTGGCGAGGTAGCCGTCGGAGAGCAGCATGACCGGGGTGCGGTACTTCACCGCGATCCGCACCGCCTCCACCGCCGCGTCGAAGCAGTCGGAGGGGGTCGAGGGCGCCACGATCGGCAGCGGCGACTCGCCGTTGCGGCCGTACATCGCCATCAGCAGGTCGGTCTGCTCGGTCTTGGTGGGCATGCCGGTGCTGGGACCCGCGCGCTGCACGTCGACCACGATGAGCGGCAGCTCGGTGGTCACCGCGAGGCCGACGGTCTCGGCCTTCAGCGCCACACCCGGCCCCGAGGTCGTCGTGACGCCGAGCGCCCCGCCGAAGGCGGCGCCGAGCGCCGCGCCGACGCCCGCGATCTCGTCCTCGGCCTGGAAGGTGCGGATGCCGAACCGCTTGTGCTTGGACAGCTCGTGCAGGATGTCGCTGGCCGGGGTGATCGGGTACGAGCCGAGGAACAACGGCAGCCTCGACTGCACCGAACCGGCGATCAGACCGTAGGCGAGCGCCTGGTTGCCGGAGATGTTGCGGTATACGCCGGGGGCGAGCTTGGCCGGCTTGACCTCGTACGAGACCGAGAAGGACTCGGTGGTCTCGCCGTAGTTCCAGCCCGCCTGGAAGGCGGCGATGTTCGCCTTGGCGATGTCGGGCTTCTTGGCGAACTTGGTCTCCAGGAACTGGATCGTCGCCTCGGTGGGCCGGTGGTAGAGCCAGCTCAGGAGCCCGAGGGCGAACATGTTCTTCGACCGCTCGGCGTCCTTCTTGGACAGCGCGAAACCTTCGAGCGCCTTGACCGTGAGCGAGGTGAGCGGCACCGAGTGGACCCGCCACTCCGAAAGCGAGTCGTCCTCCAGGGGACTGACCGCGTAGCCGACCTTCTGCAGGTTGCGCTTGGTGAACTCGTCGGTGTTGGCGATGATGTCGGCGCCGCGCGGCAGGTCGGAGAGGTTGGCCTTCAGCGCGGCGGGGTTCATCGCGACCAGGACGTTGGGGGCGTCACCCGGCGTGAGGATGTCGTGGTCGGCGAAGTGGAGCTGGAAGCTCGACACACCCGGCAGGGTGCCTGCGGGGGCGCGGATCTCGGCGGGGAAGTTGGGCAGTGTCGACAGGTCGTTGCCGAACTCCGCGGTCCCGGCTGTGAAGCGGTCACCGGTCAGCTGCATGCCGTCGCCGGAGTCGCCCGCGAACCGGATGATCACGCGGTCGAGTTGCTGAACCTGCTTGGTCACAGCTCAGTCCTCCTCGACGCGACAGGGCGCCGTTGCTCGTGGCACATTCTTTTTTCCATGCTAGATCCTCGGGGTCACGCGTAGTCTTTTCGCGTTCCACTCGGCGGAGGAAAGTGACCTTTGTCCCATATCCTTAGTGCCGCTGAGTCGAATCTGAGTCGAAGCCTGGGCACGGACGTCGGTGTCGCGGCCGTCGTACGGTCTGCGTCGTACGGTCTACGGAGAAGTCGCGATCACGGACGGCCGGCCTGACACAGCCCGGCCGCGAGCCGACACAGGTCAACGTGCAGGCGGCCGAAGAGGACAGTTGGGATCACGATGCCCAACTATATGTCCCGTCGCGGAGACGCTCTCATCGCCTCCGGCTATGGCCCCATAGCCACAGGTTATGGCATGGATTGATTTTTCAGCACGTCCGACACGGTCCCGGAGTCGTAGGTCCGGCCCGGTTCCATCGCGTGTTGGTCATACAGTTCCGGAACGGTGACAAAGGTATAACCCTTGGCGGCGATCTCGCGCAGGATCTCGGGGGTCGCGTCCACGGTCGCGTCGTGAACGTCGTGCATGAGGACGATCGATCCCGGCTTGATCCGGTCGACGGTCCGACGGGCGATCGCCCGGGGGTCGGGGTCGCGCCGGTCCTCGGCGTCCACGCTCCAGCGCACCACCGACATGCCCAGCCGGCGCGCGGTGGAGGTCACCCGCGCGTCGGCCGTGTCGTACGGCGGGCGCATCAGCGTGGGGACCTGGCCGATCGCCTGGGTGATCACGTACTGCGCGCGGGTGAGCTGGTCGGCGAGCAGCGCGGGGGGAAGCGCGGTGAGGTCGCGGTGGGACCAGCTGTGGTTGGCCACCAGATGGCCCTCGTCGCGCATCCGCCTGAGCAGCTCGGGACGCGCGGAGGCGTTGGAACCGAGGGCGAAGAAGGTCGCCCGCGCCCCGTGGGCGCCGAGGATGTTGAGCAGCCGCCCGGTCTCGGGGCCAGGCCCGTCCTCGTAGGTCAGCGCCACGCACCTGACCCGCGCGCAGTCCACCCCGCCCGCCTTGGAACTGTGCGCGGCGGGCCTGTCCCCGCGTGCCGCGAGCAGGTCCTCCTGTGAGGTGAGGGTCGCGGTCCCCACGGCCGCGTCCCGCGCCCGCAGCCCGGTCGCCGACAGCAGCGGCGCCGCGGTCGCGGACGGTACGGCGACCGCGACCCGGCCGGTCACGCCGAGGCTCACCTGCTCGTCGTCGAACTCCACGACGAGATCGCCGCGCGGGTTGAAACCGATCGAGTCGAACATCGCGGGGATCGGCTTGAGCGCGCTGGGATTCACCAGCGGACCCCGCAGCGCCAGCTCCTTCCTGACGAGCCCGGCGAGCGTCGCCAGTGTCGTGCCGTTCTTGAGCAGGTCGGGGGAGTCCAGGGCGCGCCTGCTCATCCGGTCGTACCAGACGGTGGTCCTGGACTCCCGCCAGCCGGAGCCCATGGACTGGCCGATGCGCAGCCGTACCCCCAGGACCTCGGGGGACGCGGCGGCGAGCTGCCAGTCCACGTTGAACTCGGGCCTGGGCAGGGCACCCCGGGAGACCTTGCGCCGGGTGAACCGGTCGAGGCTCTCGGCCACCGTCTCGCGGAGCTTCTCGGTGAGGAGGGGGGCATGGGAGATGGCGGGGTAGGTGGCGTGCACGCGCCGGCCCTTGCTCCCTTCCGGGGTCAGGCTTCTCGTGCTCAGGCCCTGGACCATGGAGGGGTCCACGTAATTGATCAGTGTCGGCTCTGAGGGGACGGGGGACTTCGCAGGGGGAGAGGCGGTGGCCACGCCGCAACCGGCCAGCATCGCGGCCATCCAAGCGATTCCTCCGATGAATCGCACTTTAGGCATGAAGCGACGTTATAGGGCCTAATGGGGTGTTTGCTGTTGCTTGATGTGAAGTGGACAGAGGCTTTAGCCGTCGCGCGGCCGGTGGTTCCGCCGCGTGACGGGGAGGGCGAATACTGCTATAGGTAAGCGAAGAACCTCCGTGCGGCGGTGGGTCCCCGACCGGGTTCGTACGATCGGTCTTGGACCGCTCTGTAGCGGTTCCGAGTGGTCGCGCGGCGGTTCCGAGGATTCGTGCGGCGATCCCGAGGAGGAGAGGACATGAGCGGATATTTCGGCTCATATGTGGTTGTCCTCGCCCTGTTCGCGATCGGTCTGCTGATCGTCGCCGGGGCGTTGCTCGTCAACCGAGGACTCCGGCCCAACCGCCCCACCCCGGAGAAACTGCTCACCTACGAGTGCGGCGTCGACCCGGTCGGCGACGGCTGGGCGCAGTCCCAGATCCGCTACTACGTGTTCACCTACCTGTACGTGGTCTTCGCGGTGGACGCGGTCTTCCTGTTCCCCTGGGCGACGATCTTCGCCAAGCCCGGCTTCGGGACGACCACCCTGGCCGAGATGTTCGTCTTCCTCGGCTTCATCGCGCTCGGCATCCTTTACGCCTGGCGCAAGCGCGTGCTCACCTGGACCTGAGGGCCCGTGAGACCGGGCGAGCGCGAGCACCGACTCTGAAGGAGAATGCGTGCCATGGCGGATCTCCCGATGCCCACCGTGGGGCCAGTCTCGCGTCTGGCCCCCAAGCCCATGCGCTTCATCCTCAACTGGGGGCGCCGTTACTCACTGTGGGCGTTCAACTTCGGTCTCGCCTGCTGCGCGATCGAGTTCATCGCGACCTCGATGAGCAGGCACGACTTCATCAGGTTCGGGGTCATCCCGTTCGCGAACGGTCCCCGGCAGGCGGATCTGATGATCGTCTCGGGCACGGTGACCGACAAGATGGCCCCCGCGGTCAAGCGGCTCTACGAGCAGATGCCCGACCCCAAGTACGTGATCTCCTTCGGAGCCTGTTCCAACTCCGGCGGCCCGTACTGGGACTCCTACTGCGTGACCAAGGGCGTCGACCAGATCATCCCGGTCGACGTCTACGTCCCCGGCTGCCCTCCCCGGCCCGAGGCGCTGCTCCACGGCATCATGATGCTCCAGGAGAAGATCGCCGCGGAGAACCTGAGTGATCGCTATGCCTGACCGCCCCGAGTCCCCGAACCCCGCCACCCCCGGCTCCGAGCCCGGTTCCGTGTCCGGCTCCGCGCCCGGTCCGGAGATCGGCTCCGCACCCGTCTCCGGTTCCGCACCGGCGTCCTCACCCGGCTCCGGGCCCGGTTCCAAACCCGCGCCCGGACCCACCCCCGGCTCCGCGCTCGGTTTCGCGTACGGCGAGGGCGCCCGGGTGTCGGAGTCCTTCGGCCAGATCACCGTCGACGTGGATCCCGACGGCTGGCTCGGCCTGCTGGAGTCCGCGAGGGCCGAGGGCTACGAGTTCTTCGACTGGCTCACCGCGGTGGACGAGCCGCCGGACGCCTTCGCGGTCGTCGCCCACCTCTTCGCCCCCGTCTCGCGCGCCCACCTGCTGCTGCGCACCCGGGTGCCGCGCGCCGACCCCCGGCTGCCCAGCGCGGTCGGCGTCTTCCGCGGAGCCGACTGGCACGAGCGCGAGACCTTCGAGATGTTCGGCGTCGTCTTCGAGGGCCACCCGAACCTGGTGCCGCTGCTGCTCCCCGAGGGGTTCGAGGGCTTCCCGCTGCGCAAGGACTTCGTACTGGCCGCCCGGGTCGCCAAGGCGTGGCCGGGTGCCAAGGAGCCGGGAGAGTCCGGCCACGGCTCGCCGAGCCGTCGCAAGACGCTCCCGCCGGGGGTGCCCGCCGACTGGGGGCGCGAGCGTGACGACTGAGACACTCCGCAGGCCGTCTCGCACCCGCGAGACACCGCGCGTGCCGCGCGACGGATCGGCCAGGCTGTTGTCATGCGACGGCCCTGCCCGGCCGTCTCGCGCTCCCGGGATACCGCGCATGCCGCGCGGAGGGTCGGCCGATCCGCTGTCGTGCGACGGGCCCGCCCGGCCGTCTCGCGCCCGCGCGACCCGCGTGATCCGTGGTGGCCGGGGAGTCTCCCCGAGGGACCGGAGGTGCCCGTGATCGCCGAGGTGCTCGACGTCGTGGTACGGCTCGTCGTGATCGTCGCGGTCTTCCTGGTGCTGCCGCTGGTCGCCGGGCAGATGGAGCACAAGGTGATGGCGCACATGCAGGCGCGCCTCGGTCCCATGTACGCCGGGGGCTTCCACGGCTGGGCCCAGCTGATCGCCGACGGGGTCAAGTTCATGCAGAAGGAGCAGGTGATCCCGGTCGCGGCCGACCGCCGGGTCTTCACCCTCGCCCCCGGCGTGGCACTGGTCCCCTATCTCCTCGCGATGGTCGTCATCCCGATCGGACCCGGGCTGGTCGGGGTCGACCTGGACGCCGGGCTGTTCTTCGTCCTTGCCGTCATGGGGGTCGGCGTGCTCGGTTCGATCATGGCGGGATGGTCCTCGGGCAACAAGTACTCCGCCCTGGGCGGGATGCGCTCGGCGGCCCAGCTCATGGCGTACGAGCTGCCGCTGGTCCTCGCGGCCTCCAGCGTCGCGATGGCGGCGGGCACGCTCTCCCTGCCGGGCATCGTGGAGGCCTGGCAGTGGTGGTGGCTGCCCTGGCAGGCGATCGGCGGCGTCGTCTTCTTCGTCGCCGGGCTCGCCGAGCTGCGCCGCCCGCCGTTCGACATGCCGATCGCCGACTCCGAGCTCATCATGGGCCCGATGACCGAGTACACCGGCATGAGGTTCGCCCTCTTCATGCTGTCCGAGTACGCCGGGATCATCGTGGTGTCCGCGCTCACCAGCGTGCTCTTCCTCGGCGGCTGGCACGGCCCCTTCCTGCCGGGGCCGGTGTGGATGCTCCTCAAGGTCTTCCTGCTGGTCTTCGTGATCATCTGGCTCCGGGTGAGCTATCCCCGCCTCCGTGAGGACCAGTTGCAGAAGCTCGCCTGGGTCGTCCTGGTGCCGCTGGCGCTCGTCCAGCTCGCACTGACGGGAATCGTCGCTATCGCCATAGGATGAACCTTTTCGTCCCATTCACCCGAGCTTTTCCGTGCCGTCCGGGGCGTTTTACCGGATGATCTGACGTTCGAAGTCTCCTCACAGGGCAGGGAGTTACACTCTGTGACACCACCTGCCAAGGACGGAATGCATGACCCTCGCGCTCGCCGTGGACAAGGATGAACTGGTCGTCGATGTGCCGGAACATTCGCCGGTGCGGCTGCCGCTCACCGGGGAGGGCCGGGCGAGCACACTGCTGATCTTCGGATATCCCGGCAGGGGCAGGACGAGATACGGCCTGGCGATACTCGACGAGTCCGGCCTGGTCATGCTGGAGGCCCCGGGCTCCCGGTCGAGGAGGGCGGTGGAGACGTTCGCCGCGGACAACGGGCTGGAGTTCGAACTCAGGGCGTTCGACACCCCGCAGCAGGCCAGGGTCGCGCTCGCCCGCCGGTCGCCGAGATGGCGCGCGGTGACCTGGCGCCGGGCGCCCGCGCCCCTGCCGCGCCTACGCGTGCCCGGCGTGAGAAGCCTCAGACCGCCGCTGAGCTCGCCGAAGGTGTGGTGGCGCGAGCAACTGCTGTACGTGCTCATGTGGGCGGTGCTCGCCTACGGGGCGGTCTTCGTGACGCTCGTGCTCCTCAACCTGACCGAGACCCGGGCCGACGTCACCCGGGGGATGGGGCCGCTCGGGGTCGCCGCCCTCGTGCTGGCCGCGCTGACGGTCGTCGGGGCCGTCGTCGTGGTCGGGGTCGGCCGTCGCAGGTCCCGCAACCAGACCGCCCAGGGACGCGTGCTCAGGCGCGAGGGCCAGCCGCACTGCCGCCTGGTGGCCGTTCACGGCCGCCTGCTGCTGGAGACCGCGCGCAGGACCCGCGAGCTTGAGGCGTCCGAGCTCCTGCTGTACTCGGTGGAGACAGGGGAGACCGGCCTGCTGGTGGGCGGGGATCTGTTCCACCTGCCGGGACGCTGGGACGAGACGCAGGTCGAGCGCTTCGCCACGGGAAACGACCTGGAGCTCACGATCCGCAGGCTGACGCGCGAGGAGTATCTGGACCTGACGGCGCGGGCGAAGGACGCGGTTCCCTAGAACGCCGATCAGGTAAGGAACAGGCGATGTCCGGCCATCGGTGAACCGCGGGTCGCAACGGATCGGTCTGGCCGCATCCGATGTCGATCAATGCTCTGCGCGGTCATCTGACCGGCTCTCCGGAGCCGAGCTCGGCGGGGTTTCCCCGGCACGGTCTCCCGGGGACGGCCTTTCCGGTGGCCACCTCTCCGGCACGGTCCCCGAGAGGCGGTCTTCCCGGTGTCCCGGCACGGTCTCCGAGAGACGGTCGGTGCCCCGGCCCGGTCTTCCGGGGACGGTCCTCCCGGGCGCCACCTTCCCGGCACGATCCTCCGGGCGCGGTTCTCCGCGCCCGGCTCGGTGCGGGCCCCGGTGGTCGCGGTCCCCTACTGCACGATCCGCAGCATGATGTCGGAGGCCGTGGGCCGGTTGCCCGGCTCCTTGTCCAGGCAGGCGGCGGCGAGCGGGCGCAGCGACTGGGGCAGGGCTGTCAGGTCCGGATGGTGGTTGATCACCCGGTTCAGGATGGCGGGGATGGTGTCCTCCCCGAAGGCGGCCTTTCCCGAGGCGGCGAAGATCATGGTCGCGGCCCAGCTGAACACGTCGGTCTCCGGGCCGATCGTCCGGCCCGCGAGCTGCTCGGGCGACATGTAGGCGGGGGTGCCCATGATGTTGCCCGACGTCGAGGTGACCTGGTCGAGGGCTCGGGCGATACCGAAGTCGATGACGCGGGGGCCGTCGGCGCCGATCAGCACGTTGGCCGGCTTGAAGTCCCGGTGCACCACGCCGGCCCGGTGGATCGCGGCGAGCGCGCCCGCGGTGGCGAGGGCGAGCCGGGTCAGGCCGTCCTCGTCGCGCGGACCCTTGTCGCGGACCAGCTGCTCCAGGGAGTCGCCCTCCACGTACTCGCTGACGACGTACGCCTGGTCCTCGTTGATGTTCACGTCGAGCACCCGCGCCGTGGAGAACGTCGCCACCCTGCGCGTCGCCTCCACCTCCCGCAGGAACCGCTCCCTCACCACCTGGTTGCCGGTGAAGTGCTCGTGCAGCACCTTGATCGCGACTTTCTGTCCCTGCGGGGTCAGTGCGAGGTGAACCGTTCCCTGGCCGCCCTTCCCCAGGTGGCCGATGAGCCGGTACGGCCCCAGCCAGCCCTGGGGGGTGGGGGTGTTCCGGCTCTGCGCGGGGTAGGTGGGCCCGGCCTGGGCGAAGGGGGTGTGCGGGTTCTGGGAGGTGTGGGTGGGCTGTCCCTGAGCGAAGGGGACGTGTGGGCTCTGGGAGGCGTGGGTGGACTGGCCCTGCGCGAAGCGGTCCCGGGGGGTGTGCGCGGGCCCGCCCTGCGCGAAGCGGTCCTGGGAGGTGTGGGTGGGCTGGCCGTGGACGAAGTGCCCCTGGGCGGGCTGGGGCGGCGCATACCGGGGCGGCCGGTCGTCGTGACGGGGTTGTGGCTGCGGTTGGTACCCGCCGTGGTGCTGCGGCGGCTCGGGAAGTCGCGGCTGCGGCCGTTGCGCGGGCGGGTGCAGCATCGAGACCTCGGTGGGACCCGTCTGGTACGACGGCGGCCGGGGCGGTCGCTGGACGTGGCCGTACCCGGGAGACGACGGCCCCGGATGGAACGCGGGGGAGGTCCCCTGCGAAAAGACCGACCCCCTGAGGATCAGCGCGTGGCCCAGCCCACCGAGCCAGCTGCCGAAGAGACCGATCGTCGCGACGGTGTCCAGCGCGATCGGAATGTCGTCGGAACTCCCGTAGATGGCCGCGGCGGTCATGAAGATGCCGACGCCGAGGCCGTAGAGGACGGCGGCGAGGGCCAGCAACGGGCTCCGCAGCTTGCGCGCGGCGTGGCCGATGATGAAAGGTGTCCCGACGCCGCAGGTCAGCGCGGGTACCAGCGTCCACACGACGCTCCACGCCGTGTTGGATCGTGCCGGTGGTTGCGACTGCCAGGCCGGCCCGTACTGGTGGGACATGGGGCGAACAATACGATTTTTTCCGGATCTCTGCAGACGCTTCGGTGGCGAGTCGGCGATTGGAGGGCGGTTCTCGAACACACAGTCTGTGGATAACTTCTGTGGATAACCCGGTTCCCTCGCTGATTCCCCCGTCATTACGGTCTCGTGGTTCCACGCATTCCCGAGCGCCCCACTGTGCGTCATGATGTTGAGTTGTGGCACGGATACCAGGAGTGGGATTGGCGAAGGGGCTTTCCGTCACCCTTCGCCACATGCTGAGCAGGTCGGTGACCCAGCAGTACCCCGAAGTCCGGCCGGAGCTGCCCCCGAGGAGCAGGGGGGTGATCGCGCTGGTCGAGGAGAACTGCACGGTGTGCATGCTCTGTGCCCGCGAGTGCCCCGACTGGTGCATCTACATCGACTCCCACAAGGAGACCCTCCCGGCCCCGGAGGGCGGCCGCCCCCGGGCCCGCAACATGCTCGACCGCTTCGCGATCGACTTCTCCCTGTGCATGTACTGCGGGATCTGCATCGAGGTCTGCCCCTTCGACGCGCTGTTCTGGTCGCCGGAGTTCGAGTACGCCGACGGCGACATCCGTAACCTTCTCCATGAGAAGGACAAACTCGCGGCCTGGGCGCAGACCGTCCCGCCGCCCCCGGCGCACGAGCCCAACGCCGATCCGCCGAAGGAACTCGCGGCCGCCCCCCGTCCGGTTCGCCCCCGGCCCACCTCCTCCGGAGCCGCTTCTCCCAGACCCGCTTCGAGCGTCCGGGCGATCCGGCCGCCGGGGGCCCTGCCGAAGAAGAACGATCCGTCCACAGGCGGGTCGTCCGTCGAAAAGTTATCCACAGGCGGGGACGACGCGCCTCCGGCGACGGCCGCGCCGGGGCAGACTCCTCCCACGGATCCGAGTGGAGAGCCCGGGGAGGAGAGGTGACCGAGGTGCCGTCCTACCTGTCGCCGACCGGGCAGGAGATCGTCTTCCTTCTGCTGGGCGCGATGGCCGTCGGGTCGGCGCTGCTCGTCGTGACCACCAGGCAGCTCGTCCACGCGGCCCTGTGGCTGGTCGTCTGCTTCGGCGCGCTGGCCGGGTGTTATCTGGTTCTCACCGCCGAGTTCGTCGCCTGGGTCCAGGTGCTGATCTACGTCGGCGCGATCGTGGTCCTTCTCCTGTTCGGCATCATGCTCACCCGCGCCCCGATCGGCAGGAGCGCCGACCTCGACAGCCCTAACCGTCCGGCCGCGGCGGTCGTGGCGATCGCCACCGCGGCCGTGCTGGTCACCGTGGTCGTCGACGGCTTCCGCATGGCGTACATCCAGCTTGAGCCCGGTGGCGGCTCGGCCGCCGAGCTCGGTTCCAGCATCTTCCGCAACTGGGTGCTTCCCTTCGAAGCGCTCTCCGTCCTGCTGCTCGCGGCCCTGATCGGCGCCATCGTCCTGTCACGCACCGACATCCGAGGGAGGGACTGACGTGCACGTCGTCTATCCCGCGGTCGTCTCGGCACTGCTGTTCTCCATCGGCGTGTACGGGGTGCTCGCCCGCCGCAACACGATCCTCGTGCTGATGTCCGTCGAGCTCATGCTCAACGCCGTCAACCTCAACCTGGTCGCCTTCGACGTGTGGTTGCGCGACCGGCTGCACAGCGGGCAGGTCCTCACCCTCTTCGTCATCGTGATCGCCGCCGCCGAGGTCGGCCTCGGCCTCGCGATCATCCTCGCGCTCTACCGCAACCGCCGGACCGTCGACCTGGATCGCCTCCGCTCCCTGTCCGACTCGCCCGACCCGGCCCTGTCCGACTCGACCGACCCCGTCCTGTCCGGCTCCACCGATCCGGTCCCGGCCGGAAAGACCGCGCCTGTCCCGGCCGGAAAGACCGACTCGGCCCCGGCCGGAGAGCCGGACCCCGGGCAGGGTGACACGCCATGATCACCATCGCCTCGCTCGTGATCCTCCTGCCCTTCCTCGCGGCGGCCGTCGGGCTTCTCGGCTCCCGCTTCCCCCGGCGTCCTCGAAGCGTGACGCCCCCGGACACCGGCGACAGCGCCGCCCCCAAGCCCACCACCTCCGAGGTCAACCCCGCCCCCGACACCGACGCCAACCGCAGGGCCGCCTGGATCGCCGTGGTGCCCACCGCGATCTCCGCGGCCCTGGCGATCTGGCTCGCCTACGCCACCTGGGCGGCAGGCAGGGGCGGGAGCGGGATCGAGTCGCCCGCACCGGCCGGGGCAGGGGCCCAGGGGGCGATCGACGGTGTCACCGCGACGTTCGCCGTCATCGAGACGGGTTCGGTGCCGATCTCGGTCGGCCTGCTGGTCGACGGCCTCGCCGCGTCGATCGCCGTGCTCGTCGGCGTGGTCGCGCTGGCCGTGCAGGTCTACTCCGTCGGCTACATGCGCGGTGACCGGCGCTACCCGTCCTACAGCTCCTTCATCAGCCTGTTCACCAGCGCCATGCTGCTCGTCGTCTACGCGGCCGACCTCCTGGTCCTCTACGTGGGCTGGGAGATCATGGGGCTGTGCTCCTACCTGCTGGTCGGGCACTGGTGGGAAGACCGGGCCAACTCGCGAGCGGCGATCAAGGCGTTCCTCGTCACCCGGATCGGCGACGTCGGCTTCCTGTTCGGCATCTTCGTTCTCGGGACGGCGGCGGGCAGCTTCAGGATCGCCGACGTCATCGCGAAGGTCCCCGAGATGTCGTCGGGCACGCTCATCGCGGCCACCATGCTGCTGCTGGCCGGGGTCGCGGGAAAGAGCGCCCAGGTGCCGCTGCACGTCTGGCTCCCCGACGCGATGGCCGGACCGACACCGATCAGTGCCCTCATCCACGCGGCCACCATGGTCGCCGCGGGTATCTTCGTCGTCGCCCGCCTCTACCCGGCCTTCCTCGGCGCCCAACCCACCCTGGACATCCTCGCGGTCCTGGCCGCCGTCGGAATGCTCGGCGCGGCCCTCGCGGCCCTCGCCCAAGACGACCTCAAGCGCGTCCTCGCCTACTCCACGATCAGCCAGCTCGCCTACATGGCCGGCGCCCTGGCCGCCGGATCCCGGAGCGCCGCGGTCTTCCACCTGATCACCCACGGCGCCTTCAAGGCACTTCTCTTCCTCTGCGCCGGTGCTGTGATCCACGCGGTCGGCTCCAACCTGATGAGCACGATGGGAGGCCTGAGAAAGGATCTTCCCGTCACCTTCGCCGCGACGACGATCGGCTTCGCCGCCCTGGTGGGCCTCCCCCCGGCGAGCGGTTTCTTCAGCAAGGACGAGGTGCTGGTGGCGATCGAGCGTTCCCTGTCCTCGGGGACGCTGACCGGCAGCGCGGCCCTGCTGCTCTACGGCTGCGCGCTCACCACGGTCGCGGTGACCGGCGCCTACGCCACCCGGGCGTGGCTGCGCACCTTCTTCGGACAGCGCGCCCCCCAGCCCCATACCCTCCCCGAGCTCCAGCCCGCGCCGGGCACGCCTCACGCCGCCCATGCCGTTGTCCCCACCGCCGCCCACACTGCCGTTCACGAGGCTCCGGCCACCATGCGCGTGCCCATCCTCGTCCTGGCCGTCCCGGCGCTGCTCCTCGGCCTCGTCCGGGTCGGCGACGTCCACTGGGGCACCGCCGCCCTCGGTCTCGCGGTGGCGCTGCTGGGTGCGGGGGCGGTCTACGCGGCGTGGCGCTCCGACTCCATGCGCGACCCGGCCCGCCTGCTCGGCCCCTTCAGAGCCCCGTGCGAGCGCGCCTTCTACGTCGACTCCCTGTACGCCAGGCTTTTCGTCCGCCCCACGCTGCTCTTCGCGAGCCTCGTCGCCCGCACCGACAGCCGTGTGGTGGACGGTGCCGTGCGCGGCTCGGGCCAGGCGACCCTGGGCCTGGCGAGACTGGTCCGCCTGATGCAGAACGGCAACGCCCAGCTCTACATCACCGGCCTGCTGGCCGGAATCCTCCTGATCGCGGCGTGGGCGGTGATTTTCAGATGATCTCTCTGCTGTTCTGGGGCATCGTCGCTCTCGTGGTGCTGCTCCTCATCCGTCTGGCGGTGATGCGCCGGTGACCCCCTCCCCGCGACCGACCCCGACACCGGTCCCAAAGCCCGGCACGGCGACGGACCCGGTGCCCGGCCCCTGTGAGGTGGTCACGCCATGAGCTGGCTGCTGATCGCGCTCCTCGGCGTGCCGCTCGCCGGGGCCGCCGCGCTGCTCGCACTCCCCGGAGCGGACGTCGCGGCCAGGAGGCGGCTGCTCAGGGTGCACGGCCTGGTCGTCTCCGGGCTCACGTTCGCGCTGTCGGTGCTGCTCGCCGCCACGTTCGACTACGGAAACGCCGCCCCGCCGCAGTTCGTGACCGACCTGGCCTGGATCCCCGGCCTCGACCTCAGGTTCCACCTCGGCGTGGACGGGATCTCGCTGCCGCTGGTCGTGCTGACCACGCTGCTGACCTTCCTGTGCTTCGTCTACCTGTGCCGGGGCAGTGCCGAAGGACCCGGGCAGCTGCTGGCGCCGCGGCCGGGAGGCAACCGGCCACGGGCGCTGGTGTTCACGCTGCTCGTCCTCGAAGTGGGCATGATCGGCACGTTCCTCGCGCTCGACCTGCTGCTGTTCTTCGTCTTCTTCGAGGTCGTCCTCATCCCGATGTACTTCGTGATCGCCGTCTGGGGCGGGCGTGCCCGCCGCGCGGCGGCGATCAAGTTCATCCTCTACACCCTGCTCGGCTCGGTGGTCCTCCTGCTCGGCCTGCTGCTCATCTGGTCGCAGACCGGCACCCTGGACATGACCGCCCTCGCGCAGGCACGGGGGGCGGGCATGTCACCCTCGGTGCAGACCCTCGCCTTCCTCGCCGTCGGCATCGGTTTCGCGGTCAAGGCCCCGATGTGGCCGCTGCACACCTGGCTGCCCGACGCGCACACCGAGGCACCGACCGTCGGTTCGGTGCTCCTGGCGGGTGTGCTGCTCAAGATGGGCACGTACGGCATCGCCCGCGTCGCGATCCCGATCCTGCCCGACGGTGCCGTCGCGGTGGCGCCCTGGCTCGGAGCCTTCGCGGTGGTCGGCATCGTCTACGGCTCGCTGGCCTGTCTCGCCCAACGCGACCTCAAGAGGATGATCGCCTACTCCTCGGTCGGCCACATGGGGTTCGTGCTCCTGGGCTTCGCCACGCTCACCCCGGCCGGAGTCAACGGCGCCCTGTTCGGCAACATCGCCCACGGCCTGATCACCGCCCTGCTGTTCTTCGTCGCAGGAGCGATCAAGGAGCGCTACGGCACCTCCGACATGCCGGCTCTGGGCGGCGGCATGATGACACGCCTGCCCCGGCTCGCCTCCCTGCTCACCTTCGCCTGCGTCGCCTCGCTCGGGTTGCCGGGACTCGCGGGCTTCTGGGGCGAGATGCTCGCCCTCCTCGGTGCCTTCGAACCGGCCGCGGGCCTGTCCCGCCCCCTCTACCTGGTCTTCATGGCCCTCGGAGGTCTCGGTACCGTGCTGACCGCCGCCTACTTCCTGCTCATGCTCTCCCGCGTCACCCACGGCCGGAGCACCGAGACCGTCCACGTCCCGGTCCTGGCCGGAGTCACCACGGGCGGTCTCCCCTCCACGGGCCCGACCGGTGAGGAGAACGATCACAGAGAGAATGACCGCGAAGAGGGCGCTCCCACCCCCGAGGCCGACGAGAAGGAGGGCATCCCCGTGGCGACAGGCGGTGGGAGAGACGCTTCCTCTCCGGGGGCGATCTCAGCGGCGACTTCGGAAACGGTTGCGGGGACGGTTTCAGAGACGGCCTCGGCGGTGACCTCGGGGACGACGAGCACGGCCAGATCACGCATGCCCGACGTCACGGGCTACGAACTGGCCGCCTGGGTGCCGCTGATCGCGCTGATCCTGCTGTTCGGCCTCTGGCCCAAGGCGCTCCTCCTGCTCACCGATCCGGTGGTCCGGACCCTGGTGGGCGCGCCATGATCCAGTCGATCGACTACTACGCGGTCGCACCGCCCCTCATCCTCGCCCTCACCGCCGGGCTCGTGCTGCTCCTGGACGCCTTCCTGCCCCGCAGGCCGTACGTCCGGACGGCACTCGGCGCGGTCACGCTGGCCGGGGTGATCGGCGCCCTCGCGGTGGTGATCTCGCAGGCCGTACGCGCCGGAGACCCGCTGCGGACCTTCTGCGTGCCCGAGGGCCTGCTCGGCTCCCCCCAGGCGGCGATCGGGGCCATCGTCCCCCCGGTCGCCGGGCCGACGGCGCCCACGGCCGCCGTGGCACCCTGCTCGTTCGTGGTCGACGACTTCACGCTGGTCTTCGCCGGGCTCGCACTGTTCGCCGGGATCGTCGTGGTGCTGCTGTCGGCGACCGAACTCTCCTCGGGAGACATCCCCGTCGGAGAGTGGTACTTCCTGCTGCTCTGCACGCTGGCGGGCGCCGTCGCCCTGCCCGCCTCCCGTGACCTGATCATGCTGGTGGTCGCTCTGGAGCTCGTCTCGCTGCCGGTGTTCGCGCTCACCGCGCTCAGGCGGTACGACGGCCGAAGCTCCGAGGCGGCGGTCAAGCTCTTCCTCGTCTCCGTGGTCTCCACGGCGGTGATGCTCTTCGGGGTCTCCCTGCTGTACGGGACGACCGGCACCGTCTACCTCGACCGCATCGCCCACGTCCTGCGGCAGGGCGTCTCCGCCGCCACCGGTCTCGGACCCGGCTCGGGAGGCGCCGGCACCGCCTACGAGTCCTCGCTGCGGATCGGCTACGACCTGCCCGCCGTGGTCACCGTGGCCGTGGTCCTGGTCATCGCCGGGTTCGCCTTCAAGATCGCGGCGGTGCCGTTCCACGCGTGGGCGGGCGACGTCTACCAGGGTGCCCCCATCCCCGTCGCGGCCCTGCTGTCCGTCGTCTCCAAGGCGACGGGGTTCGCCGGGCTGATCCTCGTCCTGGTCGTCGCCCTGGGCGGCCAGGGGGCCACCTGGGTCCCGCTGATCGCGATCCTCGCCGCGCTGACCATGACCGTGGGCAACCTCCTGGCCATGCGCCAACGCCACGCCGTACGACTGCTCGCCTGGTCCTCCGTCGCCCAGTCGGGCTACATCCTCGCCCCCCTCGGCATCAGGAACGACGAGGCGATGAACGCCTCGGTCGCCTATCTGGTCTTCTACGCGGCGATGAACCTCGGGGCGTTCGCCGTGGTCACGCTGGTGTCGAGGCGGTCGGGCGGGGGAGAGCTGGACGACTACCGGGGCCTGGCGCTCCAGAGGCCGGCCGCCGGGCTGGCGCTCGCCTTCTTCCTCATCTGCCTGGCGGGCCTGCCCCCCGGGTTGGCCGGGCTCTTCGCCAAGATCGTGGTGTTCCGGGAGCTCCTCGGCGGAGGCGGTGGCTGGCTCGCCGTCGTGATGGCGGTGAACACGGTCGTGGGCCTCTACTATTACGTCGCCTGGGTCGTACGGATCTTCACTCCGGTTCCGGTCCTCACTCCGGTTTCGGCGACCGGGAGCGCCATGACGGGAGGCGGCGCGACCGGAAGTGCCGTGGCGGGAGGCACCGCGACCGGGGGTGTCATGACAGGAAGCGCTGTGGCCGGAGATGTCGTGGTGGGGGGCGTGAGAACGGATGGCCGCGGTGCCGGATGGATACCCGCGACCGCGGCGATCGCGGTGGCGGCGATCGTCGCGATCGCGTTCTCGGTCGCCCCGCAGCTCGTCCTCGACCTCGTCCCCTCGGGCCTCATCGCCGTGGGCTGAACCGTCCGGGAACGTTCGACCTGGCCGGGGACGTTGTCACGGGTGAACCAGCATCATCCGAGAGGGGGGTGTAGTGCATCACAACGGTCTGCGTACCGCGGTCCTTCTCGGAGCATTGTCCGCGGTGATCATCGCGGCGGGGGCGTGGCTCGGAGGCAGCGCCGGCGTGCAGATCGCGGTCCTGATCGCGCTGGCGACCAACGGCGTCGCCTATTTCTTCTCCGACCGCATCGCGCTGTCCGCGATGCGTGCCCGGCCCGTGGGCGAGGTCGAGCAACCGGTCCTCTACCGGATCGTGCGCGAGCTCTCCACCGAGGCCCGCCAGCCCATGCCCCGGCTCTACGTCTCGCCGACCATGCAGCCCAACGCCTTCGCGACCGGGCGCAACCCACGCAACGCAGCGGTCTGCGTGACCTACGGGATCACCCAGCTGCTCGACGAGCGCGAGCTGCGCGGGGTCATCGGACACGAGCTCTCCCACGTCTACAACCGCGACATCCTGATCTCGTCGGTGGCCGGCGCGCTCGCCACCATGATCACCTACCTCGGCTACGTCGGGCTGTTCTTCGGCGGCGGTGACGACGACGAGGGGCCCGGGTTCATCGGCGCGCTCCTCATGATCGTGCTCGGCCCGGTCGCGGCCGGAATGATCCAGATGGCCATCTCCCGCTCCCGCGAATACCAGGCGGACGAATCCGGCGCCCGGTTGACGGGTGATCCGCTCGCCCTCGCCTCGGCACTGAGGAAGATCGAGATGGGCACCCGTCAGCTACCCCTCCCGGAAAACGGCCGGATCGCCTCCGCCTCCCACCTGATGATCGCCAACCCCTTCCGCTGCGCCGGGATCGGCAGACTGTTCTCCACCCACCCGCCCACCGCCGAGCGCGTCGCCCGCCTGGAGCGCATGGCCGGCTACCGCCGCTGACCGCACGCTCGCGCTTGAGCCCCTGCCCACCCCCGTGAAACCTCCACGGTTCGGGGCGGCTCAGGGGGTCAGCCCGGTGACGATCGGATTGTGCACGGATCCGGGCACGACGAAGCCCCCCATTCGCTCCGTACCACCCGACTCCTGATCGACCCGATACCAGGCGTAGCGGGCACCTCCCCCCTTCCTGAGCCTGCGCGGGATCACCGTCTGCAGGTCGAGATTGCCCGCGCCGTTCCAGCGCATCCGGGTCGGGGTCCTGCCGACGGGCACGGCGACGGGGTCGCGCCTGGGGATACCGCCGGTGGACACGTCCCACAGGCGGATCCCCGCGTCACGCGCCGTGAAGTGAGCGACGACCTCGCCGCCCGGGCCGAGCGCCCCTCCCACCGGAACGCGCCCCCGCTCGGCGAAGGGCGAGAGCGAGTAGATCCCAGCCTGGAACATGTCATCCACCACGAGCACGAACCTCGCGTCAGGACTGAAACTCCACGGCCGCAGTCCGGGCGGCAACGGGACACCCTCCCCGCTGTAGGTGTCCAGGATCTGATACTCCCCGCCGATACCCAGCACCGCGTACCGCCCACCGGGGGAGAGCTCGACCCGTGCCGTGCGCATGCCGTTCGACCACATCACCCCCGGCACCACGCGCACCTCGCCGGTGGCCATCTCCCGCACCACCAGAGCCCCGTCCCCCAGCTGGAAGTACGCGACATACCTGCCGTTCGGCGACAGGGCTAGCGGTGCTCGTTGCCCGCGCACGGAGAACACCCGGGCGTCGCGGAGGGCGACCACCTTGCCGCCGCGTACCCAGAGTTTCCACGGCGCGCAGACACACCCGTCGAGCCCCGCGTACCGGACCGGCGGCCTCGCGCTCGCGGCCCCCGCCGGGCCACCCGCTCCCATGACCACGGCGACCGCACCGACGCAAACACTCAAGCGGCGGAACAACCCCACTGACGCCCTCCCGAGTCTTTCCGGACAGCGGGGGACGTCCGTCACGTACGGGCTCACTGTACGCCTCGGGGAAGGCCGGTCGACGGTGCCGCCGCGAGTGTCATCCGACCTCGCCGCGAAGCGGACACCCTTTCCGATCGGTGGTGTCGCCGTACGGGGGAAGCAGACCGAGGCGTGGAGCGGACATCCCTTCCGGCCGGTGGTGCCGCCGTACGGGGGAAGCCGGCCAAGGCGTGAAGCGGAGACCCCTTCCGTTCGGTGGTGCCGCCGAAAGGGGCGTCCGCTTCCGGTCGGCGGTGCCACTGGAAGGGGCGTCTTCCGGCCGAGGCAGGAGCGGAAACCCCTTCCCAGCGGGGCGAACGGACCAGTCCTGCGGCGCGGGCCGGTCCCGGCCGGGACGGCCGTCTCAGGAGTGATGCGTGACCGGGTCGGTCTCCTCCGCGGAGAGACCGGGGATGCCGTCGATGCTCTCGCGGTTCTTCTGCGCCCGATGGGCGCGCCGCTGCTGGACGTCCCTGCGCCCCGCCCACTCGTCCAGCAGCGTCCGGTCCTCCTCGAAGGACATGAAAGGCACCGAGAAGCCACAGGAGTCGGAGATCCGGTCACAGTCGACGACGATGATCGATCGCACACCCGGATGCGGACCGAAATTCTTGATCAGTGTTGCGAAGTCGGGGCTCTCCGGTACGACGACCCGGCCGGTGCCGTACAGGCGGAGGATGTTGGGAGGGCCGGAGAAGGCGCAGAACATGACCGTGATGCGGCCGTTCTGGCGGAGGTGCGCGATCGTCTCCACCCCGCTGCCGTCCAGGTCGAGGTAGGCGACGGTGGTGTCGTCGAGAACGGCGAAGGTGTCGGCGTACCCCTTGGGGGACATGTTGACATGACCCCCCTTCTCGGGAGCCGTGGCCACGAAGTAGACCGGCTGCGCTCCGATGAACTCACGCAGCCGGTCGTTGATCCTGTCGTGAATTTTCCCCATGAACAGGACGATAGTTCTTTGCCGTTCGCCGGTCTGCGTCGCCTCCAACAGCTGTATCCAACCGGTGAGCCCTCTCGCCCGCGGACACCCCTTCCCCCTCGGACTCTCCGCTCCCGGCTCTTCCCGCCTTCCCCGTCTCCTGGTCCCGTCTCCCGCCTTGCCCGCCCTCTCCCTCGCCGAGAGGCCGTACCTCCGCTCACGGACCGGGGAGGTGAAGCGACCGGGGCACACGCGAAGGCATGCGCGTGTGCCCCTGGCCGTGTGCCCGGATACGCCTTCTTCGGCGGGCTGGATCCCGGAGCCGGAGGCCGGGGTCGCGACCGCTCACCCGCTAGCGGTAGTTCGAGAACTGAAGGGCGATCTCCAGGTCCTTACCCTTGAGAAGGGCGATGACCTCCTGCAGATCGTCCCTCTTCTTCGAGCTCACCCGGAGCTCCTCGCCCTGGATCTGGGCCTTGACGCCCTTGGGCCCCTCATCGCGAATGATCTTCGAGATCTTCTTGGCGTGCTCCTGGTCGATGCCCTCCTTGAGGGTCACCACCAGGCGGTACTCCTTGCCGGACAGCTTGGGCTCGTCCGCGTCCAGGATCTTGAGAGAGAGCCCCCGCTTGATCAGCTTGTCCTTGAAGACGTCGAGCACCGCGTTGGCGCGCTCCTCGCTGTTGGCCTTGATCTCAACGGCCTTCTGGCCGCCCGACCAGGCGATGGCCGCGCCGGTGCCCTTGAAGTCGAATCGGTGCCCGATCTCCTTGATCGTCTGGTTCAGCGCGTTGTCGGCCTCCTGGTGGTCGATCTTGCTAACGATGTCGAACGATGAATCCGCCAAAGCACAATCCCCTCTGACCTGCCAGAACTATGAATCACTCCCCGGCTCCCGCAGACCACGGACCGCGAATCACGGCGACGTCCGCGAGCCGGTTCGGTAGACGCGTACGTAACGGATCAGCCTAGCCAGCATCTCCCGCCGATGCCGAGGCGGCAGCGTGTCCTCACCCGTCCTTCACGGGTCCTTCCCACCTCGGCGCGTCTCATCTCCCCTCTCACCCCTCCCGCCCCTCACTCACCCTGCGCGTCTTCCCTCCTCAGTCCTTCGCGCCCCCTGCCCGTCCCCGGCCTCCACCCCCATCGGGCCACCTCACATCCCGGCACCGCGACGCCTCTCGCGTCACTCCTTCCCCAGAAGGCGCCAATCCGAGCAGCGGTATGGGCACAAAAGTCCTGATAGGAGCGGGTATCCGGAGGTGCCCTCCGTCGATGTCACGTCACCCCCGGAAGTCCGCTATTCTTCTTCCTGTCGCCGCCGCAAGCGGAAGACATGGCAGGTTGCCCGAGTGGTCAAAGGGAGCGGTCTGTAAAACCGTCGGCTCAGCCTACGCAGGTTCAAGTCCTGCACCTGCCACCAGCCAAACTGGCAGCTCAGAGGCCCTCCGGGGCCTCTTTTGCGTTTCCGGGACATGCAGCCGAACGCAGTCGTGAGCAGCCGCATGTCACCACTCCACCAATATGCGTGCAATGATCTTGGCCGCGTTTTCCCAGGTCGTGCTGGCTTTCCAGCGCCGTGTCAGCCAACGTCCGCTCTCTCGGTTTCACAGGCGTCGCTCTGGTGGCCACGATTGCTCAAGACGGGCATGCTGATCAGGTGATGGACGCTGTCGTACCGTGCACTGTTCGGACTGCCTCTCCAGAGGACCTGTTGGCAGTCCTGCAGGTCTACGCCGCCGAGCGAGATCCCGGAGATGACTCTCCCCGCGCAGCTTCGGATCTTGAACAGCGGACCTGGACGCGGATGATGCGATCCGACGATCTCACCGTCTACCTCGCCGAGGTCGACGATCAGGTGGTCGGGACGGCGATGTTGATGACGATGCCGAACCTGACCTACAGCTGTGCCCCTACCGCGTTCGTCGAAGCGGTCGTGGTTTCCATCGGTCATCGCCGTACGGGCGTGGCTACCGCGATGATGCGGCGACTTCTCAGTGACGCTCGATCCGCGGGGTGCAACAAGGTCCAGCTCCTGTCCCACAAGCGCCATGCCGTCGATGGCGCCCATCGCCTCTACACCTCGCTGGGCTTCGAGCCGGAGGCGGAAGGATTCCGGCTCTATCTCCAGGAGGTTCCCGCCGCCGTTCGGGCCGCCAGGGCGGCACAGCGCTGAGGACCGGGTTCCTGAAACGCAGAAGGACCCCGGAGAGTCTCCGAGGTCCTGGTCGTACGGCAGGCATGTCATGCGGTGAGCGCGTCACCGATCCGCTTGTTGGCAAGGTCCTTCTGGCCGTCGAGGCACTTGGCGTAGACCCGCAGCAGGACGTCCACGCTGTGCCCGGCTCGCTCCGCCACGTCGGGAGCCGAGACACCCGCGTTGAGCCACAGCGAGACCGCCGCGTGCCTCAGGTCGTACGGTCTGCGAGCCAGGGGAGAGGTCACCTGGGCCGGAGTGAAGGCCAGCTTCCGAGCCTCCTGCCACACCTCGGTATAGGCCGTCGACGCGATCACGCCGCCCCGCTCGCTACGGAAGATCCGCCCGTCCGCGCCGGTTCCGTACTCCTCGATGTGCCGACGAAGGATCGCGACCAGCTCCGGCGGGATCGGCACCGGACGCACGTCGGCACGGCCCCGGTGCTTGAGTCCCCGTTCCTCGTGGGCGTCCCCGCTGTCCGTCCAGTGCGTGTTGACCTCTGGCCGGGAGATGTCGACCGTCAGCCGCCCCCAGCCCTTGAGCGGAAGGTGGCAGTCCTGGAGGCGCAGGCCGACCGCCTCAGCCGGACGCAGCGCCGCGTAGTACATGCAGGCGAACAGCGCCATGAGCCGCCGGCCACGCCCGCGCCCGCCCACATAGGTCACCATCGTGAGCAGCTCTTGAGCCTGCCGGGGATTGACCGCCACGCGAGGATCAACGGTCTCGGTGACCTTCGGGGGCTTCCACTTGACCTTGTGCAGCGGGTTGGCGTCCAGCTCTCCCAGCTCCACCGCGTACTCCAGCACGGCATGGAAGACGGCTCGCTTGCGAGCGATGGTGTTCGGCGCCGCGGCCTTGCCGTCGAGACGGAGGGCGAGCGCGTCGAGTGCCAGCCGTACCGTCTTGGCGTCGTTCAGGGCAGCCAGGTCGAGCGAGGCGGACTGAAGCCAGCGGATCGCCTGCGCCATCTCCGGGGGAGTCTCCGCCCTCCTACCCTCCGGGAGGAGGAGGTGTTTACGGAGAACCGTTCGCATGGTCTCGGCATCGGGACGGCCGGGACGGTCCTTGGTCAGCGAGGGGAGGACCGTGGCGAGTGCGTCTGACATGCTGTCCCGGCTCTTGGCCGCCGCGTGGGGCCACTTCATCTCGATGTAGGCCACGACGAACTCAAGGACGGTCCGGGCCTCCTTGGCCTTGATCATCGACAGGGGGAGACCGCTCTCGACGTCGAACGCCTCACCTCGCTTGGCCGCCTGCCGCAGGTCGGACAGGAAGCTCTCGGCGAGCGCCTTGGTGCGGTAGGTCTTCGAGGACCGCTTCCGGGCGACCGCCCAGCGCACCACGTACGAAGGCGTCTTGCTCGACTTGTTCCGGCTGATCTCGAAGAACTTCACGTCGTACGAGGTGTTCACGCCGCCTCCCGGAGGCTCTCAAGCCACGCCTCGAACTCGCTGCGGTAGAGGCGGATCTCGTCGTTGGGCAGTCGCAGGCCACGGGGGAACTTGCCGATCTCGCGCCAGCGATAGAGGGTCCGGACGGAGATCCCGCCGAGCTTGTCGAGGATTTCGGGGACGGTCATGAGCTTGTCGTCGTCCTTCTTCTTCATGCCGCCTCCCTGCTTGCCGAAAGGTCTTGTCCGGTCGCCTTCTCTTGAAGTGCGAGCAGGGTTGCTCGCCAGCGCTGGCGTTCGGCGACCATACGCAGCAGTCGCAGGGCCAGGGAGGGGATGTCACCGTCGCCGGCCGGGACGGGCTTCCAGACGTAGCGGTGCGGGTCGGGGACCTCGTCGGCCAGGCCGAGCGCTTCCATGACCCAGGTGCGGCGGTCGCGCTTGTGCTCGGACAGGGTCTTGTTCGACCACTTACGGGAGACCAGGACGCGACGGCCCGCGTAGCCGAGGTGTTCGGGCTTGTGCGCCTTGCCCCGGCACCGGCCCGGTGCCATGCCTGCCTTGGGGTTCTTGGGCTGTACGCCGTAGCGCAGCCAGTTCGGGCAGGCCGGGGAGCAGGGTTCGTAGCGCAGTGCTTCGACCATGCGGGCGGCATGCGCTCGCTGGGCGGGGTTGTCGGTGTCGAGGGTGTCGCTGAGGCTCTTGGTCAGGTACTTGCTCAGGTAGCGGATGCACTGGTCGGCGTCCGGGGTGCCGGACAGGACGCCTTGGACATCGACCTGAGGGCCGAAGCGGACCACGTGCAGTGGTTCGGCGTCCTCGTCGTTGTCGAGCTGGTCGAGTGCCTCGTGCCAGGTCGGGAGGAGTTCCCCGGTGGCCGGGTCGAGGTAGTCGCCGTCCTGCCCGTCCGGGTAGGGGGTGCCGTCTTCCCGTGGGGAGCGTTCGGCCCACACCGGGAGGTGATCGCCGTCGAACTCGACCTCATCGACGGACGGCCACCACACCTGGTGATAGGTCGCAGCCGCGATCTGCTTGATCTCAGCGCGCGGCATGGTGCCGCGGATCGCCATGTGCAGGTGCGGAGCGAGCCGCTTCTGTGGTTCGACGGAGGAGAAGTACTGCACGTCATAGCCCGCGACCCGGCGAAGGTTCTGCACGAAGCGGTCGACGAGCTTGGAGAAGTGCAGCGCGTCCCGAGCCGCCCGCGTGTAGTCGTAGGCGTCCGGATCGACGGGCACGCCTTGTCCTGCCCGGATCTTGCCGTACGAGGGAAGCGTGAGCGTGACGAACAGCGACGGCCGGTAGACGGCCCCGTCCGATCCGGTGAAGGTCCGCCCGAGCGTGGTGTTCTGCCGGACCCGCTTGGGCAGGTCGGGGGCGTCCTGGCGTCGCCGGGTCGAGCGGTTGCGCTTACCGGCGGCACGGCCGAGCAGGTTGCCCCGCATCCCGGCCTCGTTGATCTCGGCATCGAGCCCGGTGAGGATCGCGTCCAGGTCGCCGGTGTCGTCGTCGGCCTTCTCCGCGGCATCGCGCTGGGCTTGGATGTCGGCGCGGAACTCCACCAGCCAGCGCTGTTCCTCATTCGGCTCATCCGGAGTGGTCGAAGGTTCGGCCTCCAGGTGCCAGCCTTCCCGGCACTGGGCCATCCGCAGGTAGCGGTTGCGTCGAGCGCAGGAGGGACACTTGGCGTCCATGGTGGCCCCGCAGGGCACGTTGACGTCCTCGGTGAGCCCGGTGTGGGTGTCCAGTCGACGCAGGACCACGGGCCGGATGCACACGCCGTTGTGCTTGGCGATCTCCATGGCGACATCCAGCGCGCGCGGCATTCTCTGACGTTCGGCCCGCGACAGGCCGTGCTCGTTGGGGTTGCTCACACGTCCTCCCCATCGTGGTCGGGGTCGAGGAAGGCGCCCTGTCCGCACTCGCGGCACTCGACCAGGCCGCGGATCAGGTCCAGCCACAGGGTGTTGACGGCGTGGCAGGCTGAGCAGCGCAGGCCGTCGAGGATGTAGGCCAGCTCAGTCACGCTCGCTCCTCTCCACTTCGGACAGGTCGGCCGACAGCCGGAACGTGCTCTGGTAGGGGTCGGTGCTGACGCGGATGTTGAACAGTTCGAAGGCCAGGACGGGCTGAGCGTGACCGGTTCCCAGGACGGCCAGGATGGGCCGCTCGCACAGGCGGGTGATCTCCTCGTCGGTGCCGTAGAAGCAGACCCTCACGCCGCCACCTCCAGCGCCATCGCGCGGATGTCGGAGTCGGAGACGTACGCGGCGCGGACCCGGATCGGGTCGGGCGAGGTCTCCAGACGGACGTAGCCGATACCGGCGCCCTGCTCGGGGATCGGAGAGATGTGATCGGCCAGCGCGCCGCGATCCCGTGCGCCGTCGCCGAGGACCATGTCGACCTGCTCGGACTCGTCCAGCCGTAGGGCGATCTTGTCGGGGAACAGGTTGCGGATGTTCATGACCTCTTTGCGCGGGTCCTGGAGTGCGGCCATGACGCCGAACCCGACCGCGCGGCCCTGCGTGGTGAGCGTCGCCAGGGCAGCCGAGATCCGCAGCTTCAGACCCTTGTCGGACTGGTAGGCGGTCAGGAACGCCACTTCGTCGACGACCACCAGGACGAACGGGTCATCGAGGGTGGGGGTGTGGTTGCGCTGGAGTCCGGCGTAGCGGTCGGCCCGCTCCTGCATGATCTGTACGGCGGATTCGAGGAGGTCGGCGCAGTCGGCCGGGCTGGCTGCGTAGCGGGTGCCGAACAGGTCACGTCCGTAGGACAGTTCCATCCGTTTGGGATCCAGTGCCCACACCTGGGCCAGGCCCGCGCGGGTGGCGGGGAGCAGACCGCGGATCGTCGACCAGATGACCGAGCCCTTGCCCGCCCCGGTGGCTCCGGCGACCAGGACATGAGTGCCATGGACCTTCAGCAACCAGGGCTTACCGTCCTCGCAGGTGCCGACCTCCACCGGACCCACCGACGCCTCAGCCGGAACCGGCACGGCCGCGAGCGGAGTGGCGAGGGGATCGCGCCGGGGGAAGACGAGCAGCAGCCGGCCCGAGCGTGCGACGGAGACCCGGCACGATTGGGCACCGAACCCGTGGGCGAGATGGTCGGTGCGGTCGGCCCAGTCCTTGACCGCCTGCCCGGTGAGCATCCGCACCGTGACCAGGTCGGCCCACGAGGTGCAGGTGACGCGGACGATGCGGGGAAGGTAGTCCCGGCCGCGTAAGTGACGGCCGAGTCCAGAGATGATCATTACCGGTTGCCAGTGACGCCGGTAGACCCACACCAGTCGCCACCAGGCCAGCAGCCGCCAGCCCACCAGACGCAGGAACGACGGACGAGCGAGCAGGCACCACGCGGTGAGGCCAAGCGGGACCAGGACGACGAGGCCGAGGCCCCAGCGCCAGCCGTAGAAGTAGGTGAGCACACAGGGGGTGAGGGCGACGGCCGAGGCGATCGGGTGACGCCACAGCAACCGCAGGAGACCGGCCAGCAGCCGCCACGCGAAGATCACAATGGTGACGATCGCCGGGGTACGGACGACGGCCGGACGGAAGACGACGGCGGTATCGGGGGTGGTGGAGACGAGGTGCTGTGCCTCGTCTCCAGGCAGTTTCTTGAACATTAGGCTGGAACCTCTTCCTTGAATTCGCGTGAGAGGGAGAACCGAGGGGCCGCCGGAAGTTGGCGCTTCTGGCGGCCCCGCTTACGTGTCAGGCCGTCTTGTCCTGCTCGACCTGGTCGGGGTTGATGGGCTGTTCGGTGTGCAGGCGCTCGCAGTCGGCCAGGTAGCGCGCGGAAGCGGCGAAGATCTCCCGCGCGAGGGTCACGTCCCGCTCGGTGACCGGCCCGCCGCCCGTGGTGGTGACGGTCATCTGCGCCTCAGCGCTGGACAGGGTCAGGAACGGCCGCTCACCGTCGCCCCCGAACGCCTTGGCCGACATGTCCGAGGTGCAGAAGGAGACATCGAAGCGGGTGAGGCCCTCGTGGATCGACGCGGTGACGTAGGTGTAGGGCTTGTGCTCGCTCACGCGGCCACGTCCTTACCGGTCGTCTCCTTGACCGGAGCCGCAGCGGCCTGCCGAGCGGGAGTCGTCGCGGAGCGGGGAGCGCGCATCGACGTTGCCCGGATCGACCAGGCCAGACGGCCGGTGTTCTGGCCGACGTACGCGGTTGCGGTCATGCCGTCGAACTCCACCGGCACGAACGGCAGGCCCGGCAGCGCGGCCGGGACGACGGGCTGAGTCGGGGACAGGATCTTGACCGAGACCGTCTTCTGGCCGGCCTTCACGGTGGGATCGGCGTCCATCACGGCGACCTGCCAGATGAGTTCGCCGGTGTTCTTGTCCTTGGCGTAGACCGTGCGCCCCTTGCTGGAGGCGTCGAAGTCCTTGACCTGCTCGACCTCGCCGACGACGTAGCAGCCGTGCGGGAAGACCTGCGTGAAGCTGACGGGGATGGGGCCTTGGATAGCCATGTCAGATGCTCCTTCCACTCTGTACGGGCCGACCTACAATCGGTCGTCCACTTGTCCGATCGAGTTGAGACTAGCCTACGGCAACTTGTCCGCACAAGTGAATGAGTGGATTGAGGGAGGAGAGGTTGGCCGGTGTTCTGGTTCGTCTCCTCGGGCGTCTTGGCAGGGCTCGATGCCCAAGAAGAATGCGCGATCATGTCGGTCATGGCCTCCACGACTTCACCGGAGCACGACACCACCGAGGACAACCGGATCAAGGTCTGGTTCCGGTTCGTGCCGCGAGAGGGGTGGCTTCCCTACAGCACCGAGGGGCTCTGGGCCACGCGGCTTGGCGAGGACACCGCCCGTCTGGAGAGCGTCCCCTTTCTGCAGGAGGGGGTGGCCATGGGAGATGTCGTGCGGTTCGCTACCGATGCCGAAGGGCTTCACTGGGCCAAGGAACGTGCGGAGGCGTCGGGAGGCTGTACCGTGCGGGTCCTGGCCGTTCCCAGCGGTCCACTCGGACCAAGTGCCCAGGCCGTGCACGAGCGGTTGGCGCCGTTCGGTCTGGACGGAGAGGTCTTCAGCAAGGACCTACCGCTGGTTGCTTTCAACGTGCCGCCCGACGCCGAACTCGGCCAGATAAAGGCGCTACTGATTCGTGGCGAGGAAGACGGTTGGTGGCACTTCGAGGCTTCCTGTGTCACCGATGCCTGGCGCAACGCCTGATGCCGCATTGGGCAACACGTGTCCCGTTCGAAGTACGGTCAGCTCATGAGCGGCGACGAGCAGCCGGGACTGAACGAGATCGAGCAGTGCTTCGTTGCGGTTCTCGATGGGCGGATGAGCCGGGACAAGGCCGACCGGTGGGCATGCCGCTGGGTTGTTGATGATTATCTCGTTTGGGACGACCTGGAGTGGTGGGCGTTGAGGCTGCTGCACGGGATTGATCTGGCCCACGGGCCGGATGGGGACTTTCTGCACGGCGACGAGCAGGTGCGTGAATGGCTTGAGGAGCTGCGGCGTCGTCGCGCTTTGTGACAGGTCTCCCGGACGCTGTCTCAGACGGTACGGCGCCGCCGAGAGACCATCAACAGGGCGAACGTTGCCTGATGCAGCACCCGGCTAACTCACCTGGTAGACGTCCTGGAGTTCGTGCAGGTCACCGGGGAGAGCCACGCTCATCACGAGAAGCACGCTCCCGGTGGCGTCATGCACGGTGGCCAGCACCCCGAGGACAGGTTTGGAGGAGCCGAGCGACTCCGCCTCTTCCTTGGTCGGGTTGCGCGCGGTCAACCGCTCGGTGACGTGATCGAAGCGGAGGTGCTTGACCGCCTGAAGGTGATGACGCACCCCGCGCGTCAGCGGTTCGGGCTTGTCGACGTCGGTACCCAACGCGATCTCCAGTGGGAACCACAAAGTCTCCACCGCAGACAGCCGGCCACCCTGCTTCACCACACGCCGACGAGAGATCACCGGGGTCTTGTCCTGGACCCCCAGTAGACGAGCGATATGGCGGGGAGCCGGAACACGGGCCACCTCGGTCACCATGTCACCGCTCTCGACCTGCTCAGCCACCGCCAAGCCCGGCCGAACGCGATCGGCGGCACTCTCGGGACGACCCTTCACGAACGAACCGCGGCCATGCTCACGCTCGATCCAGCCCTGCATGGCCAACGTCTGAAGCGCCCGCACCACCGTCGTACGGCCCACTCCGAACTCCCGGACGAACTGCGTCTCCGAGGGCAGCATGTCACCGGCCGCATACTGCCCGGCCTCGATGCGCTCCTGAATCGCGCCCATCACCTGGGCATACTTCGGAGGGGCGAAATCCCTGCTCATCTTGACCGCCTGATCGCTCTTCCACTTGTCTGCACAAGCACAGTACCGGCTGAGGCCAGACCTGTCAGGAGGCACGGCAGCGACAGGCGGCTACCTGGCCAGCCCCGCCAGAATCCTGATCCATATCACCCGCGCCTGAGCAGGAGTCTGCGCCTCACTGTGAAGTACGGTGCTGCGGTTTCCGGCCCGAACCGTCTTGCGGATGAATGACAGACCGCCCGCATCGCACAATTCGTAAAACGTCACCCGATGCTCGTGACAGGTCCAGGCCACCACCCGAGACCGCCCGAAACGCCGCGCCCTATTCCAGGTCAAAGACACACATCCAGGAACAGCGGGCACGAGATGATGCGCCACGCACGACACTTCCCGCTGGGCAGAATTCTCGCTCATGATTCCTGCCGCTCGAAACGCACCGAACCGGCCGCATCCACGGTGGCGTGAAAGAGGACCTGCTTTGACCAGTCTTCCTGCATGGTGCTGAAGTCGCGAACCCGGTGGGTGATACGTCCCCAGGCCGCCGCGTTCGACGCCATCTGGCGCAGCGCCATCCGGAGCGCGTCCATCGACGGGGCCTGTCCCGAACTGGTTCCGCACGGCCCGAGGTCATCGGTCCCGGAGGTGGTGAACACCTCCCACTCGAACATCTCGACGAGCTGTTCCGTACCGCCGCAGTAGATGCAGTCCTCGTGTGCCGAGAACTCCAGGCGCAGGCCCATGGCCGCCACGCATCCACGACGGGTGACGATCTTCCAGCCGCGCCCGTCGCACTCCGTGCACTTAACCGGTGTTGTCATGTCGGAAAGAATGTCCGCGATAACTTCTCGCTCCTATGCCACGCGGATATACCACCGGGAGATATAGAGTTTCGACGTGTAGCGATGCACCACTTCGGGAGTCGCTGGCCGGAGGACGGAATGCAAAGGAACGCATTTGACCCCATCCAGATTCCAGCGGAAATCTGGGACCACGAAGCAAGTAGAGAGATCCTCAAAAATCGCGACGTATCCGGACTATTTAATCTCGCCGTCAAGTACAGCGGTGCCAGTCAGGTTCGGATCAGCACGGCGACCGGGATATCCCAGGGCCGCATCAGCCAGATCATCCGAGGGCAACGCCAGGTCACGGACCTGGAGGTCTATGAGCGCATCGCTGGCGGCCTTGGCCTGCCCGACCACGCTCGCATGCTCTTCGGCCTGGCCCCGCTCGACCTCGCTTCCCCTACCGGCGATCACGACGACAACCATCAGGAACAGAGCGACGAGCTGGCGGCCCGGATCGAAGCCGCCGCTGTCATCGATCCCACCACGATCATGATTCTTGCCGTCGACACCAACAATCTGCGCCTCCTGGACCGTCGACGCGGCGCAGCAGCGATCGCCGACAAGATGCGCGCCCAGATCACCCAGATAGAGCGAGCCCACCGGCACGCCATCCGGCCAGGTATCCGCGCTCAGCTCGCTCACATACTGTCGGAAACCGCTGCCCTTGCCGGATGGCAGGCCATCGATACATGCGCTCTGTCAGACGCTTGGGACCACCACGAAAACGCCATCTCCGCCGCCCGGGAAGCCGAAGACCCCGCCCTGCTCGCCTACGCGTGCGGACAACAGGCATACGTCCTGATCGACCTCGGACGACCGGCCGAAGCCACCGAGCTCCTCCAGCACGTTCGCACCACCTACGATCGCCGCGTTCCCGGCCATCTGCGGACCTGGCTCGCCGCTGCCGAAGCAGAGGCCGCCGCTATCCTCGGCGACGAGACCACTTGCCGCACCGCCCTCGACCAAGCCGCAGCACTACTGCCCGAAGACGACACCGATCCTCACGTGCCGTACGTCTCTCTCAACACCCACCATCTCGCCCGCTGGCGCGGCAACTGCCTCGTCCGGTTCGGTGACCCCGACACCATCGACGATCTCCGCTCAGCCCTCGCAGGCATGGACGGCACCTACAGCCGCGCCGAAGCCGGACTCAGATGCGATCTCGCCCACGCTCTTCTAGCGATGGGAGAGCCGGACGCCGCACAACCACACCTCTACCGTGCCGACCAACTCGCCAAGATGACCGGCTCTCGCCGGCACGGACGACGCGTCAAAGAACTCATGCGGGTGACTACCCGCGGACTCCGTTGAGCCGCTCCCGCGCATACAGCAGCCCGACCAGCACCCCGGAGTTCCACACATCCCCGCGGGCGATCATGTCCGGAATCTGAGCCATCGGAATCCACTCCAGCCGATCGGCCTCCACCTCTCCCACCGGCTCACCGACTAACTCGGCACCCCGGCCGAGGAACACCAGGTGTTCGGAGTCGACCATGCCCACCATCGGCTGGAACGTGATCAGGTGCTCCATCGCCTTGGGCCGATACCCGGTCTCCTCCTCCACTTCACGAGCAGCCGTGTCCTTAGGGTCTTCCCCGACTTCGACGAGGCCGCCGGGGAGCTCCCAGCCCCACCGGTCGAACAGGAACCGGTGCCGCCACATCATCAGCACCCGGTTCTGCTCATCGACCAGCACCGTCATGGCTGCTCGTCCCAGATGAACCGCGTGATGCTCGAAGCGCTCTCCGTCCGGGATCTCGACATCCACAAGCCCGAGCCGGATCCACTCGTTGTCGTAGATCAGCCGCTCGCCGTGGACGATCCAGCGCGTCTGCTCCTCGTTGGTAGCCACACAGCGAAGTTACAGCCCAACATCCCCGACGTACACGGGCATCAGCGCAGCGCCAGCAGTCCGTTCCGAGACGGGGCATCAGGCCGTCCCGGAGGATTGCCGAATTGTTCTTGTGAGGTATCAAGGGCGGCGGCGCTCGCCGCCGCCGCACGGCCCGCCACCCGCACGCCCGGCCGGGCATGCGGCGTGGGCGCCGGTCCCGGCCAGCGGCGGGAACGCGGGCCGCCCACCGTACGAAGCACTCACCGCACCAAGCGGTCCCCGCCGAGCAGTGGACGCGCCGCCGCCCAGATGCAGCACGACGATCGCCATGCTATGGCCAGCCATCACACGGGGCTGGGGGCGATCGAAGGTCCGGGCATCGTTCCTCAGCCCGGCCCACCGTCTTGCAGGGGGCGAAGCTTGGTTAATCCAAATAGTCGTCGCGCTAAGCAGAGGCGAATAATACGTTACGCCCGACTTGCGCCTCCATCGCCAGCCCACTGTCGCTCCGCAGTAAAGTTAACAGCAAACGGGATGGATAAGTATGGCGGGGCGAGCTATCGCGCCTCAGCTGCCGTGAGGTTCGGACTAGGCTACCAACCTAGGCAATATTCCCTGGGGCTGGTGATTCGGCCGGCGCATCGGGCTGGTCGCTAAGTCTACTATTTGCCACCTCCGATCGCACTACTTCCAACATTTCGGTTGTGATTTCAACCGTGAAACTTGTGGGTGCTATTTCCACCTCACTAAGCGTGCACGCTTCCAACGTAAGGGCTAGCGCGCGCTCCCTAAGGAAAGCTTCGTAATCATCGCGAAAAAGTGACTCTGGAAGCACGGCCGAGCGGCTGATTTCCGTGATGTCCGTTGGCATGAGGTGTCGATATTGAGAGGGTGCTTTGTCGCTTATCGTACGGTTATCCGCCCTGGAAATAATGGCAAAGTTCGCAAGAGTATTGATCGACCTGGGCTGTGATCCGCCACGTGTGAGATGTGCTCGCGGAAAGCAGTGATGATACTCTTTTCTATTCGGCTCAGCCAGCACGTCCTCAATGGGGACCAGTTCTCCCGAGATGAAGCTTCGAGGACGCAGGGAAGCTAAGAGCAGGATCAGAGCTTTGCTAGCAACACTCTTCCCCGAAAAGGCATTTGTTAGGAAGAAGTCTGGATTAAGCTTCAGATAAATATCCCCGAGTGTGCTTGACTCGCCCTTTCTCAGCTTCACTGCTTCGTCGATATCACGCTTGATGTTGCGTTGCGGATTTCCGCTGTAGCGATGCGAGAACGCGCAGCGCCAGAACCAGCGAACTAGGACCCTCCGCTGAGCATCCGTCATGGGATTTGCTACGTCGATAGAGAAAAATGCAGTAAGCGGAATGAGCATACTTGAGTACGGTAGAAATTTGAGGTGCCGAACATGGAAGTTCGCACGCACGAAGTCGATAGCCCTTCTAATCGCATTCTCAACGTTAGGGAAGGCGTCCCGAACACTTGCTCCATTGACATTCACCAAAGATGCGGGCGTCGGCTCCTTCACCAAGACTGCCGCTGCGCATTTCATCATCAAGTCGCTGTCATCGCCTACATCTTCGAATCCAAAGTCTGTAAACTCTTCCGCCAAATCTAGGAATCGTTGCTGCAGGTTAAATTCTTCGCTCCAGGTCCACGCAGTTAACAACTGGAAGGTATCGAGCGGAATGCCCATTCTATTTACCCGCTCGAACACAATAGCGACGCTTGTGCGATCCTCCGTCTCGAAGGTTTGGACCGGAATTAGCAGGGATAAGAATCGCTGTTGTACGCGTGCAATCTCGCGATGCTTCGCCTCTTCTAGCTCTCTTGTGAGTAGCGAAAACTCCACCGGCTCGAGGAATGCTGCTAGCGGAAAGTGACGATCGGCCGATCTTTGGTCGTCAGCTAGGGCAACAAAACGCGAATCCTGAACGTCATCAGCGGCTCCGAAGTCGTAATAGATGGGTAGCCATGTATCCGGGTCCATGCCATCCGATACAAGAACCCTTTGGAAGGCTGTAAATATCGCCGTTATCCGCTGCTGGCCGTCAAGCACGTAATCAACTGGATAATCTTTGTCCGGAGGAGGAAGGATAAATGTTCCAAGGCGGTTCTCATGCGTAAGACGCTCGGATGTGCGCCATAGCAGAATAGAGCCTACCGGAAATTGCTTATAGATAGAGTCCATGAGCAGTGCAGATCGCTGCGGCGGCCACACAAATTTCCGTTGAAATCCTGGAACGCGGATGGTGCCATCGATGAGTCGGTCGATGATCGCCTGGATGCTTAGGTGGTCGCTCATGTTGTGTAGCCTATATGGACCTCTAGGTAAGCGAAAGCCCCTTAAAATCTACTACTGGAAGGTCGGCAACGGAGGAAAGTCGCTGACCAGAGCACATGGGAACTGTTCTGTGCGAGAAGCGCGAACACGAGCCGCTTCGATGAACATTTTTCATGTTGAGTAGCGGTCCTCTTCGATGAGCTGCAAGACGACGATGGCCTGGACGATCGCGGCGACACGGCGTGGGCAGTAGCGCAGCTGGACCAGCGCCTTCCAGGCCTTCAAGGGTGCGGCGACGCGTTCGATCGCCAGGATGCGGGCGTGGGAGCGGTTGACGGCCTTCTGGTTGCGCGACAGGCGTAGCCGGGCCGGTGGCGCTTGAACGGCGTGTGGATCGTGCCGCCCGCGCTCTGATAACCCCGGTCGGCGAAGACGCGGACACCGACACCGGTGAGGGCGTTGATCAGGCCGGTCTGCCGGACCGTGGTCAGAGCGTGCACCGCCCCGGGCAACGTGGGCGAGCCCCACACCAGGCGGCCGACCGGATAAGCGAGGAGCTGGACGTTCATCCCGTGCCGGTGGTGTTTTCCGGAGTAGGACGGCCTGTCGTCGGCCAACTGGTCGATTGAGATGAGCGTGCCGTCGGGGACGGCACGGGCCCGGCGGGAGGCCTTGCGCGCGGCGGTGTGCACATCGTCGGCCAGGGCAGCGACCAAGTCGGCCGCCTCGCGTACGTAGCGCCAGGCGGTGGCGGCGCCGATCGCGAATCTGCCGGCCAGGCGGGCGTAGGTGTTGCCGTTACGCAAGTGCGCCAGGACCAGGAGGGCTTCTTGCCCGGGCCGAGGCGGCGCCATCGGGAGTGCCGTGCATCGGATCTTGGTCGACCACTGTCTTACCGGGGCCTCATCTCACCTCACCCTTGACCTTCCTGCACCCGCGCTGACCAGCGCCGTCAGGTTGAAAAGGGATCCATGTCCGAGCGGGCGAATACGTGAAGACGGGCTTGCTCTTCCGTCCCCGATCCGCTGCCGCTACGCGGTGGGTCGAGGCAGATGGGAGATCAGGTCAGGGAACTTGCACAAGTTGATGACGAGACGTGCCACTTTGCGCGATCATGTTCCGATGGATTGGTTTGGATTCTCATCCTCACTCATACGGAATTTTATGTCAATCTAATTAAAGCGGTGAATAGTGAACGAAAAATTTGATAAAGAAGATGCTCCTCCACCCTACGCTTCGTTGCAGGCCGGATTAACTGGTAGGGATATTTTCAACGCTATAAGTAAGTCTGGATATCCATTTCAGGCGGAAGTGGCGGATGTGCTACGAACAGCTCTCTCTGAATTTGATAAGCGGCCTACCATTCAAGAAGAGTGGGCTTACGTAGACTCCGATTCAGGGCAGACTCGTTCTATCGATGTGCTCGCGGAAGCTTCTATCCTGGACTCTGAGTTCGAAACTCAGTACAAAGGTCCAATATCCCCATACGTGAGCCTGCTGATCGAGTGCAAGCAAAGTGAAACGCCATACATATTCTTCTTGCGTGGAGACTATCCAACCCGCTCTTTTTCATTCCCGGAGATTGCAGGCCTCAAGAACACAGACGTACAAATTTATGGTTTTCCGCCGGGCATTGAGAACGATGCGCCGTGGTTGATGAGTATACATGACCTAATTGGATGCCACCATCTACCTTTCTTTAATACCCCTACCTTATTTGCGGTATCTTTCGCCAAATCTTCTTGGCGCAAAGGCGGAAATCTTGAGCTCTCTGGAGAAGAGGCGTACCGCGGCCTAACGCTACCCTTAATAAAGGCGAGCGAGCATTTTCGAGGCGCATCTTCACCTGCCGCAGATCAGGATGCATTCACTTTGCGATTCATCGTGCCCTTGGCAGTTATAAGGGCGCCCATGATTGGTGCTTATCTGCACAATGGTAAGCACGTATTGATGGGTATTCCTTGGGTTCGCTGCTGCCGAACAGATCCTTGGCCAGACAAAACTGGTAGTGGACCATTTTTAGCCGAGGACAGCAACCTTCATTATTTCGACGTGGTACATGAAAGCTTCTTGTCGGAATATTTGAATATTTTGATGCGAGACATGAGATCCGCATCCGAAAATATCATTAAAAATAGTGAAGTAATCGCGGCTGGATACGGTGTCCACGTGCCAAATGATTCTAGCGACGCGAGGATCGCTTCCTTGCCTGAAGATATCTTATCTGCATATAATTTGAGCGCTGACCCTATTGGTAGAATCAGCGCCGTATCACCTCCTCTCGAATTTGAACTTTCCCCCGATGTAGAAAAACTTGCGGATGGCGACTTGATGTGGGTGTTTGGAGACCGCATAGTTACTCCATTTAGCGAACCAGAATAGCTTGTCGTCATTAGTGTATTTCAATATCATCTCCGCCTTTAGATTAAAATGGGATAAAAATCTCTAGTTTTAAATCGGAATATTCCGCTCTTCCCGTACTGATCTATCCGAACGAGTGGAATAGCTCATCGCCGAGAGTTGCGATCGCGAAACATGTTCATTCTCGACATTGGGCTAACTGAAGGTCTATCGGTTTTGCCGATATAAGATAAATGATTATTGATGTTGAAGGCGGTCACTCGCGAGCTGTGAGATATGCGTGCGATGATCTTCTATGGTTAAGGGCGCATGAGGTTTTTTCGTCCAGGTGGGAGGGCATGTTGCCGCTGGGAACGTAGCTCTCTTGAAAACCGCTAGGCTGCCAGCGGAGACCTCTTGTATCGTATTCGATTGCGCTCAAATGCCAGCGACTATCTGCGACTGATCACTCCTCACGCGTTTTCCAGCCCACAGCCTGCAGCAGCAGACCTGCAGGTCAGAGGTTCATTGGTAGGTCTGTAAGTCCGTTTACCCAAGCGAGCTTGGTCGGGGACGGGTGGACGTGGCATGGTCCTTCATCGCGAGGCAGTGGCTCGACTCAAGTTTTCAGTAGGTGACATTGTCTTCTGCACCTAGAAGACTGTGGTTTCACACACAACAGGTGCGGGCGAAGAGTACGTAATTGGGAGACCGGGTGGATTGGGGAAGCATTCAGCATGACCCGGCGGAGTGTGCCGACCAGGTCGACGCTGCCTTTGATCGAGGCGATCCTCTGGTCGGGGTGGCCGTGATCGGGTTGTCCCTGTGTCATGACGATGCCGAGGTCATCGCTCCCCGGGCTCGCAGAGCCATCGCCTCCGGTGAGAGGCAGCTTCGCTGCCAGGGGTTGACCGCTGTGTCGCACATGGTCCGCCGTACCGGTGAGATCGATGACGTGACGCTGAAGACTCTCCGGCCGCTTCTGCACGACCTGGACCCTGTGGTTCGCGAATATGCGGACAGCATCGTCGCCGATGTGTGGATCTTCGTCCCGCATCCCCGTCTACCGGGTTGGTTGAGCAGGCGACAGAGACTACAGAGCATCAAATGGTGGTTCGTAATGAGGTGGACCGGCATCGGCCTGTACTTCCGCCGGCCTTGAACGGAGGCCACCTGCCGTCGATCTCGCGAAAAGCGCTTTTCAAGATCCGGGACATGTGCGGATCGGCCTCTCCTCTCCAATGAAGATCACCTGATTTACCAGCAGGTCAACGTGCCGCCAGGCCAAGAAGCAGCGTTCCACTTCTAATCCGACGGCCGCGGGCGTCATCGGAAGTGTCTGCTAGGCCGGAAAGTCGGTGTTCCAGGGGTGGGCGAACCGCTCGGGCGCTACACCCCAATCTTGGAGCAGGGCGAGGAGGTTAGCCTCGTCGGTGGCGACGATGCGCTTTAGCTCGTTGCTTCCAATGTCGTAGTCCCAGCCGTCGAGGCGCTCGATGACGTATTCGCAGTGTGTCAGCCGGAAGCTGCGCCTCTCGTCGTTACGTGTCCGGCCTTCTCGTCGGGCGGCATCATCGGCGTCAGTTCGCAATGGGCGGATCTCGACCCATGCCCGATACTGCGGCCGGCCCGCCTCGACTTCGGCGACGAGGGGCCTGCCAAGGCGAAGCGCGCTTAGCTTGTCTGTTGGGAAGACTGCCTCAGCGGGTTGATCCACAGGGTTCAGCGTCTCATGGTGGCGTCCGGGGGACCGTGCAATATATGTGCAATGATCTTGCTGGTGGAGGCGGCCTGACAAGATGGCGCCGCAGGTCAGAAGCATTGAGGCAGCAGGAACGGTCACGGGCTGTAAAACCGTCGGCTCAGCCTACGCAGGTTCAAGTCCTGCACCTGCCACCAGCCAAACTGGCAGCTCAGAGGCCCTCCGGGGCCTCTTTTGCGTTTCCGGGACAGGCAGCCGGAAGCAGTCGCATGTCACCACTCCACGCAATATGCGTACAATGATCTTGACCGTGCTTTCCCCCGGTCGCGCTGGGCTTTCCGGCGGCTCTGCGACGGGTATGGGCCTTTCGACGACCTGCTGAGACGTGACAGGATGTGCCGCATGCTGACTCGAAGGAACCGTGCCGCGTAGGCCGCCCGGCACTCTGCGTTCAGGGTGCCCTCGATCATCCGGCCACACCCCGGCCAGGCAGATACCTGGAATCTCTCGTAAGACCCATGCCGCGATACGACGGCTGGAAGCCGAGCGTCTGTGGCTGGACGCCCTGGCCGACGCCTTGGACCAGTACGCAGGGTTTCTCCGGCACTCTGGCCGATACCTCTACCTCCGTCCGGACGGGTTGCCATGTTGCGACCCCTTAGAAGCCCGTGACCTCCTGGAAGAAGCCCTTCACGCCCTGCCTTCGTTCGCTCGATCTGAGCTCCGGCGAATCGTGGAGCCTCTGGACACGAAGTTCCGCGACCGGACTCTGCCTGATCCAAGGGCAGACGACGGACGCTCGTCGATGTCAGGCACATGGTGGCGACATCGCCTGGCCGAATGGTGATCATGTAACGGCCTACAGTGTGCAGCACAAGCGAAAGGGTCCCGAATGACTTCCGGGACCCTCTTACGTTGAACATCTCAGCCGACCGGCGTGTCACCGATCCGCTGGTTCGCGAGATCCTTTCAGCGCCACAGGCGCAGACGAGTGCAAGGGGCCTGTTCTATGCTCACGGCCCTATGAGCCCCTTGCGCACGCTATCTGCCACGGAGATCCTTTCGGAGCGACTCCTGCTGCGCAGTGTGTTGCACGATGCCGACCGTGAAGGATTCATCGAACTCTCGACCGACTCCGAGGTTCAGGCATACATCGGTGGTCCTCAGCCTCGGAATGACGTCGAGCGGCGCTTCGATGCAGCAATCGCCAACGCGACATCCAGGCCCGGCAACTACGTCATCGCGGACAACACGACGAACCGATTTATCGGGACGTTGATGCTCGCCCACCGGTCGACCGATAGCCCCGGGCGTGTCACCGAGGATGGCGAGGAACTGGAGCTGGGCTATGTACTGCGGCGCAGTGCATGGGGCGCGGGGTTCGCATTCGAGGCCGCAACAGTCGCGTTGCGCGCTGCGGCTGACGAACTCCCCGACCAGCCGGTCTTGCTCGTGACCCAGACCGCGAACAAGCGATCTCTGAAACTCGCCGCCCGTCTTGGCTTCTGCCCCATCAGCACGTTCGAGGAGTTCGGCGCCGAGCAGACCCTCTGCACGGCACCCTTGTCCAGGTTCCGAGTCTGACCACAGCATCCAACACAGCGGCCCAGGAGGCCCAGGAGGCCCAGGGTTTCAGGTACTTCCCAGGCCGTCAGGAGGTGGGTCTGATGCAGGAGTACCGTGCTTCGAACCAGTCGGTGGCGACATCGGTTTTTGTAAAGCGTCCGATCAGCGCCAAGGCCGAGTTGACGCTCTCTTCCGGTGAGGGGCCCCGGTGAGCCAGGGTTCGTTCTTCACCCCGGCTCACCGGGGAGCGTGGCTGATCACCGTGTTTGGTGCGGGCAGTCCAGTAAGGCTCTGTACGAATGAAGGTGGTTGACCGCCGAACTTCCTAGAGGCTGCTCACGGAAACATGTCGTGCCCATTAGGCTCCAACCGTGATAACGGTAGTTGACTACGACCACGCATGGCCGGATCGGTTTGAGGTGCTGCGCAAGGAGTACGCCAAGGCATTAGAAGCCGCCAGCGTGCCTGTGATTTCCATCGAACATGTCGGTAGCACGTCAGTCCCTGGGCTGGCCGCCAAGCCGATCATCGACTGCGACATTGTGGTAGCAGAGCAAGATGTCGAGGCCGCCACGGACGTCCTGATCGGCCTAGGCTTCTCGCCGTTGGGCGATCGGGGAATTCCCCAGCGATGGGCATTCAAGGAACCCGCACGACTTGCCGGGACCAACACCTACGTCATTGTTGATGGGTCGCTGTCGCTCCGCAATCACCTCGCGGTCAGAGACATCCTGCGAACCAACTCGAGACTTCGTGACCAGTACGCCGCGGTGAAGAAGCGCGTTGCCGAGAAGGCTGCCAACATCGACGACTACGGCCGAGGGAAGAACGCGATGGTGCAGGCCATCCTCGCGGAGGCCGGTCTGAGTGACGGTGAACGAGCATCGATAGATAGCAGCCAGGTGCCGTCATGAGATGAGCTCTGAGGTGACGAACGGCTCATCGCGACTACGCACTGCAAGGCGCGCGCCGACCGCCTTAGCACCGCCTGGGTTGCAGTTTGGGTTGCAGTTCACCGCCGTACCAACTCGTTCCAGGAAGGCCATCGAGGGGTGTTGGTCCAGGTGGGACTGTTCGGAATGATCTCAGCCCTTCAGCTTTGGACTTGATCGCATGATCTCTTGGGGGGGGGAGGCACCAACTGCAGTGGTTGCCGAAAGAATCACGTCGGCCCCGAGACGTTCGGACCCGCTTCGCCCTGTGGCTTCCTCATGCGAAGCAGGCGGCTCTGCGCCTCGGTACGGACGCCGTCGTTCTCATCGGAGGTCAACTCCCGCAGTTGCCGGACCAGTTGATCTGCGCCGCTCTCCGTTATCCAGCGGGGATCACAGTCGATTTCCGCCGCCAGTTGATCAGAGGTGTCGAAAGCCTGCGCGCAGGCGAGTGCCGCCAGTACGGCGCGCAGACCACATGCGTCTCCCCGCTGCATGAGGGCTTCCGCCGTCTCCTGGGTGACCCCTGTGTCATCAGGATCCAGCAGAAGGCGGTGAAGGACCTCGGACACCTCGGGTATGTGCGCCGATGCCGCAAGGCGCCGTCCGGCGGCGGCTCTCACCGACCACAGAGGGGAGTTGGCCTCACGAGTGGCCCTGGTGATCGAGTCCAAGAACGGAAGTTCCTGTTCGGGGTCGTCACGCACCTGCTCAACTCTAAGCTCGCGGATGACGGCCGTGCTGTCTGGTCTCCTGAAGCGTCGATAACACCAAGAGCCTGGGCAGAAGGCAATCAAGGGGTCAAGCATCAAGCGAGGCCAGAGCCTCCATCGGACCCGAAGCGATTCATGGCGGTAGGCCAATGGATCAGATCTGGAGATCGGCTTTCCGCTGTGCGATCATCGACGCCATGACGTCGATCAGAAAGGGCCATGCCTCATAGGCGGCCTTCGGAGGTTCGCGCACGAGAATCGGTGTGCGGAACCCACAGAGCTTCGATTCATCAGGTTCCCGGTCTCGGACGTCGCCCCATGGCCGCGGTGATTGCGCTGGATCACACCCGGATGCGGCCCGGAACGGTTGCTGAGGCACTGCTGGCCTGGACGCAGGCAGTCGTTCCCGGCACCGTCGACCGGATCGGACCCCGGTGTATATGTCCCGAGTGCGGAGACGCGCCACGCCAGCGGCTCGAACAGGCACTCATCGCCTTGCCGCGTTGGGCCGAACCGTATCTGTACGCCCTGGTCTTGCCCATCGACAGGCGGTTTTTCGCCCGAACGTCGCCGGACCCGCGCGCCTCGCCCGAGTGGCCGTGGTGGCAGCAACGACGTTGAACATCAGGGACGGTGCATTAATCAGCAGGCGCACGGCCTCGGCGAGGTGGCCGATGGACGCGTACAGCGGTGGAATGCTCGGCGTGGCGGAACTCGGCAACACCAGGACCAGAAGGGGCGACCTCATGCCGATCCAGGGGGTGCTTTTCGACGTGGACGACACCCTGTTCGACTACTCGACCTCGGAAGAAGTAGGCGTGCTCACCCACCTGCGGGCCGAAGGACTGCTTGAGAGGTTCCCCGACTCCACCACGGCGCTCGCGCTCTGGCGGGATGTCATGGAGAGGCAGTACGCCCGCTTTCTGAACGGCGAGCTCACCTTCACCGAACAGCAGCTCGAACGCACCAGGGAATTCCTCTCCCACCTCGGGCAGATCACGCATGCCGGTCTGTCGGACCAGGAGGCCTCCGCGTGGTTCGCCGGATACCAGGCTCACCGCAGGGCCGCCTGGGCGGCGTTCCCCGACGCCGAGCCGGTCCTCAGGAAACTCGCACCCGACTACCGCCTCGGCGTCGTCTCCAACTCATCCGCCGATCACCAGCGTCACAAGCTCGACGTCCTTGGCCTTCTGCCCTACTTCGGCGACACGCTTGTGTGCTCCGAGCAGCACGGCGCGGCCAAGCCCGCGTCGAGCATCTTCGTCGCCGGCTGCGCTTCCCTCGGCCTCCAGCCGCACGAAGTGGCCTACGTCGGTGACAAGTACGCGTTGGACGCGGTGGGAGCCCACGAGGCAGGGCTGCACGCCTACTGGCTCGACCGGGCGAACGTCAGCGCCGGCACGGTCATCGGTAGCGGCATTCGAGTCATCCAGTCCCTCGCCGAACTCCCGGCCGCGCTCACCGGCTGAGCTCTGTCGGCACCATGCCACCCGTGGCGAAACCGGCACCATGCCGCCCATGGTGAAGCGTGGCTCGGCTGGCGGCAGCCGATGGCGATCGACGGGTTCGGGCCGGACCGGGCCCGTACTGGCTGCGTGACCTGGACGACGGGTCCTGGGCTCGAGGTCATCACCAACCCCGTGATCGGCCTGCGCGGATCACAGAAGGACCCGCTGCGCGAGAAGGTGCCGTGGCAGGGCGAGCGGCCCATCCGTGGCTGTGGCGCGGCGTGGCGATCACCGTGGTCTCGTCGGCCTCGGTTTCCCGCCGACTCGCCGGACCTGTTCGAGGATGTGCGGCAGGTGCCGGATCAGTGTCACGCCGACGCCGGAGAGAACCGTCATCGAGACCGAAAAAACGCAAGGGCCATATGGAAAGAAAATTATGAGAACGTAAAAAAGTCTTCCGGGAACGGCCGCGGGATCGAAAGGATATCGACCGCGTACGTTTAGCCGTAAAAATGTGCACGTGGCGATTGAGAAATAAGTTCAGTGCCTGCCTTGACGCCTCTCAGATAGGGGGGTTCATGATGGGAGGGTCAGAGGAACGCGAACCTTGGGAGGAAACGTGCTCAAGGAAGCCTGTGTTGTCGGCGCTCTCGTGGCTGCCGCCCTCGCCCCTTCGATTCCCTCGCAGGCGCAGTCCGGAAGCGTCGGCACCGTCGTCTCGTCCACCAATCACTCCGTCTCGCAGGCCCCGAAATGTAAATGGCTCGACGAGGGAGGGAGGAGGTGCTACTACTGCCGCGACAAGAAAGGCAGTGGATACAAGAAGCAGTACTGTGAGCGAAAGCACGACGAGTCCGAGACGTCGACCGAGGTCGAATGCGTGACCACCAAAGACCCGACCACGACCAGCCCGAACCGCACGTGCAAGACGTGTACGGACGCCAAGACCGGGAAGCGCATTTCCAAGGTGTGCGACAGCTAGCTTCATGAGGTGCTGCTGAATCTCGCCGCGCCCCACCCGCTGTGTGGCGGGTGAACCTGATGACCGTGTCCACCGTCACGAGGACACCGCCGGAGTTTGCCGCCCGTTGCCCATGGCTCCGGAGGAACAAGGAGGTCCCGCCCGATCGAGGTGATCGGACGGGATCTCGTCAACCCTTGAGCACTAAAATCCAGACGTCATCCAGAGGTCATTCTCCACCTGTCGTCGGGAACGGCCTGTAACGTCGTCGGCTCGGCCTGTGTTGATTCAAACCGCACCCGCCACGCAGGTAGAAAGAGCTCCCTCGCCGGTGGAAACGTGGTGAGGAGGCTCTTCTCGTATGTCCGGCCGTTAACGATGCTCTATGACTGATCTTTCCCAATGCGTTTCCATAGGCCTATGCTCCATGAGGGCGTAGGTTCATGGTCCACGGTGTGAACGGCAACGATCCCGACGTTTACCTGCCAGGTCGGTGACCACACGCCCTCCGCGAAGAAACGGATCACCGAAGGGGAATCATGGGGGCCGAGGGCTGGGAATCGATCGAGTCGGCGGACGAGTTGCGGGAGGTGCTTGGCGCACCCAAACCGGCCGCGCTCGCGAAGGAGCGGAGGACCCTGCACGAGCTGGACCGTGCCTGGCTGGCCGCCTCGCCGTTCTGCCTCGTCGCGACCTCGGACGCCGACGGTAACTGCGACGTCTCGCCCAAGGGTGACCCGCCGGGATTCACACTGGTCCTGGACGACTCCACGATTGCGATCCCGGAACGGCCGGGCAATCGCAGGGCGGACGGATTCCACAACATCCTGCGAAACCCGCACGTCGGCCTGATCTACTTCGTCCCCGGCCGCGGCGACACCCTGCGGGTCAACGGCCGGGCGCGCCTGGTGCGCGAGGCCCCCTTCTTCGACCGGATGGTGGTCAAGGGGCACCGGCCGTCGCTCGCGATCGTGGTCGAGATCGAGCAGATCTTCCACCACTGCTCCAAGGCTTTCCTCCGCTCGGAACTGTGGCGCCCGGAGAGCTGGAACCCGCAGGTCGTGCCCTCGCGGGCGCGTATCGCCCAGGCGCTGGAACGACAGGGGGAGCCGATCGAGGAACTGGAGCGTTACTACGGCCCCGCCTACGCGGAGGGGATATATCGCTGAGTGGGCGGGTGGGTCGCGTCCACGTGTACCGCTGAGGGGACGGGCGGGTCGCGTCCGCTGTCCGCAGAGGTGGTGTACGGGTTTCCCCAGGTCGTGCCGGGTGTTATGCGACCTGACCGGCGCGGTGGAAGCACCAGAGGCGGCGGCCGAGCGCGACCGCCCCGAGCACGCAGCAGGTGAGACAGAAGAGCGCCAGCAGTGGCAGCAGCCAGGCGGTGACGATCCAGTAGTGGATGCTGAACGCCCCCCAGATCAGCGTCGGCAGCACCGGGCCCAGCACCGTCACCAGGGCGAGGGGCACGAGCCGCGGGATCAGCCTCGGCCGGCGCGCCGCGCGGCGTCGCGAGGCCCAGCGGCGCGCTCGGACGATCGCGGTGACCAGCAGTGCGGTCATCCCCGCCGTGAGCCCGAGCAGGACCGCGTTCACGACGGTGAGCGGGTTGCTCATCGGCGTTGTCGGCGCCCCGATCCGTTCGGCGAGAAGGTTGGTCGAGAGCAGACCGGGATCGCCGCCGCTGTTGGTGAGGACGATGGCGGCCACACCGGTCTTGGGGGAGAAGACCATGTCCCCGGTCCACGTCGCCAGCGTTCCGCCGTGGCCGATCACCGACGGCGGGGCGTCCGCCGCGAGGGGGCGGGACTGCCAGCCGAGGGCGTAGGCGCCGGCCTTGGGCTGGACGGTGTGCAACTCGGCCAGGGAGCCGGCGCTCAGCAGGTCCGCCCCGAAGGTTCCCTGGTTGAACCGCAGCCACCGCACCATGTCGTCCAGGGTCGAGATCACCCCGCCGTTGCCGACGCAGAACCCCGGCATCTCCGGTGCCGCGACGGCGATCCCGAGAACGACCTCGTACCCGGACGGCAGGTCCTCGGCACGATCGGAACACCCCGAGGTCGAGCCGGTGCCGGTCATGCCCAGCGGCGTGAACAGCTCGCTGCGGAGAAAGGCGTCGAAGGACCTGCCCGACACCACTTCGACGATCCTCGCCGCGATCGAGTAGTTGGTGTTGTGGTACTCCGAGCGGGTGCCCGGATCGGCGGCGAGGGTCTTGTCGGCCAGCCTGGCCACGACCTCCCGCGCGCCGCGCGGAGGCGGGAACACGTACTCGTTGTTCGTGTCGTTCGAGAGCCCCGAGGTGTGGCTGAGGACCTGGCGTACGGTGATCCTGGTGAAGCGCGGATCGGCCATCTCGAAGTCGGGCAGCAGCTTGACGACCGGGTCGTCCAGGGAGACGCGGTCACGGTCGACGAGCAGCATGATCGCCGCAGCCGTCATCGACTTGCTCATCGACGCGATCCGGAAGCGGGTCCGCGCCGTCACCGCGTTGCCGTCCCCGTCCCGGCCGCGGACGATCGTCTCGACCGACGCCCCGTCGATCACGGCCGCCGCGACCCCCGGCGCACCGTAGACGGAGCGGTAGTCGTCGACCAGCCGTTCGCCGACGGCATGGGCCGGTGCCGTCCAGCCGAGCAGCACGGCGACGAGCACACCGCCGAGGACGAGGAGGGCGGTCACCCGAGGAAAGAACAGATGGAGGAGATGCACGACGTCGAACGTAGGCCGGGCGTCACCGGCCGACATCACCCCAAGGGGTGAGACGGCACCACTCGGCAGGATGGAATCTCAGCCGGGCAGATCGCCGCGCCCCACAAGCCCGTTCTCGTACGCGTGGATCACCACGTGCACGCGGTCGCGCAGGTTCAGTTTCTGCAGGACGGCCCGGACGTGCGACTTCACCGTGTTCTCGCTCAGCACCAGTTCCGCGCGGATCTCGTTGTTGGACCTGCCGCGGGCGAGCAGGCCGAAGATCTCGACCTCGCGGGGGGTGAGGCCGTCCAGGGCCGTCGTCCTTCGCGTCGGTACCCGTCGTACGAGATCGAGGATCGTCGCGGCCACTCCCGGGGCCAGCGCCGCCGTCCCGGAGGCGACGTCGCACACGGCCTGGGCCAGGGCCGCGGGCCGGACGTCCTTGGTCAGGTAGCCGCTCGCGCCGGCCCGGATGGCGGCCACGACGAGTTCGTCGTCGTCGAACGTCGTCAGCATGAGCACCCGGGTCGCGGGCGCGATCCTGACGATCTCCGCCGTGGCGGCGACCCCGTCCATGCGCGGCATGCGGATGTCCATCAGCACCACGTCGAGACGGTGCCGCCGGACGACCTCGATCGCGTCGCCGCCGTTCGCGACGTCGTGGGTGACCTCGATGCGTTCGTCGGCCGACAGCACCGTACGGAGCGAGGCCCGCAGCAGCTCCTGGTCGTCGACGAGCATGACTCGGATCCCGGTCACCGGGGCACCGTCTTTCTCGTGGGCACCACTACGGTGCTCGGTGAAGGGACTCGGTGGCGGCCGGGTCATGCCCCTCCTTCGTGGGGAGCCGCGCCCGCAGCACCCAACCGTCGTCCCCGTCGTCGACCGACAGGGTGCCGCCCGCGGTGCGCACACGTTCCTCGATCCCCATCAATCCCGTCCCCTGACCGCCGCCGTCGCGAAGCGCCCTGCCGCCGTCGTCGCGTACCTCCACCATCACCTCGGCCGGGGTCCAGCGCAGGCGGACGGTCACCTCGACCGGCGGTTCGAGGTGGCGCAGCGCGTTGGTGATGCCCTCCTGCACGGTCCGGACCGCCGCGACCTCGGCGCTCAGGCTCAGCGGCCGTCGCTCGCCCACCTCCGCGAACGTCACCGCGTGGAGCGGGCTCGCCGCCGAGGCCACGAGGTCGGGGAGGGCGTCGAGCGAGATCGGGACCTCCCCGGGCCGGGAACCGGCGCGCGGCGCCAAGGTGGCCAGCATCGCCCGCAGACCTTGGTGGGCGTCCCGGCCGGCCTCGGCGATGTCGCCGAGTTCGTGGCGGGTCGCCGGATCCGCCGTCGTCACCGCCGCGGCCTCGATCCGCGCGACCATGACGGTGACCGTGTGGGCGATCACGTCGTGCAGGTCGCGGCGGATGCCGGCCCGTTCGTCCGCGACCGCCGCGGCCAGCCGTTCGCTCTCGGCCCGTTGCCGGGCCTCGTACCTGCGACGCACCAGCAGGGCCGCGAGCCACACGCCGCCGACCACGAGCATCAGCAGGCCACCCTCGACGAGGGGGGTCCACCCGGGGGTGTCAGGGGGCAGCCGGGCCCACGCCACCAGCTCGGTGAGCACGATCCCGAGCGCGGCGACGGCCAACGCGACCGCCGAGGACCTGACCGGGACCAGGCCGGTCAGCCGCCACAACATGAGGGGGAAGCACACGGCCGAGGGCAGCATGCTCGGTGACCAGCCCAGCTGGGGCATCGTCACCAGGACGAGCATCGCCAGCGCGCCGATCGCGTACCCCGCCCACGGCCGTCGATCGGCGACGACCACTCCCGCATGGAGCAGGCCGGCGGCACCCGCCGAGGCGGAGATCTGCCACAGGTCCGCGCCGAGGTGTCGGACGCCCACCAGGATGATCACCGTCAGGAGAGCGACGACCAGGTGCGCCGTCACCGCCACCGGCGTCGGCCACGTGCTCCGGCGCTGGGAGGCTGTCACGGTCGTCGCCTTCCGGTGGGCTCGTGGTGGGGGAGCCGTACCCGGCTCGACGCGCCACAGGATAGCCAGCGGCGGGCAGGACGACTCCGGCCCCCCGCCGCGAACCCACCGACGACGCCCGTTCGATGAGCCGCCTCGCCGAACGCCGAGCCGTCGAAGCGTCCGGCGTCCCGGAAGGCCGCGCGCGCGAGCAGAACACCATCCGGTCGTTGACGGTGCTCTGTTAGGAAATCACGAACCACATCCCCTCCTGCGTGGACGCGGAGGGGATGTACCGCTGAGCGGGTGGGCGAGTGGTCAGGGGCTGCCCAGTGCCCGGTATTCCCAGCCCGCCGCCCGCCAGGTGTCCGCGTCGAGCGCGTGCCTGCCGTCCACGATCCGGGGGTGCTTGACCACGCTCGCCAGTGCCGAGGGCTCGATCTCGCGGAACTCGGCCCACTCGGTGAGCAGGACGACCACGTCCGCGTCACGGGCCACGTCCAGCGCGCTCGTGCCGTACCTGAGTTCCGGATAGGTGCGGCGCGCGTTGTCCATCGCGGCCGGGTCGTACACCCGGACGTTGGCGCCCAGGCCGTGCATGGTCCTGGCCACGTCCAGCGCCGGGGCGTCCCTGATGTCGTCGGAGTTGGGTTTGAAGGCCGCGCCCAGGCAGGCGATCCTCTTGCCGTCGAGCCGGCCGTCGAGCAGTTCCCTGACCAGGTCGATGGTCCGGGAACGGCGGCGCCGGTTGATCGCGTCGACCTCGCGGAGGAAGGACACGGCCTGGCCGACGCCGATCTCCTCGGCCCGGTGCGCGAAGGCCCGAATGTCCTTGGGCAGGCAGCCGCCGCCGAAGCCGAGGCCGGGCTGGAGGAACCGGCCGCCGATCCGGTCGTCATAGGCGAGGGCCTTGGCCAGGTCGCGGACGTCGGCCCCGGTGGCCTCGCAGACCTCGGCCATCGCGTTGATGTAGGAGATCTTGGTGGCCAGGAACGAGTTGGCGGCCACCTTGACCAGCTCCGCGGTGGCCAGGTCGGTGACGACCACCGGGGTACCGAGGTCGAGGATCGGCTGGAACGCCGCGGTGAGGCGTTCGCGCGCCCATTCGGAGGTGACGCCGAACACGAGCCGATCGGGCTTGAGGGTGTCGTCGACGGCGAAGCCCTCCCGCAGGAACTCGGGGTTCCAGGCCAGCTCCACCTCCTCTCCCGCGGGGGCCAGCTCGCGCAGCATGCCGGCCAGGCGGGTGGCGGTGTTCACCGGGACGGTCGACTTGCCGACCACCAGGCAGCGCCGGGTCAGGTGGGCGGCCAGGTCGCGTACGGCGGCGTCGACGTAGGTCAGGTCGCAGGCGTCCGAGCCGGGCTGCTGGGGGGTGCCGACGCAAACGAAGTGGACGTCGCCGTGCTCGGCGGCCTCCGCGTAGGAGGTGGTGAACCGGAGACGGCCCGACTCCAGGGCCTTGCCCAGTAACTCGGGCAGGCCGGGCTCGAAGAAGGGTACTTCTCCGGCCTGTAGTTTTTCGATCTTCTTGCTGTCCACGTCGAGGCCGACCACGTCGTACCCCAGCGACGCCATGCAAACCGCGTGCGTCGCGCCGAGATAGCCGGTTCCGATCACGGTCAATCGGGGGAGCTCGGCTTCGCCCATATCCGTCGTCCTATCTACTACTTGTCTTCGGGCTCTTGTTCAGGAACAGTCGTCGGCCTTGGAAAGGGCTCCGCCGGTGACCTTGTTGTCGCAGGTGATCGTGTTTCCGCCGACCGTGTCGTTGATGCCGAAGCCGCCCGAACCACCAAGATCGATGGTGTTGGCCTGGAACACGTTTCCGGTGCCCCAGCCATTTACGATCTTGTGAGTCTGGAATCCGTCCCCGTTGCTCTGGCTACCGGTGTTACCGCGAATGAGATAGCCGTTGCCCTTGACGTCGACCCATGAATCGTTGTGCTTGGAGCCGCCGAGGCGGGAACCGTCGAAGACGTTGTCGAGGATGCGGCCGTCCGAGGTGCCCTCCTTGATGTCGATCGCCTCGGCGGTGGCCCGGATGACGTTGCCGCGCACGGTGTTGCGATCGCTGCGGTCCATCTGCCCGCCGGAGAAGGCCGCCCAGTTGCTCTCCGCGGTGCCGAGGTAGACGCCCTCGCCGAACTTCTCCCGGCGCAGGCCGGTCGCGTAGATCATGCAGTACTGGACGGTGTTGTCGCTGCTGAAGTTGCGCAGGTGGATCGCCTCGTCCCCGATGTGGTGGACGGTCAGCTGCTGGATGATCGTGTTGCCGGTGCGGTCGGCCATCACCCCCTTCTGGCTGTTGCGGACGGTGAAGCCGACCAGCCGCCAGTGATCGACCTCGTTGAGGTGGAAGGCGTAGCCCTTCTTGATCCCGCCGCCGTCGATGATCGCCTCGGGCGGGCCGCAGACGAAGATCGGTTCGGCCTCCGTCCCGGAGACCGCCGCCACGAACCGGCCGCTGTAGACACCGGGCTCCAGCCTGATCACCGCGCCCGGCTCGACCGCCTCAAGGGCCTCGGCGAGTTCGGTGGCGTCCGTGACGGTCACCGTGGCCTCGGGGCACTCGACCAGCCCTTTCCCGAGGGGTACGGCGATGGCGGGCGGCTCCTGCGACGCGACGAACTCCTCGGCGTCCTCGTCCCTGTCCTCGTTCACGTCATCCTCCGCCCGCGCGGTGTCGTCCTCCTGCTGTGCGGCCGGCGCGTCCGCGCTTTTCGGCCGGATGTCCTCGATCGCGGTGCCCGGCTCCTCCGTACCGCCGAACAGCCCGCGCAGCAGCACTACGACGATCACCGTGATGACCGCCCCGGCGAGCATCCCCACCAGGGTCTTCCTGTCAATGTCCAGGCGCATCGCTCAACTTCTCTCGGCTGGAGTCTGGGTGGCGGCGGTCCGCAGGAGCTTGGCCGGTCGCTCTTCCAGCAGTGTCTGCTTCTCGTACGGGTGGACGAACCGCCGGCCGGCCCGCGGGCCGTCGCCGCGTAGTGCCCGGAGCGCCGAGAGCACGATCAGGGAGATGACTCCCAGCCAGATCAGGTTCATCGGCTTGGCGATCCGCTTGACCATCGTCCAGAAGCCGGCCGTGTCCTGCCAGCCGGTGGTGTTGTTCTGCGCGACGGTGGTGGCTCCCTTCGCCCGGCCGGTGTCGAGCGCGCTGCGGCCGGCACCGCCCAGGGTGTTCCCGGTGATCGTGGTGCCCTCGGCCTTGCCGAGCAGCGAGATCGCGTGCAGCGAGGCGGACTCGACCGTGTTGGCGGAGATGGTGGCCTCGGAGTCACGGAGGTAGATCGCGGTCTGGGTGTCCCGCACGATGTTGCCGCTGATCCGGGCCCCCTGAACCCCGCCGCGCAGCGCGATTCCCTGGCTGCGCTGGCCGGTGAGACGGTTGCCGGAGACCCGGACCCCGGTGGCGTCCTCGCTCACCACGATGCCCATCTCCCCGCCGATCACCTCGGTGGTCTGTACGACGAGCTTGACGCCGCCCTGGATCTCCACGCCGTAGCGGCCGTTGTCCCGCGCCGTGCTGCTCGTCACCGAGCTGCCGCCGAAGCTGCGCAGCGACTCCCCGGACGCCGACGGCCCCCGGGCGAGCGGCAGGCCGCTGATGGTGAAGCCGTTGCCGTTGTTGCGCTCGGCTCCCGAACCGGTGATCGTGACGTTCTGCGTGCCCCTGGACAGGACGAACCCGTCACCCCTGCTGCCGGTCACGGTGGTGTTCTCGATGGTGGCGTTGCGCGCGAACCGGTGCAGCAGGATCCCGTGGACCAGGCTCCCGGTGACCGAGACGTTGATGATCCGGGTCTCGTTGGAGGCCGTGATGAAGATCCCGTACGCGTTGCCGGTGACCTTGGTGTCGGTGATGTCGCCGGTGACCAGATTGGCCTCGGGCAGCCGGTAGGCGACCCTGCCCCGGCCGGCTCCGTTGGTGATCTCGACCTCGTTACCGCTGCCCCTGCTCGGCACGAGGAGGCCGTTGGGCAGGAGCGCCCGCTGCTGGGAGGAGGCTCGCTTCGGCCGGGAGGTGGGGTTCGGCGAGGAGGTGGGCGACGCCCCCGGCAGGGAGGCGGGGACGGTCACCAGATCGGCGTTCGTGGTCGGCCGGTCACTGCCGGTCAACGCGAGCCCGCCGGTCGGGCCGCTCCAGAATCCGAGATGCTCCACCGTCGCGTGGCTCATCTTGAGTTCCCCGCCGATCACGCGCAGGTAGGCGCGTCCGTCGGAGACCTTGGTGTCGGCCGTCCTGTCGTGTGCGTTCCAGCTGGTGATCCGCACCGGGTTTCGTGCCGAACCGTTGATTTTGATGTTCGCGCCGAAGCTCACGATCGACACGAAGGCACCCGGGTCGCTGCGCATCCGGATCACCAGGGGGCCGGTCGCGTTCTGGAGCACGACTTTGGCCCCCGGACCGGCGAACAGGTTGATGCCGAGCACGTAGGAGCCGTCCGACTGCTTCTGGAAGTGCTCCTGGCCGAGGCGTTCCAGGTCCGCGACCCGGTACGGCTCGCGGCGCTGCGGTAGCACGAGCGTCTGGCCGTTGGCCGAGCTGGAGATGTGCGGCACGCGGGATCTCGCGGCGGCGGGGCCGCCCCGCGCCATCGCCGAGGTCAGCGTCGCCCGGGTCTGCATGATCCGCAGATCCTCCTGGTCGACCAGGGCAGACTGCTGCTGTGCCTCCACCGCGGGCACCTCGTTCACGCCGGGAGGTGGCACGGGGCGATCGATGTAGGAGAGGTATGTCCAGGTACCGGCCGCGGACAGGCACAGGGCCAGGAAGATGAGGAGGGTACGGCTCCTCTTCCGGGGTGGCGGGCTCATCCCCTGCCTCCCACGGGAGCGCCGCCGACGGAGGGACCGCCGATTGAGGGGCCGCCGATGGAGGGGCCCGTCATGTGGACCGGGTCGAGGTGCGGCGAGGACGGCCGCCGGCGCCGTGCAAGATGCCCGTCGGCGGGCACCGGGTGGTCCGGCGCGGGCACGGCGGCGTGGCGCAGCACCTGGAACCGCCCCTCGGCGAGCAGTCGCTGCTGCTCGTAGGGGTTGCGGATCTCCCTGCGGCGTTGCCTGCGTTCCACGACAGCGCGGGATCGGATCGCCGACACGATCACCAGGAGGATGACCGCGGCCCAGATCACGTTCATGGGCTTGACGAAGCGTTTGGCCTTGACCCAGAACGACGACGTGTCGTTCCACTGGTCCTCGTCGTTGTTGTGCTTGTTCACCGTGTCGGCGGCCCGTGCGACGCTGATCGCGCTCGTCCCCGAACCGATGACGGTGTTGCGGGTGATCTCGGAACCTGCCGCGTCGCCGACCACGGTGATCCCGTGGGCCTTGGGGTGCGACAGGGTTGTGATCTTGTTTCCGATGATCATGCCGGCGGAGTCGCGGAGATAGATCCCGGTGACGGTCCCGGCGATCGTGTTGCCGGCCACATGCGCGCCGGTCGCCCTGTCGCGCAGCGCGATCGCCTGTCGGCGCTGGCCGGTCAGCCTGTTGCCGGAGATCTGCACACCGCTGGCGCCCTCGCGCACCACGATTCCCATGTCACCGCCGATGATCTCGCTGGTCTGCACGGCCAGCCGGCTGCCGCCGAGCACCTCGACGCCGTACCTTCCGTTGTCGCGGGCGGTGCTGCCGCTGACCGAACTGTCACCGTAGACGGCGAGCGACTCGCCGCTCGCGGACGGACCGCTCGCGAGCGCCCGTCCGTTGAGCGTGAAGCCGTTGCGCCCGTTCCGCTCGGCCAGGCAGTCGACGACCTTCACCTTCTCGGTCGCCCTTGACAGCACGAAACCGTCGCCGCCGCTACCGATCACCTCGGTCCTCTCGATCGTCGCGTTCTTGGCGAACCGGTGCATGAACACGCCGTGCACCAGGCTGTCGACGATCCTGTTGTCGATGATCTGTGTCTGGTTCGAGCCGGAGACGAAGACGCCGTAGGCGTCGCCGGTGATGACGCTGTTCTTGATCGATCCGGAGACCAGCTCGTCGGCGAGCACGTGTGAGGCGGTGCCGGGGCCGATCGGAATGGTCTCCACGTCGCCGAAGTTGCTGCCGCCCCGCTCGCCCTGCTTGGTGTTCGCCAGCCGTTCCCGCTTGTCCTGGTGACGCTGGTCCTTCGTCCGGTGCCGGTAGACACTGGCCGGTCGCTCGGTGCCGGTGAGCGCGATGCCCCCGGTACGGCCGCTCCAGAATCCCAGCTGGGAGACCTGGGTGTGGGACATCTCGAACTCGCCGCCGACCGCCCGGATGTAGGCGCGGCCGTCGGTCGTGGTCGTGTCCGGCTTCTGGGTCCGCACGTCCCAGCTGGTGATCCGCACCGGCCTCTTGGCGGTGCCCTTGATCTCGATGCCGCCGCCGAACGTGATGATCGAGCTGAACGAACCCGGCAGGCTGCCCATCCGCAGCGTCAGCGGGCCGCGCAACTGCAGGCGCGCCCCGTCGGCCACGAAGACGTGGACGCCGAGCAGGTAGGAGCCGTCCTTCAGCCGCCGTAGGTACCGGCCCTTCTCGACGGCCGCCAGATCCTTGAGGGTGTACGCGGCCTCGGTGTTGCGCGCGGGCAGCACCAGCGTCCTGCCGTGCGCCGACACGAAGACCTGGGGCTGCTTGCGCTGGGCGGCCGCGATGCCACCGCTCTGCAGCATGGCCGTGAGCGCGGCGCGAGTCTGGATGATCCGCTGGTCCTCGACGTCCACCAGGATCGCCTGCGCCTCGGCGTCCTCCGCGGCGAGGGTGCCGGCCTCCAGGATCGCGTCGTCCGCCATGATCGCGTCTTCGACCAGAGCCGGGCTCTCCTCCAGGTCGGGGTCGTCCGTCGCGGAGGTCGGGGCCGGGCCGGAGGTCGGGGCGGGGCGGGTCGGCGAGGTGGGAGCGGACGTCGGCTCCGAGTCTTCTCCCGTGGCCGGGTCGGTTGTCCGGGTTGTGGTGGCCGTCGGCCTCGGTTTGGCGGTGGGGGTCCGGGTGGCCTTCGGGGGGGAGTCGTCCTCCGCGGAGGGCTTGGGCTCTGGCGACGGGTCGGCCAGGAACGGGTTGTCGTCCGAGGGCGCGCTGCCCGTCGGAGACGCGCTGGGCCCCGAGACCGCCTCGGAGTTCCCTCCGGGGGTGGGGGAGGAGAGGGCGACGGCCGGCCCGCCCCCCAGCCCGACCGTCAGCGTCGCCGCGCCGAGCAGCACGGAAATGGAGCGTTTCACCTCAGCTCATTCCCTGCAGGGTGGCGGCGCTCTGGCCCGCCCCGCCCACCTGGTCGGAGGTACGGGTTAGCCAGCCCTGCTTGTTCATCGTGAGGAACGCGTACAGCTTGATCGGCAGCGCGATCATGATGACCACCAGGCAGAGCAGCGGCAGTAGCAGGATCTCGCCGGGGTGACGGCGCAGGTGCGACCAGCCGCGGACGCCCCGGCCGAGGAGCAGCCAGCCGACGGCGAGCCCGATGCCCAGCGGGGTGAGCTCAAGCCTGCTGAAGAACAGGTAGGCGAGCGTGACGCCCATGGTCACCGGGGTGAGCAGGATCTGCAGCACGGTCACCTTGGTGACCAGCGGCGTCTTCCACAGCCATCCCTTCCACAGCGCGGTCAGGTAGCAGCGGTAGGAGTTGCGGCTCCAGCGGACGCGCTGCTTGACGAAGGCGCGGAAGGAGTCGGGGAACATCGAGATGGCGCGGGCCGAGGACTGGTGCACGGTCTTGTACCCGGAGGCGAGGACGAGCCAGGTGAGCCGGCCGTCGTCGCCGGCGATGCACCGGCGGCCGAGGAAGAACTCGTTCTCCAGGTGGGTGAGCACCGGGAGGATGGCCTTGCGCCGGTAGGCGGCGGTGCGGCCGGACAGGCAGGCCACCCCGCCCCTGCTGCCCATCGCGGGCACGTAGTCGTAGTAGCGCAGGTTGACCAGCCAGTCGGCGATGCGCCGCCAGACGCTGCTGGTCCGCTGGTACACGTTCTGCTGGGTGCCGACCCCGCCGACCGACGGGTCCTCGAACGGCATCTGTACGGCGTCCAGCAGGCCGGGCTGCCACCAGGTGTCGGAGTCGGCGAAGACCACGATCTCGCCCTGGGCCGCCCGGATGCCGACCCCGAGCGCGGAGCGCTTGCCCGAGTGCTCGTACACCAGGACACGCAGCCGGGGGTCTGTCACCTCGCGGAGCTTGGCATGGCAGTCGGTGTCCCCGACGTCCACGACGATGATCACTTCCTGGGGGTTCTGGGCCAGCCAGCTGTCCAGGCATCGCACCAGGATCTCGGCATCCTCCCGGTAGGACGGGACGACCACGGAGACCGTGGTCCGGTAGCCGTTCACGACCGGCTTGGCCAGCCGGGACAACACCACCCGATAAACCCACAGGCCCCAGACGAGCAGGCCCGCCAAGCCCAGCGGAATCAGATCCCGCCAGGTTCCGTTGGCACTGGATCGCACGATCCATTCGTAGGCAGCATCAAACCAATTCACGGCGGATTCCACTGATCCTTCTGGGCGTGTTCGCCCCAAGATGCTCGTGCGGCTGCGGGGAGGAAAGGTCCCTTACCTGATAGATCGGGACAGTACTAAAGCACCTTTCCGGCAGCGTATTGGAACGATGCAATTGTTACGGTATCGAGGAGATTTGCACAAGATGTACGTGGGGCTGGTGAAACAACGATTCGATCATCACGAGCCCGGGGTTTTCCGCGGCGTGCGCCTCATATGCGCATGTGCCGCCCTGGATCCCGCCGCATGGTCTCACCCCGTGGGTGAGGGGCGTCAGCGGTACGTCTGGCGGTGGCGGCGCGCCTTCTCGCGGTTTCCGCAGACGCTCATGCTGCACCAGCGGCGACGTCCGCCTCGCGAGGAGTCCAGGAACAACCAGCCGCATCGCCCGCACGTCCTGATCCGACCGGGCGGGAGGGTGAAAACCGCGTGAACGGTCAGCAACGACAATGTCGTGGGGATGGCTCCGGGTGCCGTCCAGTCGGCGGTGTAGCCGTCGAGCGCGGCGTCGATCCGCTGGACCTGCCCGGCTCGCGTTCCCTTACCCGCTCGTTGCAGGAGTGCGCCGAAGGGTTCGGTCGGCACGGTCTCGCCGTCGGCGATCGCGCTGAACACGGCCCACGCCTGCTCGCGAACGGCCCGGACCTCACGTACGAGACCGCTCACGGAGTCCTCCGCCAAGGACGGCACCTCGTCGAACAGGCCGGCGGACGCGCACCAGGTGAGGACGTCCGAGGGGGTGTTCAGCAGTTCGACGTCCTCGGCCGGGAGCGTGCGGTCGAAGACGGTGTTCGTGAGGTCCAGGACCGGATGGCCGCCGACGAAATGGGTGTCCTGCCAGGGCGGCCGGGCCTGGGGGGTCAAAGTAACCATTGTACTGAGTGTATATGGTTTTCCGCCGGTGGCCGGTGGTGGTGTCGGGGGGTGGGGTTGGCCTGCCGTGCGACTCGGGGCGGCGGGTGGGTCGTCGAGGTGGCGTGCGGCGGTCGTGTGGGAGCCGCGGTCACGCGGCCTACGTGATCTACGCGGCCTACGTGACCCGCACGGCATCTCCCTTGAAACGCCTCCTGAGAAGGACGGTCGTCACGATCGCCACGGCGGCGAACCCGACCGAGCACCAGAGGGACCAGCGCCAGCCCATGAGGACGGCCTCGGGGCCGGCGGATCCGGCGGCGAAGTGGGCGGCCACCGAGGTCACGACCCCCACCCCCACGGCGAGTCCCAGCTGCTGCGAGGCGTTGATCAGCGCGCCGGCCGTCGCCCGTCGCCCTTCCTCGGCGCCGTTCGTGCCGGCGATGCTCGTCGTGATCAGCGCGAGGATGTGACCGGCGGCGTTCACGGAGGTGCCGATCAGGATGAGGGTGAGTCCGTGGTCTTCCGGCAGGCCGACCATGACCACGATGCCGATCGTCTCGACGACGATTCCGTAGAGGAGGACACGGTACAGCCCGAAGCGTTCGACGAGCTTTCCCGCGTAGATTCCGGTGACGACCGCGATCACGCCCGAGAGGGCGAACGCCAGACCGGTCGCGAGCGCGCCCAGACCGAGATGTGTCTGCAGGTAGAGGGTGAGGATGAACAGCATTCCACCGTAGGAGCAGACCAGCAGGACGGTGACGAGGTTGGCCGCGCCGATGGCGGCCGTGCGGAAGATGGAGATCGGCACCAGCGCGTCGTCCTTTCTGGACTGAGTCCAGACGAAGAGGGCGATCGCCGGCACCGCGATCCCCGCGGAGAGCAGGATCGGAGCCGACGACCAGCCGTACTTCTCACCTTCGGTGAGGGCGAACACGAGGGCGACCATGCCCGTGGTCGCGAGGACGACGCCGATGACGTCGAGGTGGCGGGAGGCGCGCGTGTCCCGGCTCTCGTCGAGATGGACCCTCGCGAGGAGGCCGGCGACCACGACGACGGGTATGTTGATCAGGAAGACGGACCGCCATCCGGCGTACTCGGTGAGAACACCCCCGAGCACCATGCCGGAGACGAACCCCGCCGACAGCGCCGCACCGTAGACGCCGAGAGCGCGTTCGCGTTGCGGTCCTTCCGGAGTGGCCGCCTGGAGCAGCCCCAGACCCGCCGGGGCGATGAACGCGGCGGCGACGCCCTGCAGGGCACGGCCCGCGATGAGCGCGGCCGGTGACCAGGCGAGGCCCGCGAGGAGCGAGGCGAGGCCGAAGCCGACAAGGCTCCAGATGAACACCCGCTTTCTTCCGAAAAGATCGGCGACCCTTCCGCCCAGGAGGAGGAAGCCACAGAAGGTGAGCGGGTAGGCGGAAAGCACCCAGGCGATGTCACCTCCGGAGCCGAAGTCCAGACCCTCGCGGATGCTCGGGGCGGCGACGTTGATGATCGAATAGTCGACGGCGACCAGGAACTGGGTGCCGCAGATGACGGTGAGCTGCCAGAACCGCCGGGACCCGAACGCGATCTCGGCGCTTCCTGTCGTGTGTGACGATGTCGTCTTCATCTCACCCGCCTTTCGTCTCTGCCGACCATCGGGCCGGAGATTCCAGGAGATGGGGTTGGGCCGGTCCCTGCGCGGTCGTGTCCCGGATCTCGCCCGTTCCCGCTGGAGCCTCGGCGCGGGCGTGCGGGGTTCCGCGTGCCGGTTGACCTGCGTGGGAGTAGGGGGCCGCGTGGGTGTCGCGGGGAGAACGACCCGGGTACGAGGAGAGGTCCGCGTGGGTGCCGCCGGGAGAACGACCCGCGTGGGAGTAGGGATCCGTGTGGGTGTCGGCGGAGAGGAACATCCGGTGGAGCTGCCTGACGGCGTTGAGCACCTCGTACTCGGCGCAGGTGATGGAGATCCGCCGGGTACGGACCGTCATGTCCCGCACCGTGACGCCGTGGGTCGCGAGCGCGCCCGGAAGGAGTCGCACCTGGGGGTGGCGGGCACAGAACCCGTGGCCGACCAGCGACACCTTCCCCACCGGCCCTGACCAGTGGCACTCGCCGAAGGCGCCCGCCGCGCGCAGGTCGGCGAGCACCCCGTCGACCTGGTCCTGGTCGGTGGCCTTCACGACGAACCGCAGGGAGTGACCGGAGCCGTCGGCGGCCAGGTGGTCGAGCATGTCCACGGACAGCGCGGGGTCGGCCAGCATGGCGGCGATCGTGGTGAGGGCGGTTGGGACGACCCCGTCGAGTCGGCAGCGGAGCTGACCCGTCCGGTGGGCGACGCCGACGGCGGTGAACCGCTCGCCGTCCGGCGGGGTGGTCGAGCGGGAGCCGGTCACCCAGGTGCCGGTGGTCTCGGTCGTGCTGGACCGGACGTGGAGGGGAACACGGTGGGTACCTGCGTACTGGACGCTGGAGTGGGCGAGCACCGTGGCGCCGCCCGCGGCCAGCTCGGCCATGTCCTCGTAGGAGAGGTGGCTCAGTTTGCGGGCTTCGGCGACGTATCGGGGATCGGCGGTGAACACGCCCTCGACGTCGGTGAATATCTCGCACACCTCGGCCCGTAGTGCGGCGGCGAGGGCGACGGCGGTGGTGTCGGAGCCGCCACGGCTCAGGGTGGTCAGCTCGCCGCTTTCCGCGGCGATGCCCTGGAAGCCGGTCACCACGGGGACATAGCCGGCCTGGATGCATTCGCGGATCAGTTCGGGGTGAACGTTGACGATGCGCGCGCAGCCGTGCACTCCGTCGGTGATGATGCCGCCGTCGCGGGCGTTGAACGAACGGGCGGGTACGCCCAGCTCGTGCAGCGCCATGGCGAGTGCGGCGGCGGAGGCCTGTTCACCGGTGCTGAGCAGTATGTCCAGTTCCCGGGCGTGTGGATTGTCGGTGAGGTCGCGTGCGAGTTCAAGCATGGCGTCGGTGGTGCCGCCCATCGCGGACACCACGACGGCCACGGATCCATCGGCGGCGGCTATGCGCTGCGCTGCGTGACTGATCTTGCTCACGTCACCCAGTGATGTTCCGCCGTACTTCTGTATCACCAGGCCCATCGTTCACTCCTGCGTCACGTGCTTCCTTGAGAACCATCCGGGCATGCTCGGCCGGGTTTCCGGCTCGACGGTCGGCGCGGCCGGTGCGGTCGAAGTGACCGGCCCCATCGGCGTGGCCGACACGGTCGGCCGGTCGACGCGCGAGGTGTCGTCGCGGCCGGGAGGCCGTTCCGCGGGTGCGGAACGGCCTCCCGGCCGCCGCGGCCTCCGTCATCGTGTTTCCCGGCTTTCGCGCCGCAGCCGGGACGGTGTGCCGAGCCGTACCGATTCGGCCGCCGCCCACCTGTAGTACAGCTGCGCGTCGTTGTCGGACCGCATGCCCGCGGCACCGTGGATCTGCATGGTCCGCGTCGTGACCGTACGGGCCAGGTCCGAGGCCGCCGCGAGGTTGGCCGCCGCGTGCGCGGCCGCGTCGCGGTCGTGCACCAGCAGGCGCGTCGCGTCGATGTGCATCGACAGCTCGCTGAGCCGGAAGGACAGGGCCTGGAACCTGCCGATCGGCCGGCCGAACTGGCGGCGTGTCCTGGCGTGGTCGACGGCGTGGTCGAGCGCCGCCTGGGCGAGGCCCACCAGATACGCCGCCTGGCGCACCCGCGCGTTGGCGAGCGCCGTCTCCCACGCGGCGGAGGAGTCGGCCCGGGCCACCGCGGGCGTGCCCTCGAACTCGACCCGGTACGTCTCGCCCCGGCTCGTCTCCTCGTGGCGCCGCATCGTGATGGACGGATGGCCGGCACGCACGAGCGCGAGGCGCGGCCCGGTGGTGCCGGCGCCGCCCGCGTCGGCTCCGTTCATGTCGGCTCGGCCCGCGTCGGTTCCATCCGCGTCGGCTTGGCCGACGCCGGCTCCACCCACGCCGACCTCGCCCACGACGAAGTGGTCGACCTCCGCCGCGAACCCGACGAAGGCCCGTCGCGCGGAGATCGCACCGTCCTGGTCGGACCATGGCTCGGCCGCGACCGCGAGCGCCACCGGTTCTTCGCCGAGGTCGTCGGGGAACAGCTCCCGCGCGGTGAGCGTGTCGAGCAGCGGCCCCTGGTACAGCACCGACCCGAGCAGTTCGGCGAGCCGTACGGTGTCCGAGGTGTGCAGCGCACCGAGCCCGACCAGCCCCTCCCACACCATCGCGCGGGTTTCGCGGTTGTCGTCGTCGGTCTCCCCACCCGCCGGGCGAGGCCGATCGGTCATCCGCCGCACCAGCGGCGCCAGATCTCCGTCGAAGAAGTCGGCGAACGCCGTACTCTCCGCTCTGGTCTCCACTGTGGTCATGACGGCAACCCCAATTTCGATGTGGCGACGAAGAAGAGCATGATCTCCGAGGAGCCCTGGGCGAGTGTGAGTCCCGGAGCCTCGCGGAACGCGGCGTCGAAGACGCCCTCGGCGATGGCCTCGGGGTCGCGTGCGTCCAGCAGCGCCCGTGGTCCGAGCAGTTCGACCGCCGCCAGCGACACCTCCTTGGCGGTCTCCGACGTGTACCACTTGGCGGTCGCCGAGTGGACCTCGTCGGGCCGTCCCTCGTGCAGGTTGGTTATGCACCGCCAAGCCAGCAGGCGGGCCGCGCGCACCCGGGTTTCGAGCTGGACCAGCCGCTCCTCGCAGCCGGGCGGCGCGTGCTCGCGCAGCGCGGACAGGGTGCGCTCGGCCTTGGCCGAGTGGTCCAGCCCGGTGCGCTCCAGCGGGAGCACCTTGCCCAGCACCTGCCACCCGTCGTCGACGTCGCCGAGCACGTCCTCGGGCCCGAGCCGGATCCCGTCGAGCGTCACCAGGTCGAACCGCTCCTCGGACAGGTTCCACACCGGCTCGATGACCGTGCCCACGCTCTGCAGCGGTACCAGGAAGAGCGTGATCCCCGAGAAGTTCACCGGGCCGGTCGACGTACGGGCCGCGCACAGCGCGAACTCGCTGTGCTGCGCCTTCATGTTGTAGATCTTCCGCCCGTACAGGCGCCAGCCGTCGCCGTCCGGCTCGGCGCGCGTGGTCAGCGACGCGAGGTCGGAGCCGACGTCGGGCTCGCTGAACAGCACGTTGGCCGTGATCTCGCCGCGCGCCAGGCCAGGCAGGAACCGGTCCTTCTGCTCCGGCGTGCCGAACAGGTGGATGGCGTTCCCGACGATGTCGACGCCGAGCGAGTGCACGTTCTCGGGGACGCCGTGGCGGATCATCTCCTCGGTGAGGATCGCCTTCTCCACGATCGTGGCGCCCGATCCGCCGTACCGTTCCGGCCAGTTGATCGCGAGCCGGCCGAGCTTGCCCAGCCGTCGATGCACGTCGAGCAGGCCGCTCTCCTGCCCGTACGGCATCCGCCGGGACTGTGCGATCTCCGCGCTCACCGCGTCCTCGCACAACAGCCCGCAGACCTCTTGCCGGAAGCCGTCCTGCTCTGGCGTGAAGGCCGGCATCATCGGACACTCACCTCGCTTAATCTGTCGCGCATCACGTCCGCCAGGGCTTCGACGTGTGCTGGTTGGAGCATGGTGTAGTGGTCGCCGCGCACCACCTGGATCTCGTCGGCGTAGGCACGCCAGCCGTCGAGCTTGTCCGGGTCGGCGTCCTCGGCGCACAGCAGCACCACCCGGCCGTCCACCCGGGTGGGACGGAACGTCAGGAGTCCGCGTACGTTCGCGGCGAACACCGGGAATCGTTCGGCCATCTCGGTGGTGTCCGGTTCCGCGCCCATCTCCGCGACGTCGGCGGCGAACCACGCCCGCAGCTCGTCGTCGCAGGGATGGGACGGTTCCTCGGGGAGGGCGGTGTCGAGCGCGAACGTCACCGCGACGTCGCCGTCCTGGCGCGCCATGTCGAGCGCCACCGCTCCGCCGACCGACCAGCCGCCCAGGTGCAGCGGCCCGTCGGGCCGGACCTCGCGGACCGCGGCGAGGTAGGTGGCCGCGAGGTCGGACAGCCGCCGCCCCTCGGTCACGCCGCCGTGCAGGCCCGGGTCCTCCAGCGCGTAGACGGGCCGGTCGTCGCCGAGCAGCGCGGCGAGGGTGACGTAGGGCGCCACCGATCCGCCCGCCGCGTGTACGAGGAACAGCGGTGGTTTCGTGCCCCCGTGACTGAGCGGCACCAGCGGAGACGCGGGCGGCCGCTCCTCCGCCGGGGCGGAGGGGGCCCTCCGCAGGGAGAGGGCCTCCTCCCGTTTGAGCCGGAGCCGGAGCCGGAGCCGCAGCAGCGCGTCTCGTTTCTCCTCCAGGGTGGAGGGACGCGAACCGCCCATCAGCTCGACTCTTTCAGCAGCCGGTCGAGTTCCTCCTCGGACAGATCGGCGACCTGAGCCTCCAGCTGTGCCACCTCGTCGTCGCCGAGCAGCGCGCGCTGCGCGTCGTCGACCTGGGCGGCGAACTGGCTGAGCAGCGGGTAGCTGAACAGCCGTCGCGGGTCGAGCGTCACCTGGAAGGCGTCGCGTACCCGCGAGATCATCTGGGTGACCTGCAGCGAGTTGCCGCCGAGGACGAAGAAGTTGTCCTGCGCGCCGACGCTCCCGGGGTCGAGGCTCAGCAGGCTCTGCCAGATGTCGGCGAGTCGGCGCTGCGTCTCGGTGGTCAGCTCGACCTGGCCCGCGTCACCCTCGGGGCGAGGGTCGGGCAGCTTCGTCTGGTCCACCTTGCCCGTGGAGGTGAGCGGGAGCCGGTCCAGCCGCACGTAGTCGGTGGGCACCATGTGCAGGGGCAGCCGCCCGGCCAGGTGTTCGCGCAGCGCGTCCGGCTCGAACTCGCCGACCACGTAGGCGGCGAGCCACGCCGACGTCGTGCCCGCGTCGCGTACGGTCACGACGCACTGCCGTACGCCGTCGAAGCTCTCGACGGCGTGCTCGATCTCGCCGAGCTCCACGCGCAGCCCGCGCAGTTTCACCTGACGGTCGACCCGGCCCAGGAACTCCAGGTTGCCTTCGCCGTTCCAGCGCGCCAGGTCACCGGTGGCGTACATGCGCTCGCCCGGTGTGGGGGCGAAGGGGTCGGGCAGGAACTTCTCGGCGGTCTGGTCCGGCCGGCCGAGGTAGCCGACGGCGAGACCGGCGCCCGCCATGTAGAGCTCCCCGGGGACGCCGACCGGCACGGGCCGCAACCTCTTGTCCAGGACGTAGGCGCGCTGGTTGTCCATCGCCCGGCCGATCGGCGGCGGCCCGTCCAGCGGCTCCGGCGGGCACAGGTAGTCCACGCACGTCACGGTGACCTCCGTCGGGCCGTATCCGTTGTGGAACTCGCGTCCCGGCTTGCGCCACCTGTTGACCAGGTCGGGGCCGAACGGCTCCATGCCGATGAAGCACACCCGCAGGTCGTCCAGGGCGGACGGATCGAGCAGCCCGAGCACGGCCGGGGGGATGTCGACCATCGTCACCCGCTCGCGGGCGAGCAGCACCTGCAGCGTCTCGGGGTCGAGCAGCTCCGAGCGCGGTGCGCCCACGATGGTCGCGCCGGCGGTGAGCGTCGAGAAGACGTCCGAGACGCTCACGTCGAAGGCGGGGTTGGAGAACTGCAGGATCCGGTCGTCCGGCGTCACCGAGAACATCCGCTGGAAGGTGGTGCAGAAGTTCGCGACCGCCCGGTGGGGGACCATCACTCCCTTGGGGGTGCCGGTCGAGCCCGAGGTGTAGATGACGTAGGCGGTGTCCTCCTGCGCCACGTGCACCGAGGGCGGCGAGGCCTCCCGGCCGTCGAGCGCGTCGGTGTCCAGCGGGATCCGCCCCACGTTCGGGGGCAGCAGGTCCACGAGGTCCGAGGTCGTGACGACCGCGGCCACGTCGGCGTCTTCGAGCTGGTAGGCGAGCCGCTCCGGCGGATACTGCGGGTCGAGCGGCAGCCACGCCCCGCCCGCCTTGAGCACGCCGAGTTCGGCGGCCGGCAGGTCGAAGCCGCGGTCGAGCAGCACCCCGACCACGCTCCCCGGCGCCACCTTGAACTCCTCGACGAGCGCGTGCGCCAGCCGGTTGGCGCGCTCGTCCAGCTGCGCGTAGGTGAGGTCCTCTCCGGCGAAACGCATCGCGACCGCGTCGGGCGCCTCGGCCACGCGCGCCGCGACCAGCTCGTGCAGCAGGCGTTCGTCGCGCTCGCCGGGCTCGGGGTTCCACTCGGTGAGCACGCGCAGGTACTCGCTGTTGGGCATGATGTCCAGCGAGTCGATCCGGGCGTCCGGCCTGGACAGCGCGTCGGTCATCACCGTCGTGAAGTGTTCCACCAGGCGCTCGACCCGCTCGTGGTCGAACAGCTCGGAGGAGTACTCGATCCACACGCCCAGTCCGCCGTCCGGCAGGTCGTTGATCTGGAACGTGAGGTCGAACCTGGTCGTCTCCGGCTGCGGGGTCAGCATCTCGACGTCCACGCCGGGCAGGCTCCAGCGCGCGATCATCGACTCGGGCAGCAGCGTGAACAGGTGCGCGACCAGCGGATTCCGTCCCGGAATCCGCTCCGGGCCGAGCTCCTCGATCATCCGGCCGAACGGCATGTCCTGGCGGGCCATCGCGTCCAGGACGGTGTCGTTGGTGGTGTGCACCAGATCGCGGAACACCGGATCGCCCCCGAGGTTCCCGCGGACCGCCACCGTGTTGGCGAAGAACCCCATCATGGGTTCGGTCTCCGAGCGGGTCCGTCCGGAGAAGACCGATCCGAGCGCGATGTCCTCCTGGCCGGTGTAGCGGTTGATCACGACCTGGTATCCGGCCATCGTGAGGGCGAGCAGGGAGACGTTCTCCGCCTGGGCCAGGTCGCGGATCCCTCGGGCGAGCTCGTCGGGCAGGCGGCCCTCGTAGATGCGGCCGGCCCCGGTGGGCGCCGACGGACGCTCCCGGTCGCCGCGCCACTCCAGCGGCTCCATCCCGTCCAGGGCGGAACGCCAGGAGTCGATCTGCTTGGCCGGCTCCTCGCTGAGCAGCCAGAGCCGCTGCCAGGCCGCGAAGTCGGCGGGCTGGAGGCTCAGCTCGGGGAACTGCGAGCCGCTCGGATCGGTGTAGCGGGCGGTCAGTTCCTCGGCGAACTGGCGCGAGGACCATCCGTCGATGACGATGTGATGCCACACGATGGACAGCACGTGGTCCTCGGGGCCCAGACGCAGTACGGCGAACCGGTACGGCGGCCTGTTGCGCAGGTCGAACTCCTCACGCACCTGGGCGTCGATCCATTCCTGGACGGACTCCTCGGTCCCGTCGACGACCGGCAGCTCCCACGTCTCCGGCGGCGGGTCGACCACCTGGAACGGCACGCCGTGCTCGTCGCCGAACCGGGTGCGCAGGCTCTCGTGCCGCGCGACGATTCCGCGCAGCGCCTCGGACAGGGCGTTCACGTCGAGCGGCCCGCGCAGGCGCATCGCGAACGGCACGTTGTAGACCGGTGCGCCCGCGACCATCTGGTGCAGGAACCACAGGAATCGCTGCTGCTCGGCGATCGCCATCTTGCCGGTGCGCGGGACGGCGACGATCCGTTCCCGTTCGGCCTTCTCCGCCACACGCTGGCGGACCTTTCTCTCCAGCAGGGCGCGTCTGATGTCGGCGACGTCACGCTCTTCGGGGTTTGCCATGATCTCCTTCTCCTCCTTCACCGTCGCACGCTCAGCGGTCGCAGATCGGTCCACACCCGCGCGATGTGTTCCAGGCACTCGCCCTTGTCGCCCTCGACCCCGGCCTCGCGCCAGCCGGGCGGGATCTCCCGGCCGGCGGGCCAGATCGAGTACTGCTCCTCGTGGTTGATCACCACGGCGAACTTCTCTTCCACAACGCCTACCTTTCTTGAGGTACGAAGGCGGAAATATCGGTTAGTTGACTGAGGTAGCGGTCGAGCGTCCCGAGCCCGTCCACCGTCGGCCGCGCGAGCGAGGCCGCGTGCCGGTCGAACCGCCGGGTGTCGAAGTGCCGGGAGCAGTCGGTGAACATCCGGTCGAACTCGACCGGCGCCGCGTCACGGCCGGCGGCCGCGGGCGGCAGCAGCAGGTGCAGCCCGGCGAGCCGCTCGTCGGGCTCGGCGATCGCCTCCAGGCGGTCGCGGAACCGCGCGTAGCCGACCCGGTCGAGCCCGCATCGGGCGGTGAGCACGTCGAACGCGTCGGCGAAGCGCAGCCTCGTCGGCCACAGCACGTGCATCGCGCCGTCGGGCACCTCGATGTCGCCGATCGCGGCGCCCGCCACGAACCGGCCGACCACGTCCACCGGCGTCACGTCGGCCTCGGCCTCCGTGGGGAACACGCATCCGGTGCGCGCGCACGCGTACAACAGGTTGTGCGCGAGTGAATCGGGGTTGGCCACGCCTGTCTTCCGGTGCGGCCAGACCTCACCGAGGCGGTACACCACCGAGCTGACGCCCTGGCGGTGCGCGTCGGCGAGCAGGTTCTCCGCGACGTACTTCGATCTGTTGTAGCCGTCCGCGGAGACCTGGTCCAGCACCGGGATCTGGTCCTCGGTGAAGCGGGAGGCGGCCTGCTCGCCGGGGGCGAAGATGCTCAGGGTGGACAGGGTGTGCAGGCGGGCACCACTCGACGCGAGTTTGATGAGCTCCTGCACGCCGAGCACGTTGGCCGGGCGGTGGTCCAGATAGCCGAACAGGAAGTTCACCGCGCCCGCGGCGTTGACGACACCGGAGACGGCCGACGCGATCGCGTCGAAGCGCCACTGCGGCAGGCCGAGCAGCTCGCTGCCCAGGTCGCCGGGAACGACCTCGACCCGTCCGGCCTTGATCGCCGCCGGTAGCTGCTGCCAGGCGGAGGTGAGCCCGTACCGGTCGAGGGCCTCGGTCAGCCGCCGGGCGCCTTCCGAGGGGTCGAGGCTCCGCACCAGGCAGATCAGCTCGACGTCGGAGCGGGTCAGCAACTCGGCGAAGATGTGCGCCCCGATGAACCCGGTCGCGCCGGTGAGCAGCAGCGTCCGAGGCGGGCGCCACGTCAGGTCGTGCTTGATGTAGGCGAGTTCGGCGCTGTCGTCGTCGACGCCCTCGGCCAGCCGCGCGGCCTGTGCGCGTACGGTCGACTCGACGAGCAGGTCCCTGGGCCGCACCGGCCTGCCCAGCCGCTCGCTGACGGCGGTGGTGAGCCGGTAGGCGCTCAGCGAGGTGCCCCCGTAGTCGGAGAAGGGGACGACCACCGAGACCTGTTCCCGCTCAAGCACCTCGCGCCACGCCGAACAGAGCAGTTCCTCCATCGGGTTGGCCGGCGGCTCGATGTGTTCGGCCGGACCTTCCTGCCGTGCCGTCTCGGCCACGATGAGCGCGGCCAGCGCCTTGCGGTCCGCCTTTCCGTTGCGGTTGAGCGGGAGCGCGTCGAGCACCACGATCCGGTGCGGGACCTGTTCGGCCGGTAGTTTCTCCGCCGCGTACGCGCGAAGTTCCTCCACGGAGGGTGTCTCGTCCGGTGAGCGGGGCGTGACGCAACCGACCAGGGTGGCCTCGGGCGCCTCGCCGAGCACGACCGCCATCGCGTCGCCGACGAGCGGATGGCCGGCGAGGGCGGAGGTGACATCGCCGAGTTCCACCCGTACCCCACCGATCTTGACCTGCTCGTCGAGCCGGCCGTTGAAGTGCAGCAGCCCGTCCTCGCCGACCCGCGCCAGGTCGCCCGTCCGGTACAGCCTCTCGCCGGGGATCTCCGGGAACGGGTTGGTCACGAGCACCCGCGCGGTGCGCTCGGGATCGTTGAGGTAGCCCGCTCCGACGCACTCGCCGCCGAGGTACAGCTCGCCGGGGGTGTTCTTCGGGAGGGGCCTGAGATCCTCGTCGAGGACGATCGCGGCGGTGTTGTCGATGGGGCGCCCGAGCGGGATCCGGTCGACGTCGGCGTCCGTGACGTCGTGGAACACCGACCCGATCGAACACTCCGTCGGCCCGAACGTGTTGGTGACCTCGAGGTCGGGCAGCAGCGCGCGCAGCCGGTGCACCACGGCGGGACCGGCCGTCTCCCCGCCGATCAGCATGCGGCGCAGACTCGACGTCGCGGTGCGCAGATCCTCGCGCGTCTCCAGCAGGGAGACGAACGCCGTGAGCACCGAAGGGACGAAGTCGGTCATCGTGACGCCGTAGCGGCCGATGGTCATCGCGGTCTCCTCAAGGTCGAGGATCCCGTCGCGGTCCGGCAGCACGACCTGCCCACCCGATGTCAGCGGCCACAGCACCTGCCACATCGAGGAGTCGAACGTGGACCGGCTGTTCTGCAGCGTCACGTGACCGGCCCCGTCACCGAACCGGCGCGACATCGCGGTCAACCTGTTGACCAGGCCGCGGTGGTGGTTGAGCGCGCACTTGGGCGTGCCCGTCGAACCGGAGGTGTAGAACCCGTAGATCAGGTCTTCCGGCCCGGGTGCACGGTCGGCGGGCGGCGGTTCCAGGTCGGCGGGATCACGCGGCGGTTTCGAGCAGTCGACGATCACCGTCGGAATGGACAATCGCAGTTCGGTGATTGTCTCCACCGTCGCCGGCGACGCCAGGACGGCGGGTGGCGACAGTTCGGCGACGATCGTCCTGAGCCGGTCGATCGGCCAGGAGGGATCCAGCGGAACGAACGCCGAGCCCGTCTTCATCACTCCGAGGAGCGCGGCCGGGAATTCGCGCCCTTCCGCTATCAGCACGGGTATCAAATGTCGTGTCAGTACGCCGTCGCCGATCAGTCGATTGGCCGTTGTATTGGCTGCGGCGTCGAGGGCGGCGTAGCTCATCGTCATGTCCCGATAGCGAATCGCGGGACGGTCCGGTGCGTTCTCCCGCTGTTCGTGGAACAGGTCGAGAACTGTGCTTTGCCGGGGGAACGCATGCTGCGGACCCAGTGATAAGTGAACGGCGGTTCGGGCATCGTCAATTAAGTGCGTCTGCTGATGGCTTGACATCGTGCTTCCATGGTCTCGGCTGGCAACAGGTCCTCTGTCAGGCAGATCGATCACTATTCAGCTAGGCGGGCTTCAGATAGCCGTGGCCGATTCTCGGCGAGCGTCACAAGGGTGGCGAAGGGGTGTTCACCGCGTTTTTCCGGCGCGCCTGGCGACTGCTCGGCTCTCGGTCGAATATGCGAAGTCGATAGGTATTCGTTCCATGACGGCTCGTGCGTGCGGTGACCACGCGTTTCCTCCCAACGCCAGTCGGTTTAGGTGCTGAACAAAATATTAAGTAACCGTCGTTAACTAATTTACGGGTTACTTCCATAGTGGGACACCTGCTCCGGGTTCGCAAGCTCGGGCGTCGCTGCGGTCGGCTGAAAGTAGCTGTGAACTGGTGAAATGGGCGCCAGGCTCGCATGGAGCGGCGACGGGCGTCCGGGCGACTCCTCGTCGTGGCGGCTTCGCGTCCCCATCCGAATCGGTGACAACACAAACGCTGATTCCGGATGTGCGGTCCGACCACCCGGAATGCGGAACAAAAGGCTCCGGTGCCGGTGCGACAGGACGTCGTCGTCCAGAGGGGGTGTGAAAGGCATGTCCGTCCGTACCCAACCCGATGCCCGCTAATCCACCGATCGCGTTTTTCTGTCAGATCCGCTCGAAAATGGACGATGACCAGCGGAGGACCAAAGAATGATCAATGCGACATCGCGGCCGATAAATTATCGGTGGGCAATCCGGGGCACCTCCCGGCGCTCTTGATCGACTTAACCGAATGGCCTGTAAGGGCGTCCGTAAAGATCGCTTCCGGCCGCCGGGATTCGATGCGGAGTTCGTCGGCCCGCGAGGAGTGAGGGATTGTCGTGCATGGGTAGTGTGGGTGAGTGTCGGCTTATTGATCATCGCGTCGCATCTCGCCCGGCGGGATATAGGAGGAGGCTGTGGAGCAGGTCAACGACAACACGCGGGTCGGATTATTCCAATCGGGAGGGCTCTCCTCCCTCGCCGTCGGAGTCTGGCTTCGCGAGACGTCCACTCCGGCGAGGCACTATCTCGCCGATATCGGTCAATCAGATATCGCGAATATGGACGCACTCGTTTCTTCTCTGCGAAGTTTCGGAGACGAGGTCGTCGTTATGGATTTACGATCGTCGATGGCCTCCATGGCGTCTGACCTGCTGCGGTACAGCGCCCGTCACGACGGCGGGTACTGGAACACGACCGGCGCGTCCCGCTTCGTGCTCGTCAACGAGGTCCTGCCGAGGATGCGGGCGGACGGATGCCGGACGTTCGTCCACGGCTGTGTCGGCGGGGGCAACGACCAGCGCCGGTTCGCGCGCTACGGCACCCAGGTCGCCCCGGAGATGTCCGTCGTCGAGCCGTGGACGAGCCCGCGGGCGCTGGAGAGGTTCCCCGATCGCGGCGCGATGCTCGCGGCGGTCACCGAGCACGGGCTGCACCTCGACCACGGCAGCGGCGCCGACCGGTCCACCGACGCCAACCTCGCGGGCATCTCGCACGAGTCGGCCGAGCTGGAAGACCTGGAAACGCCGGTCACCCGCCTTCGGCCGCGGTGGAGCCGATGGCCGGGGGATACCTCCGCCGAGCCCGAGACCGTCACCGTCGTCTTCCACGAAGGACGCGTCGCCGACGTCGACGGCAGCGGGCCGAACCCGGTCGAGTGGATGACGCGGGCCAACGAGATCGGGTCACGGCACGGCGTCTGGCTTCGTGACGTGGTCGAACGGCGCATCATCGGCACGGTCTGCCGGGGCGTCTACGAGGCGCCGGGGCTTGAGCTGCTCGAACGCGCGTGGACCCGCGTCCTGCAGGCCGGCCTCGACGCGGCCGGCCGCGAACTCTACGACCGGCTGGCAGGCGTTCTGGGCGCCGCGCTGTACGAGGCACGGTGGCTCGATCCCGCCGCGTACGCGGCACGGGACGCGATCGACCGGCTCGTCGGCGAGCTCGGCGGCAGCGTGACCCTCTCCGTCCACCGCGGCGTCGTCAGGGTCGAGCGGATGAAGGTGGCCGGTCACGTGGTGCAGCAGACACGGTTCGGCTCGGGCGGCAACCGCTGGAGCGAGGTGGTCGCCGTCTGAAAGGACCGTCCGAAAGAACCGTATGAACGAGCCATCTGAATGAGCTGTCTGAACGAGCCGTCTGGATGAAAGGAGGAGGCGATGCGTGAGCGTCGATTCGGCCGGCTGGGCTGGATGGTCGGCGACGTCGGCTACGGAATGTGGGGCATAGCCGGAGGCGAGGGCGGATGGACCGGCGCCGACGGCGAGACGGGCGACACCGCGTTGGACGAGGCCGTCCGGCTCGGGTGCGACTTCTTCGACACCGCCTGGATCTACGGCCGCGGGGAAAGCGAGAGGATGCTCGGCGAGTTGGTGCGGAGGCACCCGGAGCGTCGCCTGCGCATCGCGACCAAACCCCCGCCGAAGGATCGCGAGTGGCCGTCCACCCGAGACTCCAAGCTGTCCGACGTGTACCCGCCGGACTATCTCTGGGAGTGCCTGCACCGCAGCCTCGAAGGGCTGGGCACCCCGTCCGTCGACCTGTTCCAGTTTCACGTCTGGGAGGACGCCTGGGCACACGACGCGGCCTGGCAGGACGCCGTCATCGAGATGAGGGAACGCGGGCTGATCAAAGGCGTCGGCATCAGCGTCAACCGCTGGGAACCCTGGAACGTACTGGAGACCCTGAAGACCGGGCTGATCGACGCGGTACAGGTCATCTACAACATCTTCGACCAGGCCCCGGAAGACGAACTCTTCCCGGCATGCCGTGAGCTGGACGTGGCGGTGATCGCACGGGTGCCCTTCGACGAGGGCACGCTCACCGGCACCCTCACCCGCGACACCCGCTGGCCGGAAGGCGACTGGCGCAACACCTACTTCGTACCGGAGAACCTCGTCGCGAGCGTGGAGCGCGCCGAACGGCTGGCGCGGATCGTGCCCGAGGGCATGACCATGCCCGAGCTCGCCCTGCGCTTCATCCTGCGGAACCCCGACGTCACCACCGTCATCCCCGGCATGCGCAAGCCCGCCCACGTACGCGCCAACATCGCCGCCAGTGACGCCGAACCCCTGGGTGAGGAGCTGATGGCGCGGTTGCGCGAACACCGCTGGGACCGCCGGCCGACGGCGTGGTCGCAATGAGCGCCGCGTCGAAGCCCATCGTGCTGTGGGCCGTGCCCCGATCCCGGTCCACGGCGTTCCTGCGCATCATGCTCGAACGCGGCGACCTGGAGGTGGCCCACGAGCCGTTCTCGTACCTCCAGACGGACGGTCACTTCGAGTTCGCGGGCAGGCGCGCCACGTCGGCGATCGAGTTGCTCGACGCGATGCTCGAGGTGAACGCCGAAGGGCGGCGGGTGTTCGCCAAGGACACCTCCGACTACACCTACACCCCGCTGTTCGAGGACGAGCGCCTGTTCGGCGACGTGATCAACACCTTCATGATCCGGGAACCGCGGAGCGCGATCTCCTCGCACTACGCCGTCAACCCCGAGGCCACCCTGGAGGAGTACGGATTCGAATACCTGCACGCCATCTTCGACGCCGTGCGGTCGGCGACCGGCGAGATCCCCCTGGTGATCGACGGCGACGACCTGGTGGCCAGTCCGGAGGCGACGGTCCGGGCGTACTGCGAGCGGGTCGGGCTGGAGTTCATGCCCGAGGCGATGCGCTGGGACCCCGGCCAGCAGGCGAACTGGCAGCGTACGAACCGGTGGCACGCGGAGGTGGCCGAGAGCAGCGGGCTCGTCGCCAAGGCGCCCGAGCGGCGTGAGACGCCCGACACCAACGAGCACCTGCGCCGCGTCGCCGAGCATCACCAACCGTTCTACGACGAACTCGCGCGCCACCGCCTCACCTGCGGGTAGGGCCGGGGAGCGGTGACGTGCCGGTGTCGTGACGCGAGCGCGTGCCACCGTCCTACCGGCCGGTGGCAGAGGGCGGTGACGTGCCGGTACGTCGTGACGCGGGCGTGCGTCCCGCTCCGCCGGACGCACGAGAGGGATTCACCGGTCGACCGATCATGCGGGGCATCACCCCAGCTTCCGTCGCATGATCGGCCGATCGTCGCGGGGACGGGCCACCTCGGAGAATCCGGCGTCGAGGAAGGCGCTCGCTATTCCCGTCATCGCCGTGTCCGCACCCGCGCGTTTCCCTTCGCGAGGCTCGACCGGATAGCCCTCGGCGATCTCGTAGCCCGCGGAGGCCGCGTAGTCGCAGACGGCCTCCAGAACGGCCGGCAGCAGCCCGGAGCCGCGATGTCTCTTCTGGACGTAGACGCACGCGATCGCGCAGACCGGCTCGTCGTCGACGCTCGCGAGGAGCGGCGAGCGCTCCAGCCGGGGGAACGACGAACGCGGCCCGAGCGAGCACCATGCCACCGGCGTGTCGTTTTCGTAGACGACCACGCCGGGGGCCGGGTCACGCTGGGCGAGACGACTCATCGCCTTCTTGTTCCCCTCGCCCTTTCCTTCCGTCCACTCCGCGATGGACAGCCGCCAGTGCATGCACCAGCACCCGCGGGCACCTCCGTTGCTCCCGAGAACCGTCTCGAAATCGCTCCAGGTCTTCTTGGACAGCTCTTTGGCGGTGAGGGGGCCGGACGCTTTCCGATCGCTGCGGGTGGTCATCTCGAATCCTCCGACTGGGGTTGAAGGCTTGACGTACGTGAGCGGTTCCTGGCGCGCGCCTCCGAATGCGAATAACTGTTATAGCGTTTTTACAGGTTACTATAAGTGGGGCGTGGGCGTAGGGAGGAGGGCCGTCGGCGCCGACCTCGTGTCGCCCCGGAAATTCGTTCGCGGACGAACGGCCGTCGTCGTCATGATGTGTCGATGCCTCAGCAGACCGCGTACCACGACGCCCTCGGCGACTACTTCGCCGGCCACGCCGACATCAGCCCCTACAACGCCTACACCGATCGGCCCGCGATGCTGGAACTCGCGGGTGACGTCGCCGGTGCGAGGGTCCTCGACGTCGGCTGCGGAGGCGGGCACTACGCCGCCGACCTGCTGGCGCGGGGCGCCGAGGTGGTCGGTGTCGACGGCAGCGCCACGCTGCTGGAGCACGCGCGGGCACGGGTGGGCGAACGGGCCGAGTTGCGGCTGCACGACCTGGAGGAGCCGCTGGACTTCGCCGGCGACGCGTCGTTCGACGGTGCCGTGTGCGCGCTGGTGTTCCACCACCTCACTCGTCGCGCGCAACTGCTGGGCGAGTTGCGCCGCGTGCTGCGGCCCGGCGGGTGGCTGCTGGTCTCGACGACCCATCCGACGGCCGACTGGCGCCACTTTGGTGGCTCGTACTACGCCGACGACTGGGTCGATCTTCCCCTCAAGAGCGGCTCGTTCTCCATCCGCTACCAGCGCATGCCGCTGGAGACGTTCCTCGGTGAGCTGCTGACCGCCGGATTCGTCCTGGAACGGCTCGTCGAGCCGCGACCGGTACCCGGCCTGCGAGAGATCGACGAGGCCAGATACGACAAACTGCACCGGACGCCGTCCTTTCTCTCCGTCAGGCTGACTCGTCCCTGACGTGTGGACGACGGAGCCCCTGTCGAGGGCGCACAGGCGCGGCTTTTTCGGCATGGGGCGGTAAGGCGACGAGCGCCTGTCAGGAAGGTTCAGGGCCCCAGGCTGCCGTCGGCGCCGGAGTGGAAGGATGTCCGCCATGGCTGAATCGGACATGAAGTCGGACCTCCACCACTACCTGCGGACCGCCCGCGAAGCCCTGCTGTGGAAGCTGGACGGGCTCTCGGAGTACGACATCCGCCGCCCGCTGACGTCGACCGGTACGAACCTGCTGGGACTGGTCAAACATGTGGCCAGTGTCGAGCTGGGATACTTCGGCGAGACTTTCGGGCGGCCGTCCGCGGAGCCACTTCCCTGGTTCGAAGACGGAGCAGCACCCAATGCGGACATGTGGGCGACCGCCGATGAATCGCGCGAAGAGATCGTCGGGCTGTATCACCGCGTATGGACGCACTCGGACGCGACGATCGAGGCATTGGCGCTGGACGCGATCGGCCGGGTGCCGTGGTGGCCGGATGACCGGAGTCAGGTGACACTGCACCGGATCCTGATACACATGATCGCCGAGACGAACCGCCACGCCGGACACGCCGACATCGTCAGGGAGATCATCGACGGAGCCGTCGGACTGAGTAAGAACAGAGATGCCATGGCACTGGGTGACCAGGGATGGTGGGAGGGCTACCGAGACCGGTTGGAGCATGTCGCGCGAGAGGTCGGCGGGGAAGCCGAGCCTTCGGTGCGGCCCTAGAGACCCGGGCACCCGGCCACGTCAACTGTTCACAACGTTCGTGGTTCTTGTGGTCCCGGAAGGTCACGGCCATGATCGGGGCGGTGTCGATCACGCTTCGTGACCGTAGCCTTCGGTCAGGATCTCTTCCACTCGTTCCGAGGTGTCGCCCTGACCTGTTTGACAGGTGCCGAAGAGGGTCGGCAGGCCATTGGGGCTGAGTTCCGGCTGGTCCGGGACGGTGAGTCTGGCGGCGCGGGTGGTGAGGTAGTCGCGTTCCGGGGCGCTCGTGGTGCGGCTCGCCGCCGCGCGGTAGTCGGCGAGGGCCGCCCGCCGGTCACCGGCCATCTCCAGCAGGTGGGCACGTGCCGTGTAGAAGCGGTGGTGGTCGGCGAGACGGTCGTCGGCGCCGAGTGTTCTGAGCATGTCGAGGCCGATTTCCGGACCGTGCGCCATGGCGGCGGCGACCGCGCGGTTGAGGGAGACCATGGGGTTGTCGGACATGCGTTCCAGCAGGCCGTACAGCGCCAGGATCTGCGGCCAGTCGGTCTCCTCGGCCGTCGCCGCCTCGTCGTGGACCGCGGCGATCGCCGCCTGGAGCTGGTAGGGGCCGACCGCGCCCCTGGACAGGGTGGCGGTGACGAGCGCGACGCCCTCGGCGACGGCGGCGCCGTTCCACAGGCTCCTGTCCTGCTCCGCGAGGGGGATCGGGGTGCCGCCGGGGTCGGTACGGGCGGGACGCCGGGCGTCGGTGAGCAGCATCAGCGCGAGGAGCCCGGCCACCTCGCAGTCGTCGGGGAGCAGGTCGTGGGCCATCCTGGTCAGCCGGATCGCCTCGCGGGACAGCTCCACCCGCTGCAGGTCGGGTCCGGCGCTGCTGGCGTAGCCCTCGTTGAAGACGAGGTAGAGGACGTGAAGCACCGAGCCGAGCCGTCGCGCCCTTTCCTGGGGAGCCGGCATGCGGAACGGGATCCCCGAGGCCTTGATGCGCTGCTTGGCCCGGCTGATCCGCTGCGCCATGGTCGGCTCGGGCACCATGAACGCCCTGGCGATCTCGGCCGTGGTCAGGCCGCCCACGGACCGCAGGGTGAGGGCGATCGCCGACGCCGGGGTGAGCGCCGGGTGGCAGCACAGGAACAGGGTGGTGAGCGTGTCGTCCCGGTCCGTCTCGTACGCGTCGTCCGCCGGTGGGGCGGTCCGCCGGTCGGAGGACTCCCGAGTGGCGACCAACTCCTCCCGGCGGCGCCGCGCCTGCTCGTTGCGTACCTGCTCGGTCATCCGGCGGTACGCGACCTGGATGAGCCATCCGCGCGGGTTGGCCGGGACGCCCTCGTCCGGCCACTGGGCCGCGGCGTCGATCAGTGCCTCCTGGACCGCGTCCTCGGCGGCGGCGAAGTCCCCGAACCGTCGGGTGAGCACGCCGACGACCTGCGGCACCAGCGGGCGCAGCAGGTCGTCGACGGCGTCGGCGGCAGGGCTATCCAACGGTCACAGCCCTTTGGGTGCCACGCCGGCCGGTGGTCGCGGTCCTCCGGGGACCGGGCCGTTCAGCGGTCACAGTTCCTCGGAGGGAGCGGCCGACATCACCTGGCGCAGCTCTATCGGCATGTTCAGCGGCCGGCCGCCGGGGCCGGGGGCCGCCGAGATGTGCGCGGCGAGGTCGATCGCCCGCTCGGGGCTCTCGCAGTCGACGATCCAGTAGCCGACCAGGAACTCCTTCGTCTCGGGGAAGGGGCCGTCCGTGACGACGGCCGCGCCGCCCTCCCCGGCCCGTACGATCTTGGCCTGGTCGGGGGCCGCGAGTCCCTGGGCGTCCACGAACTCCCCGGACTCGACGAGCTTGCCGTTCGTGTCGTGCATGAACTGGATGTGGGCCTGGAGGTCCCCGACGGGCCAGGTGTCGATCGGCGGCACCGCGTCCTTCATCTGCCCGCTGAACTGCATCAAAATCATGTACTTCATGCCATCGCTCCTCACGTTCGAGCGTCCTCCTCGACGCTCTCACCCACAGGTAGAAGCAGGCGACCGTGTTCTCGACATTCTGGCCGACATTCGGCGAAAAAAAGTTCCCGCCACGGCGCCGGAGGGTGAAGTGCCAGGTCAGGGGTGGGGTGGGGGGTGCCGGAATTCTCGCCCCGATGCCGTGGTTTCGTCTACTGCCCGTGCCGGTGAGAGCCTTGAGAGGCTGTTGAGAGGCGGTTGGGAAACCGTTGGGAAAGAGGGAGCATGGTCGCACCGCTTGAGTTCGCGATCGACACGTTCGGCGACGTCACCGCCGACGCGGACGGAAACCGGCTGCCGTACGCGCAGGTGATCCGCAACGTCGTCGAGGAGGCGGTGCTCGCCGACAGCGTGGGGATCGACGCCATCGGCGTCGGGGAGCACCACCGGGACGACTTCGCGATCTCGGCACCGGAGATCGTGCTGGCGACGATCGCCGGTCGCACCGAACGCATCCGCCTCGGCACCGCGGTGACCGTGCTCAGCTCGGACGACCCGGTACGGGTCTTCGAGAAGTTCGCGACCCTGGACGCGGTGTCCCAGGGCCGCGCGGAGATCATTCTCGGCCGCGGCTCGTTCACGGAGTCGTTTCCGCTGTTCGGTTTCGACCTGGCCCAGTACGAGGAGTTGTTCGAGGAGAAGCTCGACCTGCTCTCCCATCTCCTGGAGGAGGGCCCCGTCACGTGGCAGGGCCGGCTCCGTGCCGGGCTGAAGGACCAGCACGTGTATCCGAAGACGGAGTCCGGCCGGCTGCGCACCTGGATCGGCGTCGGCGGCAGCCCTCAGTCCGTGGTGCGCGCGGCGAGTTACCGGATGCCGCTCATGCTCGCGATCATCGGCGGTGCGCCGGCGCGTTTCGCGCCGTACGTCGACCTGTACCACCGCGCCCTCGCCCAGTTGGAGGTCGAGCGGTTGCCTGTCGGGGTGCACTCGCCGGGGCACATCGCCGAGACCGACCGGCAGGCCCGCGAAGAACTCTGGCCGCACTATCGGGCGTTGCACGACCGCATCGGCCGTGAGCGCGGCTGGGGTCCCACGTCCCGGGACGGTTTCGAGACGGAGGCCGACGAGGGTTCGCTCTACGTCGGATCACCCGAGACGGTGGCCGCGAAGATCGCGAAGACCGTGAGCACGCTCGGCGTCAACCGCTTCGAGCTCAAGTACAGCTCGGGGACGCTCGGGCACGAGAAGCTGATGAACTCGATCCGCCTCTACGGCGAGGAGGTCGTGCCGCGGGTGAGGGGGCTGCTGGCCAAGACCTCGGCGACGGCCCCGGCCGGGTGAGCCGAGGGGCGTGCGAGGGCTTTCCGGCCGGGATCCTGGTCAGGGTTCCGGCCGGGTGATCCGAGAGGTGTACGAGGGGCTTCCGGCCGGGAACCGGGCGACGGCCCCGGCCGGGTGAGTCGTGCGAGGGGCTTGCCGGCCGAAGACTCGGTCACGCTTCCGGGCGGGTGAGCCGGGTCACCGCGAGGGAACTCATCCGCCGATCGCGGCCCACAGGGTGTCGAACTCCTGGGAGGTCAGGGCGTTCAGGCCGAAGTCGCCGGGATAGATCGGCCCTTCGGCCAGGAAACCGTGCTCGTCCTCGATGTGGCGCCATGAGTACGTGCGGGCGATGCCGTCCGAGCCGAGCTCGGCGTGTCTCACCGGCCAGTACTCCCCGCCGCTGTCGATGACGGTCTCGAACAGCCACACGTGGCCGTCGCCGTCCACCCCGTGCCAGTACAGGTGTGGCCGGTCGCTCTCGTCGAGCGCCCGGATCGTTTCCCTGCGGCGATCCTGCGACATCGTGCTCCCCGGTGTTCGTCAGAAGTTTGGGTGTTCGTCGAAGGCGAGGAAGGGCTCAGGGCTTGCCAGAAGCAGCCGAAGGGCGCATACCCTGCCTTTTGTTATGTTGCGTGTTCTTGGTCCGCTCCAGGCGGAGATCAACGGCCGTACGGTGGACCTCGGCACCTCCCGGCAGCGGGCCGTGGTGGCCAGGCTCGTCGCGGCGGGCGGGCACGTGGTCTCCACCGATCGTTTCATCGATGACCTGTGGCGCGGGCAACCGCCGCCGAAGGCGCTGGCCGCCCTCCAGGTCTACGTGTCCAACCTGCGGCGGGTGCTCGAACCCGGCCGGTTGCCGCGCACACCCGCCACGGTGCTGGTCAGCGCCGTACCCGGCTACCGTCTGCGGCTGGATCCCGATCAGGTGGACGCCTGGTCCTTCCCCCGGCTGGTCGAGGCCGCCGGGACCGCGCTCGCCGAGAGGGACGGGGCACGGGCACTGGAGACGGTGGACCGGGCACTCGGGTTGTGGCAGGGACCCGCGTACGGGGAGTTCGCCGACGACGAGTGGGCCGAGCCCGAGGCCGCGCGGCTCGAAGAGCTGCGGCTCGTCGCCGTGGAACACAGGGCGGAGGCACTGCTGGCGCTCGGCCGCAACGCGGAGGTCGAGCTTGAGCGGCACGTCCGCGCCCACCCGCTCAGGGAGAACGCGGTACGGCTGCTCGCCCTCGCCTACTACCGGGCAGGGCGGCAGGCCGACGCCCTGGGCGCGATCAGGAGGGCACGCGAGACCCTCGCCGACGAGCTGGGAATCGACCCGGGCCCCGCGCTGCGCGCGCTGGAGGCCGACATCCTGGCCCACGCCGACTCCCTGAACCGGGTGGAGGCGCCCGTCCGGGTACGGACGCCGCTCTCGGACGCCGCGGGGAACGGGGGGAGGGCGCCGGATCAGGGAGGTCGGGGACGGCCGGGGCCGGACCGGGCGGGACGTGATCGCGGCCCGAACCACGACCGGGGTCGGGAGCTCGGCCGAGGTCGAAACGGGGACAAGGGCCAGGAGCACGACAGGGACCACGACAGGGACAGGGACACGGGCCGTGACAGGGGAGAAGGTCGTGCTCTCGACGACCCCGGTTCCGGTCTTGTGGGCCGTACCGAGGAACTGGCGGCGTTGGAAACGGTCGCGCGCCAGGGCGGTGTGCGCACGGTGTGGCTGGGCGGTGATCCGGGAGCGGGTAAGAGCACCCTGGCCACCGCGTTCGCCCGGCGGCTCGCGGAGCGCGGCTGGCTGACCGCGACCGGGCAGTGCCCGGAGACCGACGGCGGGGCGCCGCCCGCGTGGGCGTGGAGCGAGGTGCTGCGCGCCCTGGCCGTGGAACGGCCGCCGGAGGGTGATCTGGCGGTCCGGCTGGCACCGCTGCTGGACGACGACGCCCCGCCCGCGGGACCGTTCCTGCTGGCCCGCGCGGTGGGCGACTACCTCTCCCGGGTCGTCGGGCGCGGCACCCGGCTGCTGGTGGTCATGGAGGACGTGCACCGGGCCGACAGCGAGACGCTCCAGCTTCTGCGTCACCTCGCCACGGGGGGCGCGGAGGCGGACATCATGATCGTCGCGACCTACCGGCCCACCGAGGCCGTCGAGCACCTGGGGGCGACCTGGGCGGCCCTGGCCGGGCGTGACACCCACCGGATCGACCTGGGCGGGCTCGGCGACGAGGACGTGGCACTGCTGCTGCGTGAGCGCTCGGGGCGGGAGGTGGACGCGGTGACCGCCCGGACCGTGGCCGAGCGGACCGGCGGCAACCCGCTGTTCGTCTGCGAGACCGCGCGGCTGATCACCACGGACGGTACCTCGGCCGCCCGCGCGTTGCCGCCGGGCGTGCGCGACCTGATCCGTCGCAGGATCGCCAGACTGCCCGCGACGGCCCAGCGGATCCTGCGGGACGCGGCCGTCGTCGGGAGGGACGTCGACGTCGACGTGCTGCTCACCCTGGAGGGCGCCGAGGAGGACGCCGCCCTCGAAGCGCTGGAGGCGGGCGTGGTGACCGGGCTGCTCACCGAACCCGCCCCTGGACGGGTGCGCTTCGCCCATGTGCTCGTCAGGGAGACCCTGTACGAGGACACGCCGGTACTGCGCCGTACCCGGCTGCACGGCAGGGTCGTCGGCGCGCTGGAGCGGGTCAGGCCGGGGGAGGTCACCGCGCTGGGCCACCACTCGCTCGCCGCGGCCACCCCGGGCTCGGCGGGGCGGGCGGTGCCCTACGCCAGGGCGGCGGCCGAGCAGGCGAGGGGGATGCACTCCTATCGGGAGGCGGGGGCGTTCTACCGGGGAGCGCTGGAACACGTCGACGACGACGCGCTCCGGCTCGACCTGCTCTGCTCGCTGGTGGCCGTACAGGCGCACGAGGGCGACGTACTGGCCGCCAGGGAGAACCGCGAGCGGGCCGTCGCCCTCGCGCGGCGGCTGGGCAGCGGCCTGAACCGGGCGTTGACCGCGTACGACGCGCCGGTGACCTGGTCGATCCAGCCGGGCCGTTACGTGGACCGGCCGCTCGTCGACGCGCTGGTGGCGGCGCTGGACGGCGCCGACGACGAGACCCGCTGCCGGCTGCTGGCCACGCTCGTCTTCGAGCTGGAGGGGCACGACGACGAGCGCTGCCGGGCCTACAGCGCCGAGGCGGTCGAGATCGCCAGGCGCCTGGGGCGTACGGACCTCGTCTGCCTGGCGCTCAACGCCCGTTACTTCGTGCTGCTGACCCCCGGCCGCCGCGACGAGCTGGAGGTCGTGGCCCGTGAGCTGGTCGAGCTCGGCGACCGCGCGGGGCTGCCCGGGTACGCGATGCAGGGACACCATGCCCTGTTCATGGTCAGCCTGGGCCGCTGCGACCTCGCCGCCGCCAGGCACCACGCGGACCGCGCTCTGGAGCACTCCACCACCGGCCAGCTCGGTCTCGCGCTGGGCGTGCTGTCCATGCTCGACACGCTGATCCTGCTGATCAAGGGTGACTTCGAGGGCGCGGAGCGGTCCTACCTGGCCATCGCCGAACGCATGAGAGCCGCCGGAGGGGCGAACGCCCACGTCATAGGGCCCATCGGCCGGTTCGCGGCGCGGCTGGCGGGCGGCCTGCCGCAGGACATCCCCGAGCTGCTGGCGTTGCACGAGCTCGTCCCGGAAGGGCTCTCGGACATCCTGGTCAGGGCGCTGATCGCCGAGGGGCGCCTGGCCGAGGCGCGGACGTACTGGCAGGCCGATCAGGAGCCCCGCCTGGACTACTACTGGCTCCTCTGGCAGGGCCTGCGCGGGGAGAACGCGATCGCGCTGGGCGACCGGCGGGCGGCCGAGCACTGCTACGAGGTCCTGCTGCCCTGGGACGGCGAGCCGGCCGGCATGCACTCGGGATCGATCACCCTCGGGCCGGTCGCCCAGATCCTGGGCGACCTGGCCGTCCTCCTCGGCCGGGACGCGACCGCACACTACGAGCGGGCGGTGGCCGTCGCGGAGCGGATCGGATCACCGCACTGGGCGCGCAGGGCCGCCGAGGCGCTTGGGCGGTGAGAACCCGGATCGAGGGGACGCGCTGAAGGGCCGAAACGAGGAGACGCGGCGAGGAGACGCCGAGGAGACGCCGAGGACGCGGTGAGGATCCCGCTCAGGAGACGGCGAGGGGGCCGAAGATCAGCCGCTGCCGCCGCCGGTGGCCCCGCCGGAACAGGGAGAGCATCACCGTCAGCGGGGGACCGGCGAGCTTGCGCAGCCGGGCCATCTCGTCGGGTTCGGCGTACTGCTCCATCCTCGGCAGGTCGATCCTGACGTTCCCGCCCTTGCGGACCTCCGTCTCGACCCGGTGCCAGTCGGCGACGGACACGTACTTCCTGATGATCGGGAAGAGCAGCCGCTCCTCCTCCGTGATGTGCTCGTCGAGCATGTCGGCGAGCCGGGTGAGGGACTTGGCGAGCGCGGAGGCGTCGCCGGTCGAGGCGAACGCGGCGGCCTGGCCGTCGATCTCGGCCAGCAGCGGGTCGAGGTCGGCGTGGTCGTCGCTCAGGTCGCGCAGGTCCACCTCGGCTCCGGCGGACCGTTCGAGGACGGGCCAGAGCACCTTGTCCTCCATCGTGTGGTGGTGGTGGATGCCCCGGTTCAGCGTGGTGATGAAATCGGCGATGGCGCGGGCACGGGTCTGGTCGGCCGACTGCCGGCCCTCGGCCAGCTGGGTGGCGAGCGTGGCCAGGCGGCGGACGTCACCGCGCATCGCGCGGTGGGTGATCTGGAATCCCAGAAGTTCCGGGGTCATGTCGAGGGCTCCTCGGTCGGTGCGGGCTGCTTACCCGACCACGATGCGACGGTCCTCTTATGGGCTACTTGGTGGTCACTTGGTGGCGAACCACGGCCTTCCGGCATGCCCGTTTCCCCCGCGCACCCAGGCGGGATTCGAGGGGGCGGGCCGAAGATCAGGCGGGGTCCGTCGCGGGGAGCGTGTGGTGGTCCGGGCGGACCTCTATTGATTTCGCATCCCGCTGCGGAGCCGTGTATGGTTACACCTGTCCGCAAGCGAGAGCGACACGGACAGGCCCCTTTAGCTCAGTCGGCAGAGCGTCTCCATGGTAAGGAGAAGGTCTACGGTTCGATTCCGTAAAGGGGCTCAACAGCCTAAAGGCCCTAACCTCCCGGTTAGGGCTTTCGGCTTGGTTGGCCTTAAACAAGCAAAGGCGAGCCAGAAAATACTCAAGGTTCCTGACACGCGAGCGGGCATACTGGGGCAACCCAGAAGAGATCGCCCTGACCTGCACAAGTACGCAGGCACTCTGCGGGTCGGGTATCCTTGCGGGGTCGGTCGATTTCGTCGGCCTCAAGGCGGAGTAGCTCAGCCAGGCAGAGCAAACGGCTCATAATCGTTGTGTCGCCGGTTCAAGTCCGGCCTCCGCTACTACCCACAGGGGCTTCTCCCACCAGAGAAGTCCTGTCGTGGGTTGTCCACTGTCCAGAACGTAGAAAGGCACTCCCAAGTGGCTGCCACCGACGTTAGGCCGAAGATCACGCTGGCCTGCCAGGAGTGCAAGCACCGCAACTACATCACGCGGAAGAACCGGCGTAACGACCCGGATCGGCTTGAGCTGAAGAAGTACTGCCCCAACTGCAAGACGCACCAGGCGCACCGCGAGACTCGCTAGTCTGCGCGAAGCCTTCCGCCGTGGGCGGGAGATGAGTGCTTCATCGGCACGCACACACTCCACGAAAACCGGCGTCCTCCAACGAGGCGCCGGTTTGTCGTATCCGTACAGTTTTCTCGCGCGGGCGTTGACCGTGGAAGAGAACCTGCGGGAGGGCGAGCCGGGCTAGGTTTGCTGGTGGCACACTTCCAGATGGCCGGCCGAGGTCCTGGCGGGTCCGGGCGGGGTCCGGGGGCACGCTTTGGAATCTTGTTCTGTTAGTGTCTCGCTTCCACTCCGGTCCACGGACCGGTCGCGTCGGTATCCGCAAAGGAGCACGATGGCTCTGAACCGTGACTTCGTCGGGCGGGCGTCCGCGCCCTCCTCGCCGTACGAGGTCAGTCGCGTGAAGATCAAAGAGTTCGCGACGGCGATCGGGGACGACAACCCGATCTACCGGGACAGGGAGGCGGCCCAGGCCGCCGGGCACCCCGACGTGATCGCGCCGCCGACCTTCCCCATCGTGTTCAGCCTGGTCGGAGGGACGATCCTGACCGACCCCGAGCTCGGCCTGAACCTCGCCATGGTGGTCCACGGCGAGCAGCGCTTCGAGTACCGGCGGCCGATCCACGCCGGAGACGAGCTGGTGAGCGTCTCCACCGTGACCGACATCCGCAGCGTCGGCCGCAACGAGCTGATCACCGTCAAGAGCGACGTCAGCACTGTCGACGGCGAGCCCGTGTGCACGACCTACAACACCATCGTCGAGCGTGGAGGGGCGGGCTGACATGGCCGCGACGGTCAAGTACGACGAGGTCGAGACGGGCCAGCAGATCCCGCCCGCCGAATACACGGTGCGCCGCGCCAGCCTGGTGATGTACGCCGGGGCCTCGGGCGACTTCAACCCCATCCACTGGAACGAGCGCTTCGCCAAGACCGTCGGGCTCCCCGACGTCATCGCGCACGGCATGTTCACCATGGCGCAGGGCGGCCGGTTCGTCACCGACTGGGTGGGCGACCCCGGCGCGGTCGTCGACTACGGGGTGCGCTTCTCCTCCATGGTGGTCGTCCCCGACGACGAGCAGGGTGCCGTCATCACGGTGAGCGGGCTCATCGAGGAGAAGCTCGAGGACAAGCGCGTGGTGGTCGCCCTGACCGCGAAGTCCAACGACTCCCGGGTCCTTTCCAAGGCCCGCGCGGTGGTCCAGCTGTCGTAGGCGCCCCGTCACGGGCGCGGTCCCGCCCTGCATGGCATGGCCTGGCCGGTCTCATACGGCGCGGCTCCGCCCGGGATTCACCGGATGCGGTCCGCGCCGGTTCGGGACGCGGCTCATCGGCTCGTGACGGTTCGGCTCGTGATCCACGAGCACGGATCGTGTTTCACCGGCAGGGTCCGTGTTTCACCGGCGGAGTCCGTGGTTCACGGGAACGGCCCGTGGTTCACGGCATGCTCCTGGGCAGGGGCCGAATCTTCTTCCTGTCTCGGGGTAGCTCCCCAGCATGAGCGAAGTACCTCCTAACGTGACCGGCCTCGCCGAGCGGCGGGCCAAGGCGCGAGCCGAGCGGGACCACGCCACCGCCGACGCGCTCCGTGACGAGATCAGAAGCGAGGGCTGGCTCGTCCGGGACACCGCTGACGGCTTCGAGCTCATCCCCTCTCCCTCCTTCGAGGTGTGGCCCACGGTGAGTGCCCTGCCCGAGGGGGCGGCGCGGAACGGTTCGGCAGGGAAGCCGGACGCCGCCACGACCGAGGGACGGGTCGACGCCGGGGATGGCGGGGACGTCAAGGACGCTGCGGGGCGGGAAGACTCCGCGGATCCGGGGCGGGTCGCCGAGGCCGCCGACCCCGGACGCGACCCCGGCCGACTCGGCGACCTGGACGCCGAGCGGGTCGCCGAGACCGAGGCGGCGCCCCAGCAGAGGCCCGAGGGCTCGGAGCTGGTCGGCCGGACCGACGATCTCGACGGCCACCCCGAGCGGATGGTCTCCTCCCAGCTGCTGTGGGACGCCAGCCTGTCGATCTCCCGGCTCGACGAGTCGATCGCTCCGCCGGCCGACGCCGAGGAGCCACCGGAGGCGCGGCCGACGGTGACCGTCGCGCTGCTCGTCGACGGCCACCCCGACGAGCTTCGCGAGTGCGTACGCGCCCTGGTCGCCCGTACGGAGGCGAGGATCCTCGCCCTCGACCTGGGAAACGTGGACGGCGCGGGAGAGGTCCTGGAGGAGCTGGCCGAAGAGTTTCCCCGCAGGGTGGAGTCCTGGCACGTGGCCGAGTCGCCGCACTGGAGGGGAGGCTCCGCGGGATGGGGTGAGAGCAGGGACAAGCTGTTGCGTCTCGACACCTCGGACGTGCACGTCGTGATGGACACCTCCGTGATCCTGGAGGGCGACGCCGTCACCCCGCTGGTCAAGGCGCTGGACGACGATGTGACCGCGGCCGGGTGGAAGGGCGTGAACCCCCGTGAGGACGACAAGGAATGGCTGGAGGCCGAGCCGGGCGAGGTCCGGGGGCTGCTCGGCCACCTGTTCGCGATCAGGCGTGACACCGCGCTCGCCGCCGGGGGGTTCCCCGCCGACGCCCGCTACTACCGCAACGCCGACCTGGAGTTCTCGCTCAGGCTGCCCGGCACGCTCGTCGCCCTGGGAAAGGATCTCCCGGTCCGTCAGGAACGGCACCGCCGCGACGACGGCGCGGACCCCGAATATCGCGACAGGGAGTCCCGGCGGACCTATGGCCGGGTGCTGAAGCTGCTGCGCTCCCCGTAGGCTGGTCGCGGATTTCGGCCGGGTGGCGGGTGGGGAAGCGCATGACGGAGCGGGTGGCGGGGGTACGGCTGGCGCCGTACACGACGCTGGGGCTGGGGGGACCGGCCGGGGCGTTCGTGGAGGCGGGGTCGTCCGAGGAGATCGTCGAGTTGGTGGCGGCGGCCGACCGGGCGGGCGAGCCGGTGCTCGTGCTGGGGGGCGGCAGCAATCTGGTCGTCTCCGACGCGGGCTTCGACGGCCTGGTCGTGCGCGTCGCCTCCCGGGGGGTCGAGATCGAGGGGGACCTGGTCACCGCGCAGGCGGGCGAGGACTGGGACGCTCTGGTCGAGCGCGCGGTGCGGGAGGACCGGTCGGGTGTGGAGTGCCTTTCCGGCATTCCCGGGCTGGTCGGGTCCACGCCGATCCAGAACGTCGGAGCCTACGGGCAGGACGTCTCCCAGACGATCACCGCCGTCCGCGTCTACGACCGCCGGGCCGGTGAGGTGCGGGACCTGACCGCGCGGGAGTGCGGGTTCGCCTATCGGCACAGCGCGTTCAAGGATGATCTGGGGCGATACGTCGTGCTCGCGGTCACCTACGAGCTGGCCGAAGACGCGCTGTCCGGCCCGGTCGCCTACCGGGAGCTGGCCTCCCGGCTCGGCGTCGCCCTGGGCGAGCGGGTGCCGCTCGCCCAGGCCCGTGCGGCGGTGCTGGAGCTGCGCGCGGGCAAGGGCATGGTCCTGGACGCCGCCGACCCCGACACCCGCAGCGCGGGGTCGTTCTTCACCAACCCGGTGCTCGCCGCGGCGCAGGCCGCCGAGCTTGAGTCGCGGGCGCCGGGGTTTCCCCGCTGGGACATGCCGGACGGGGCGGTCAAGGTCCCGGCGGCGTGGTTGATCGAGAACGCCGGGTTCCCGAAGGGCTACCGGCGCGGCCCGGCCCGCATCTCCACCAAGCACACCCTCGCCATGACGAATCCGGAGCTGACGGCCTCGACGGAGGAGCTCCTCGACCTCGCCCGGGAGGTGCGGGACGGCGTCCTGGAGAAGTTCGGCGTCACCCTGGTCAACGAGCCCGTGATGGTCGGCACCCGGCTCTGAGGTGGGAATGGGCATTCGATTTCTGCTGCTATGGTCTGATGGAAAGACCCGAAGGGGAGTAGTCCCAATCGCGTGATCGACATGCTGGCGCCTGAGGCGCCCGGTCGCGCGGGCCTCGGATCCGGCCGGTTCGGCCCGGCTTCGCGGCGGACGAGACCTTCGGCCTGGCAGGCATTAACTGGATGCCGCCGGGCCGAAGACGTGCCCGAAACTCCCCGGGTATCCCCTTCCGCCCGGCTGCGTACGCGGGAAGGGCACCTTCGTTGGAAGCGTTCTGGATCAGTCTTGCTGTGATCTTCGTGGCCGAACTCGGCGACAAGAGCCAGCTCATGGCGATGACCTTCGCCACCCGGTTCAAGCCGTGGCCGGTCCTCGCCGGAATCACCCTGGCCACCGCGGTGGTCCACCTGTTCAGCGTCGCCCTGGGCGGGCTGGTCGGCGACTTTCTCCCCACCACGGCGATCACGATCATCGCGGGCATCGCCTTCCTGGGCTTCGCGCTGTGGACGCTGCGCGGGGACGAGCTGACCGACGAGGAGTCGCAGAAGGCGCAGCGCACCACCCGGTCGGCGATCATCGCCGTGACCGTCGCCTTCTTCCTCGCCGAGTTGGGGGACAAGACGATGCTCGCGACCATCACCCTCGCCACCCAGTACGGCTGGTTCGGCACCTGGATCGGCTCGACGGTGGGCATGGTCGCCGCGGACGCCCTCGCCATCGTGGTCGGCCGGATGCTCGGCAAGCACCTGCCGGAAAAGATCATCCGGTACGGCGCCGCCGCGGCCTTCGCCGTCTTCGGTGTGATCCTGCTGCTCGAACCGCTGTTCGCCTGATCGGAGCCGGTACGACCGCGTGTGGTCGGCGGCGGTGGAGCAGGGGGATCAGGGCGAGGCGACGGGTGAAGCGTCAGCGGCGGCGGGTGAGGGGTCAGCCGATCAGGGCGAGGCGGTGGGCGGCCGCGGCCGCCTCGCCACGGGTGGAGACCCCCAGCTTGCCGAGGATGTTGGAGACGTGGACGCTCACGGTCTTCGCCGAGATGAACAGCTCGGTGGCGACCTCGCGGTTGGACCTGCCCTGGGCGACCAGCCGGAGCACCTCCAGCTCGCGCGGGGTGAGCGGCGGCTCGGAGCCTCTGGCTCGCCCGGTGTCTCCGGCCTGCTCGGTGAGGGAGATCCCGATCCGGTGGGCGAGCGCCTCGATCTCGGTGGCGAGCGGCCGGGTGGAGAGCGCGACGGCGATCGGATGGGCCACGCGCAGCCGGGACGCGGCACCGTCGCGGTCACCGGCGCCGGCCGTCGCCCGCCCGCCGAGGAGCAGCGACTTCGCCCGCAGGAAGGGACGTCCCAGCCGTTCCCAGGCGGCGGCCGCGGCGTCGTGGTCGCGGATGAGACCGAGCCGGTATGCCTCGGCGACGGGACTGTCCACGGTCATCGCCTCCCTCGCCTTCTCGACGTGGGCGTGCAGCGCCGCCACCCGTTCGGGCGCGAGCGCCTCGGCCGTCTCGCAGACCCCGCCGAGCAGACCGAGCACCCGCCAGCCCAGCATGGGCTTGCTGGTGATCTGCGCCTCTAGGGTGACGCGCTCGGCGACCTCCAGCGCGGCCAGCGGCTCCCCGCTGAGCAGGTGCAGGCCGATCATGAGCCGGGCGTTGGCCGTCAGCTCCTGCATGAACTCCTCGGGGGCGTTGCCGAAGGCGCCCACCTCGTCCAGGACGGCTCTGAGCACGTCCGTCTCGCCGCGGGCGATCGCCACGTCCCCGCGGATCCGCCGCAGGTGGTGGCGGGTGCGCAGGGTGGGGTCCGCGCCGAGGAGCCGCTCGACGAGCTGGGCGGCCTCGTCGAACCTGCCCAGCGCCTCCAGCGCCTCGGCCCGGTTGTTGGCGATGAACGTGCCCTGGTCACGGTGGCGGCCGTACTTCCTCGCGAGCCGCTCCCCTTCGAGCGCGAGCTCGATCGCCTCGGTGGAGCGGCCCATGTTGTTCAGCGCGTCCACGTTGTTGGCGATGGCGCGCAGGACGCTGCGGCCGGACTCGACGCGCTCGCCGATCGCCTTCGCGGTCTCGTTGAGTTCGATCGTGACGTCGAGGCGCCCCGCGATCGAGTGGCCCAGCGCGAGGTTGAGCAGCAGCTCCGCCTCCAGGGTCTCCTCGCCGTACTCGCGCGCGATCCGCAGCGCCTCCTCGGTGTGCGCCGTCCCCTCCTCCAGCTCGCCGCTGAATATGAGGTACGAGCCCAGCTTGGACAGCACCTCGGCGCGTTCCAGCCCCGGTTCCGGGACGAGGCGCTCGGCGTAGCGAAGATCGTCGAGCACCCCGGGGCGCCGCTTGGACTTCCTGAACTGCGATCTGCGGACGACCAGGTTCGCCACCCTTGCGGGTTCGGTCCGCTCGTCGAGCTCGTTCAGCGCGGCCTTGACGAACTTGCCGCCCCGCTCGACCTCTCCGCACGCGCTCGCGGCCTCGGCGGCCTGCTCCAGGACGGTGGTGTGGTCCACGCCGATGCGCTCGGCGGCGTCGGGAACCTTGCCCCACAGCGTCAGCACCCGCTCCAGCAGCTGCATCATCTCCTTGTAGGCGAAGGTGTTGGCGGCCTTGCCCGCCGCCTCCCAGGCGGAGATGAGGGCCCAGAGGTCGTCGCGGGCGGCGTGCCAGTGGTGGGCGATCTCGATGGCGGCCCGGCCGGGAGGGACCAGCGTGCGGTCCCTGCCGATCTCCTCGGCGAAGCGGGCGTGCAGCCGTACGTGCTCGCCGGGCAGGAGCTCGTCGTGTACGGCCTCGCGGATCAGCGCGTGCCGGAAGACGTAGGCGCGGCCGTCGGCGACCTGCAGCACGTTGGCCGCGATCGCGGTGCGCAGCGCGTCGTCGAGTTCGACGTCCGACAGCTCGCTGACCGCGACGAGCAGGGCGTGGCTCACCCGGATGCCGCCCGCGGCGGCGACGCGCAGCACCCGCTGGGTCTCCTCGGGGAGCCGCTCCACGGAGCCGATGATCAGGTCGTGCAGGGAGTCGGGGAAGGTGCAGTCGCCGCCGCACTCCATCAGCGCCTCGACGAACAGCGGGATGCCCTCGCTGCGCTGGAAGACCCGGTCGACCTGGGCGAACTCGGGGGCGCTGCCGAGGATGCCGGCCATCTGGGCGGCCACCTCCGACTGGGTGAGCCGGGGCAGGTCCAGCCGGAGGATCCCGTCCAGCCGGCTGAGTTCGGCGAGCACCGGCCTGAGCGGGTGCTGGCGGTGCAGCTCGTCGGAGCGGTAGGTGAGGACCATCAGCACGGGAGCGGTGCGCAGGTTCCGGCTGAGGAAGGCGATCAGGTCGCGGCTGGAGCTGTCGGCCCAGTGGACGTCCTCGATGAGGAGGATCACCGGGTGGCGCTCGGCGAGCCGTTCCAGCAGGGTGAGGATCTGTTCGAAGAGGCGCGCGCGGGCGGTGTCGCTCTCGGTGTCGCCGCTCGGCTCACCGAACTCGGGGAGCAACCTGGCCAGGTCGCGCGTCCCTCCCTCGGGAAGCAGGGCCGCGACCTTCTCGACGCCGCACTCGCGGACGAACTGGCGGATCGCCGCGGTGAACGGCGCGTAGGCGAGGCCCTCGGTCGACAGCTCCACGCAGCCCCCGTTGAGCACGTGGGCGCCGTCGGCCGTGGCCCGCTCCGCGAAACACCCGATCAGGCGTGACTTGCCGACACCCGCCTCGCCGCCGAGCAGCACGGTCACCGCCGCGCCCTTCCGGGCCTGCTCGAACGCCTCGGCCAGGTCCGCGAGTTCCCTCTCCCGCCCCACGAAGATGGGGCTTACCGCCCGACCCACCATGTCTGCCAGCATGTCATGCCTTAAAGGTGCGATCTCCTCATTTTTCGCTCGGTGAAATCGGGGAGTCAGGGAGGCAGGGAGGCCCGGCCGGGCGAGGGGGAGCGGCCGGGCTCTCGGGACGGGGTCATGCCGGAATGATTTTGCTGAAGAGGCCCCCGCGGCGCTTCTCCGAGGAGTGGGCCTTCCTGTCCTCCTCCGCCTCACGGGCGCGGCGGTAGTCGTCGGCCTCCTCGCGGAGCTCGGCGGTCCGGTGGGCGATCATCTCAAGGTGGAACTCGGGACCCATGAGGGTTCCTTTCTGATGGGGCGCCTCGCGGCACGCTTTCCTTACAGACTCAAGATTCGTCCTAAGGCCCCCGGTCCCACATCGGGAGGATGTCCTATCTCCCGGGCACTTCTCGCCGCGGCACTACCTAGGTGGGGCCCGGCCCGTGCCGGTACTACCTAGTGCTGTGATCGGAAGGGTTCAGTCCGTGACTCCAGGCCGGAGCGGCGGCAGCCGGAGTCAGTCTGTGACGTCACGCCCGAGCAGCGGCAGCCGGAGGACGAAGCGCGCGCCTCGCGGACTGTCCTCGATCTCCAGTGTCCCGTGGTGGTCTGCGACGATCGCGCGGGAGATGGCGAGGCCGAGCCCGCTGCCGGTGGGATCCCTGTGCCGCCCGTCGCTCAGTCGTACGAAGGGCTGGAAGACCCGTTCGCGGGCCTCCGGTGCGATGCCGTCCCCGTCGTCGCTCACCGTGACCACCGCCTGGTCGCCCCTGCGCTCGGCACTGACCTCGACGCCGGTTCTGGCATGTCGCTGGGCGTTGACGACCAGGTTGTTGAGAACCCCGCCGAGTTGGACGCGGTTGCCGAGGACCGTCACCTCGTTCCTCACCCGGGTGCGCACCGGCACGGGCCGCGTCGTGGTGATCAACTCCTCGTGCACCAACGTCCCGAGGTCGACCGGCTCGGGAGGGGCGGGAACGGTCGTGCGGATCCGGGCAAAGATCAGAATGTCGTCGATCAGTGCTCGGAGCCGTTCCGTCGTCGCCAGGCCCGCTTGGATCACCTCGCGCTGGTCGACGCTGTCCGGGTACAGCACCGCCTCTTCGAGCTGTATCCGAAGGCCGGTCACCGGGGTTTTGAGCTCGTGGGAGACGATGGAGGCGAAGTGCCGCTGCTGTCCCACCGCCTTCTCCAGCCGGGCCAGGGTCTCGTTGACCGTGCGCGCCAGCCGGGCGATCTCGTCGTCGTAGGGCGGTTCCGGTACCCGCATGCTCAGGTCGCCGACGCCGATCTCCGACGTTCTCTCGCGGATCGCCTCCACCGGCCGTAGTGTCCGCCCGACCAGTGCCCAGACCATCCAGGTGGTGAAGGCGGTGGTGAGCAGGGCCGCGGTCAGCGTGCCGATCTCCAGGATGTGCGTGGAGAGGGCGGGAGGTTCGGCCATTCCCGCGTAGACGACGTGAGAGTCGCCGTTCCACACGAAGCGGGCCTCCTGTGGGGAGACCCGGGTGGCGGTGACCAGGACGCAGCCGGTGGGGGAGCACTCGGTGAGGTGCAGGATGCGGTCGTCGTGGGGCGGCCGGACGGTGCTGAGCGGCGGCCTCCCCGCGGCGGCGGGACTGGCCGACACCACCCGGCCACGTGAGTCGACGAGTTGCAGGAGATTGACCTTGGAGGTCGGCGCCGCGGCCGGAGGAAGGCCCGGCTTCATCGACGCGATCCAGTCGATCGCCACCCGCTGCGTCTCGCGGAATATGTCGTCGCGGATCGCATTGCGGATTATGAGGTCGAGACCTACCGCGATCACGGTGAAGACGATCAGGGACACCACCGCTGCAAGGACTGTGAAGCGCGCCCGGATCGAGCAATCGCCCCCAAAGGGCCACATAAACGAATCCCCCGATATGTTCGTCTGTTCACCTGCATACATGCACGAAGATGGAAGTCCAAGATCTATGTCATGACATGGGACGAATTTGGTTAAAGCCACCAGGAGTTCGCGGGACGAGGGGAGGCGGTGGTGCCCGCTCTCGTGCGGGTCTCGTGCGGGCCGGTCGGCGGAAGTTGACGAAAACCGACAAGGCCGCTGGGCAGGGTCCAGTTTGGAAGTAATCACACCAGTAGGCATGCTGGAGAGGTGTCAACTATGACGACCTCGCTCAACGACGTGGCCGCGTCCAACGTCACGCTGCGAAGCTTCCTGCACGGCCTGCCCGGCGTCGACCGCGTGGGTGCCGACCAGCGCGCCGCGATGCTCGGCACCCGATCCATCAAGACCACCGCCAAGGCCCAGGCCATCGACCTCGCCATCGGCATGGTGGACCTGACGACCCTGGAGGGGGCCGACACCCCGGGTAAGGTCCGCGCGATGTGCGCCAAGGCCGTCCACCCCGACCCGGCCGACCCCTCCGTGCCCAAGGTGGCCGCGGTGTGCGTCTACCCCGACATGGTCGCCGGGGCGGTGGCGGCGCTGAAGGGCTCCGGCGTCAAGGTGGCCAGCGTCGCGACCGCCTTCCCCAGCGGGCGTTCCTCGCTCGACGTCAAGATCGCCGACACCACCCTCGCGGTGGCGGCCGGCGCCGACGAGATCGACATGGTCATCGACCGGGGCGCGTTCCTCGCGGGCGACTACCTCAAGGTCTTCGAGGAGATCGTCGCGATCAAGGCCGCGTGCGGCACCGCCCACCTGAAGGTGATCCTGGAGACCGGCGAGCTGTCCACGTACGACAACGTGCGCCGCGCGTCCTGGCTGGCCATGCTGGCCGGTGGCGACTTCATCAAGACCTCCACGGGAAAGGTCCAGCCCGCCGCGACCCTCCCGGTGACGCTGATCATGCTGGAGGCGGTCCGCGACTTCCTCGCCGCGACCGGCCGCAAGGTCGGGGTGAAGCCCGCGGGCGGCATCAAGACCACCAAGGACGCGATCAAGATGCTCGTCCTGGTCAACGAGACCGTCGGCGACGGCTGGCTCAGCCCCGACTGGTTCCGGCTCGGCGCCTCCAGCGTCCTCAACGACCTGTTGATGCAGCGCCAGAAGATGACCACCGGCAGATACGCGGGTCCCGACTACTTCACCCTCGACTAAGGCGTTCACATGTTTGAGTACGCACCGGCGCCCGAGTCGCGTGGCGTCGTCGACATCAGGCCGTCCTACGGCCTGTTCATCGGCGGCGAGTGGGTCGACTCCCAGGGCGAGAACCGCAACAAGACCGTCAATCCCGCCTCCGAGGAGGTCCTCGCGGAGGTCGCCTGGGCCACGGAGGCCGATGTCGACCGGGCGGTCCAGGCCGCGCGCAAGGCGTTCGGCGTCTGGTCGGCGATGCCCGGCTCCGAGCGGGCCAAGTATCTGTTCAGGATCGCGCGGATCATCCAGGAGCGCTCGCGCGAGCTGGCCGTGCTGGAGTCGCTGGACAACGGCAAGCCGATCCGCGAGTCACGCGACGTGGACCTGCCCCTCGTCGCGGCCCACTTCTTCTACTACGCGGGCTGGGCCGACAAGCTCGACTACGCCGGGTACGGCCCGGGCCCGCGCCCGCTCGGGGTGGCCGGCCAGGTCATCCCGTGGAACTTCCCGCTGCTCATGCTCGCGTGGAAGATCGCCCCCGCGCTCGCCTGCGGCAACACCGTCGTCCTCAAGCCCGCGGAGACCACCCCGCTGACCGCGCTGCTGTTCGCGGAGATCTGCGCGCAGGCCGACCTGCCGCCCGGCGTGGTCAACATCGTGACCGGCGCGGGCGAGACCGGCGCCGCCCTGGTGAACCACCCCGACGTCGACAAGGTGGCCTTCACCGGCTCCACCGAGGTCGGCCGCCAGATCGCGAGGTCGGTCGCGGGCACCGGCAAGAAGGTCACGCTGGAGCTCGGAGGCAAGGCCGCGAACATCGTGTTCGAGGACGCCGCGCTCGACCAGGCCGTCGAGGGCATCGTGAACGGGATCTTCTTCAACCAGGGCCACGTCTGCTGCGCGGGTTCCCGCCTGCTGGTGCAGGAGTCGATCGAGACGGAGCTGCTCGACGCGCTGAAGCGGCGGCTCGGCACCCTGCGGCTGGGCGACCCGCTCGACAAGAACACCGACATCGGCGCGATCAACTCCGCGGCCCAGCTCGCCAAGATCCGTGAGCTGTCCGACCTCGGGGAGGCGGAGGGCGCGGAACGCTGGTCCCCGGCCTGCTCGCTGCCCGACAAGGGCTTCTGGTTCCCGCCGACCATCTTCACCGGTGTCGCGCAGTCGCACCGGATCGCCCGCGAGGAGGTCTTCGGCCCCGTACTGTCCGTGCTGACCTTCCGTACCCCGGCGGAGGCGGTGGAGAAGGCGAACAACACCCCGTTCGGCCTGTCGGCGGGGGTGTGGACGGAGAAGGGGTCGCGCATCCTGTGGATGGCGAGCAGGCTGCGCGCCGGCGTCGTCTGGTCCAACACCTTCAACCGCTTCGACCCCACCTCGCCGTTCGGCGGCTACAAGGAGTCCGGGTACGGACGCGAGGGTGGCCGGCACGGGCTGGAGGCGTATCTCGATGTGTGAACATCACCGGGGCAGGCGTCGCCGCCGGCGTGTCCAGAGCACCAGAGGCCACGGCTTCGCCCGCGCGGGACGGCCGGAGCCGCGTGGCTGGTTCGCCCACCGGTGCGGGGTGAGCCGCTGCGGTCAGATCTTCGTGCCGGCCCGGCTGGCACAGCAGGAGAGCACGTGGAGAGGGCTGGGAAATGAGTAAGGCGGAGAGGCCGAGCCGGGCACGGGCCGGCAAGCGGGCGGGTGACGCCGCGGAAGAGCGCGCGGGTGACGCCACGGGAGAGCGCACGGCTTCCTCCCGTGCGGGCGAGGGGGGCGGGCCCGCACGGCTCGCCGTGCGCAAGACGTACAAGCTGTACATCGGCGGGGCGTTCCCGCGCTCCGAGAGCGGAAGGTCCTACGCCGTGGCCTCCTCAAGGGGCGACTTCCTCGCCAACGCGTCCAAGGCCTCGCGCAAGGACGCCCGCGACGCGGTGACGGCAGCGCGCAAGGCGTTCGGCGGCTGGTCGGGCGCGACGGCGTACAACCGGGGGCAGATCCTCTACCGCGTCGCCGAGATGCTGGAGGGCCGCCGGGCACAGTTCGTCGCGGAGCTGGCGGAGACCGGGACGAAGAAGGCCGGGGAGGTCGTGGACGCGGCCGTCGACCGGCTGGTCTGGTACGCGGGATGGTCCGACAAGATCGCTGCGATAGCCGGGTCCGCCAACCCGGTCGCCGGGCCCTACTTCAACCTCTCCTCGCCCGAGCCGACCGGCGTGGTCGCGGTGGTCGCCCCCGACGAGCCGCTGCTCGGGCTCGTCTCGGTGATCGCCCCGGTGATCGTCACGGGCAACACCTGCGTGGTGATCGCGAGCGAGCGTGCCCCGCTGCCCTCGATCACCCTGGCCGAGGTGCTGGCCACCTCGGACCTGCCCGGCGGGGTGGTGAACATCCTCACCGGCTCGGTCGCCGAGATCGCCCCCTGGCTGGCCGCGCACATGGACGTGAACGCCCTCGACCTCACCGGGGTCGCCGACGAGAGCCTCGCGGTCGCGTGCGAGGAGGCGGCGGCGGAGAACCTCAAGCGCGTCTTCCGCCCCGCCGCGACCGACTGGTCCGCCGACCCCGGCACCAGGCGCCTCACGGCCTTCCTGGAGACCAAGACGGTCTGGCACCCCACCGGAGTCTGATCGCCGTCGGCGAGCCGTCATCGGGCGAGGAGGCCGTCCGGAGGGCTCGCCGACGGACGAGCGGCCGTCAGAGGGGCTGCCGCCCGGCGAGGAGTCGTCAGGCGAGCCGCTGTCACGTGAAGGGGCATGAGGCGAGAGGTTCCAGGGCTCTCAGGTGAGTGGGGCGTGGCGGGTCCACGGCCGGGCGGCCTCGAGCTGCCCGGCCAGGGCGAGGAGTTGCGCCTCGCCACCGGGGGCCGCGACGAGCTGGACACCGATCGGCGTGCCGGTGGAGTGCCTGCCGTAAGGGACGCTCATGGCGGGCCAGCCGGCCATGTTCCATGCCGCCGTGGCGGGCGCGTACGTGAGGTTGACGCGGGCGTTGGCGAGGAGCCCTCGGCGGCCCCAGCGCTCGGCGGGCGGCGGTACGGCGGCGAGTGTCGGGGTGACGAGCACGTCGGCGTTGCCGAACCACTGGTCCGCCCCGTAGGCGCGCCAGCGGTCGCGGCCCGTCGCGCCGTCCGCCCCGACCTTGGAGAGCAGCCGGCCGGCCCTCGCCAGGGACCGGGTGCGCCGCTCCAGCCCGCGCGGGTCGAGCCCTTCGACGTCGCCGGCGGCGCATGCGAACCAGGTGGTCACGGCGGCGGCACCGAGCCGCAGGGACATCCGTTCGGTGTGTTCCACCACGGTGTGCCCCGCCGCGCCCAGGACCTCCGCCGCCCCGGTCACCGCCCGCTGGAACTCGGCGTCCACCGAGAAACCCGGCGGCAGCGGCATCGGCGCGACCGCGATCCGCAGCCGTGGCGGATCCGACAGGGTGAGCCCGCCCGGGTAGTCGTCGATGGCGCGGCCCACGCCGAGGGCCTCGCTCTCGTCGGGCGTCGCCAGCGACATGTCACCCGCCATGACGGCGAGGGCGAGGGCGAGGTCGGCGACGGTCGTGGCCATCGGCCCGTTCTCCGACATCCGGTACCAGTCGTGCTCGGGCGGTGGGACCACCCCCTGCCCGGGCTTGATCGAGACCAGGCCGCAGCAGGCGGCCGGGATGCGCAGCGAGCCCAGCCCGTCGGCGCCGTGGGCGAGCGGGACCATCCCCGCGGCCACGGCCGCCGCGCTGCCTCCCGAGGAGCCGCCGGGGGTGCGCCTCAGGTCCCACGGGTTGCGCGTGACGCCGTACACGCTGTCGGTGACCCCGGCCAGGCACAGCTCGGGCACGTTGGTGATGCCGACGACCAACGCGCCCGCCGCCCTGAGCCTGGCGACCACCGGATGATCCTCCTGCGCGGCCACGTCGGGCGTCGCCGCGGAACCGTTGCGCGACGTCTCACCCCCGACCGCGACGTTGTCCTTGACCGCGATCGGCACCCCGGCGAGCGGCAGCCCGGCGAGGTCCTCCCGCTCCTGCAGGACCCGTGCCTCGGCCAGCGCCCGTTCGGCGAGGACCACGCGGAACGCCCCGACGCGTCCGTCACGCTCGGCGATGGCGTCGAGGTGCTCGGCGACCACCACGGGTGCCGTGACCTTCCCCCGTCGCACGGCATCCGCGATCTCCACTGCGGAACTTCCCACCCACGACATGCACCGAGTGTGGTCCGGCGAGTCCGCCAGGGGAAGCGTCCTACATCTCAATCAGATGACTTGTCCGGCTCGTCGGTGTTATTCCGCTCACCCCGCCGAGGCTCGCGCCCCGCCGCCTTGAGCGCCAACCGGAGTGCGTACTCCAGTTGGGCGTTGACGCTTCGCAGGTCGTCGGCCGCCCATTTGGCGATCACCTCGTAGACGGCCGGGTCGAGCCTCAGCAGGATCTTCTTGCGCTCAGCCATAGAGGCTGCCGGCATTGACCACCGGCTGCGTCGCCTTGTCACCACAGAGGACGACCAGCAGGTTGGAGACCATCTGCGCCTTGCGCTCCTCGTCGAGTTCCACCACCTCATCCTCCCGTAGTTTGGTCAGTGCGAGCTGGACCATGCCGACCGCGCCGGCGACGATGTGGGTGCGCGCCGCGACCACCTGGGCGGCCTGCTGTCGGACCAGCATCGCCTGGGCGATCTCCGGAGCATAGGCGAGGTGGGTGATCCGCGCCTCCAGCACCTCCACCCCGGCGAGCTGTGTGCGGTCGCTCAGCTCGGTGGTGAGTTCGGCGGCCACCTCGGCGCCGTCACGCAGGCTGGTACGGCCCTCCTCGTGGGCGTCGTACGGGTGACTGGTGGCCAGGTGCCTGACGGCGGCCTCGGACTGGATCGCCACGTACTGCTCGTAGTCGTCCACGGAGAACGTCGCCTTGGCGGTGTCGGAGACCTTGTAGACGACGACGGCGGCGATCTCCACGGGGTTGCCGTCGGCGTCGTTCACCTTGAGCTTGGTCGTCTCGAAGTTGCGCACCCGGAGGGTGACACGTGCCTTGCTGGTGAACGGCAGCACCCACTGGAACCCGGCCTGGTTCACGGTCCCGACGTAGCGGCCGAAGAACTGCACGACCTTCGCCTCGTTCGGGTTGATCACCGTGAATCCGGTGGCCGCAACCATCGCGACGACCCCCCACCCGGTCGCCGCGGCGATCAGCCCCGTTTCCCCCGCCGCCCACCCGGCCCAGGCCAGGACGGCCCCGAGCGCCAGGAGCCCGATCAGGACGCCGAATCCGCTCGCCCGGAAAGCACGTCGTTCCATGTACGCCACCTTTGCTATCGAAGTGATATCACTACGATAGCTCACGAAAGACGTCCGCGCGGGTCGCCGGGCGAGGTTTCCGGCATTGCCGCCGGGAGCGCCGGGAGCGCCGGGAGCGATTGCCCGGCTGGTACGGGAGGTGAGGGGGCGTGTGCCGGGCGATCGTGCCTGCTGCTCCGGGCCGGCGCCGTGTCAGCGTCGCGGGTTGGTACGGCGGGTGGCGGTGGCCGACATGGGGTCGTCCGGCCAGGGATGCCGGGGATAACGGCCGCGGAGCTCGGCACGGACCGCGCGGTAGCCCTCGCGCCAGAACGAGGCGAGGTCGGCGGTGACGGCGGCCGGGCGGCCCGCGGGGGAGAGCAGGTGGATCACGAGCGGAACTCCCGCGACGCGCGGGGTCTCGGTCCAGCCGAACAACTCCTGCAGCTTGGCCGCGAGCACCGGCCGCTCTCCCGAGTAGTCGATCCTGATCCGCGACCCGCTCGGCACCTCGACCCGCTCGGGGGCCGTCTCCGCCAGCCGCGCGTTCCACGGGACCAGGCGGTGCAGGGCGGAGACCACGTCGAGACGCTCCAGGTCGGACCGGCGGCGGGCCCGCGACAGCTCGGGCTCCAGCCAGCGATCGGCCGCCTCGATCAGCGCGTCGTCGTCCGTCGCGGGCCAGGGATCGCCGAGCGTACGGCGGCAGAAGGCGAGCCGCTCGCGCAGGGCCACGGCCTCGGGAGTCCAGCGCAGTATCGACAGGCCCTCGGAGCGCAGGCCCTCCAGGACGGCGGGCCGCACGTCGGCGTCGCGGAGCGCGCCGCTGGACAGCTCGATCGCGCCCAGCCGTTCCACCCGGCGCGCCGACACGTCTCCGCGCCGCTCTCCCGGCGGCACATGCCAGGTGATCTCCTCGCCGGAGTCGTACAGGGAGGCCGCGGCGAGCCTGGCGATCTCCTCGTCGATCACCACCGCCTGCCTGATCCTCGCCGACGCCGCTCCGGCGGGCCGGTCCGCGACCGCGACCGCGAGCCACTCCGCCGTCCCCAGCCGTGACCCGCGCGGCAGTTCGGCGGCCGTTCCCGAGGCCATCAGGTACGACCCGCCGCGCCGCCGCGCCACCCGCTCCGGGTAGGCGAGCGCCACGACGATCCCGGCCACGGCGTCGTCGCCCCCGGCCGTCGGAGCACCCGTGAACGTGGTGCCCTTGGACGTGGCGCCTGTGAACGTGGTGCCCTTGGACCTGGCGCCGGTGGATGTGCTGCTTGTGGACGTGGCGCCGGTGGATGTGGCGCTGCCGGCGCGGGCCGCCTCGGCGCCGCCGCTTCTCGCGGGTCTTCCCGCGGCATCGCCTTTTCCCGGCCGGGCGGCACCGGCGTCGGCGGGTTTTCGCCCCCGGTGCCGGTCGGTGGCGGGCACGGCTCGGGCCAGGCGCCTCGCCTCCTGGCGCCACCGGGCGGAGAAGCCGTCACCGCCCTGGCGCGCGGAGCGCCAGATCGCCACCAGGTCGTCGGCCGCGTCCCTGGGCAGCTGCTCCGACAGCAGCGCCACGACCTCGGCGGCCCGTGGGCCGGCGTCGATACCGTCCGCGCCGGTGTCCGTCCCCGCGTCGATCAGGGCACGTGCCAGGCGCGGGTGGACCCCGACCCCGGCCATTCGTCGTCCCCGGTCGGTCACCCGGCCGGGAGGGGGGCCCGAAGAGCGCTCCGGCCCGCCCGGTGTCCGCGGGGTGGCGGGGGAGTCCAGCGCGCCCAGGGCGTACAGGGTGCGGCGGGCGGCGTCCATCGCGGCGGGCGGTGGCGGGTCGAGCAGGGCGAGGCCGGTGGCCGAGGGGTCGCCCCAGCAGGCGACCTGGAGGGCGAAGCCGGTCAGGTCGGCGAGTGCGATCTCGGGCCGCGCGTGCTCGGGCAGCCGGTCGTGCTCGGCCCGCGACCAGCACCGGTAGACCACGCCGGGCGTCTCACGGCCCGCCCGCCCCGCCCGCTGGGTGGCCGAGGCCCTGGAGGCGCGGACGGTGGTGAGCGAACCGAGACCGCGGGCATGATCGGTGCGGGGCTCCCTCGCCAGGCCGGAGTCGACCACGATCCGCACGCCCGGCACGGTGAGGCTCGACTCGGCGACCGAGGTGGCGAGCACCACCCTTCTGCCCTCCCCCGGGGACAGGACCGCGTCCTGGACCCGGGCCGGGGCCTGACCGTGCACCTGGAGGACGTCGACGCCGGGGAGCATCGCGGCCACCCGGCCGATCTCGCCGACGCCCGGCAGGAAGCAGAGCACGTCACCCTCGTGCTCTGCCAGCGCACGCCGTACGACGGCCGCGACATGGGTGAGGAACGCCGGGTCCACCCGCATACCGTGGGGCGGTGCGACGGTCCCGGTGGGCGGCACCCAGACGGGCGTGACCGGATGCATGGTCCCGGAGGCGTGCACGATCGGCGCGGGATCGCCGGGACCGCCCAGGTCGCGGGAGGTGTCGGGATCGCCGGGACCGCTCAGGGCGCGGGAGGTGTCGGGGTCGTCAAGGTCGCCGGGGTCGCGGGAGGCGTCGGAGCCGGCGGGGTCGCCCGGGGTATCGGACAGGTGAGGGCCATCGGTGCCGCCGGACGGTGGGAGAGCGCCGGGGGAGCCGAGGAGGCGGGCCCAGGGGGCGGCGTCGGCGGTGGCGGAGGTGGCGACGATCCGCAGGTCGGGGCGGAGCGTGGCACGGACGTCGAGGAGGAACGCCAGCGCGGTGTCGGCGTCCAGGTGGCGCTCGTGGCACTCGTCCAGCAGGACCGTGTGCACGCCTTCGAGGTCGGGGTCGCGCTGGAGCCGCTGCAACAGCACTCCGGTGGTGACGACCTCGACGACCGTCCTCGGACCGGCTCTGCGCTCGCCGCGTATCGAGAACCCGACCTCCGCGCCCACCTCGGACTCCAGCAGCCACGCCATCCGCTTCGCCGCCGCCCGCACCGCCATCCGCCTCGGCTCGGCCACGATCACCCGCTTCGGTCCCGAGCCGTCGAGGAGCCCGGCGAGCGCGAGCGGGACGAGCGTGGTCTTGCCTGTGCCAGGGGGAGCGGTGAGCACGGCGACGCCCCGCTCGTCCAGCGCCGCGAGCAACTCGGGCAGGACGTGACGTACGGGCAGGCCGGACCAGTCGGAACGCACCCGTCCAGTGTCCCCGGTTCCGCCCGTGCGCGGGACGCGCGACCGGAATCGGGGGACGGTGTCGTGATCCAGAGTTCGCACGTGCGCGGGACGCGCGACCGGAACCGAGGACAGGAGCGGCACCATGATCCCGAGTCCGTTCGCGCGCGGGACGCGTGGCCGGATCCAGGGACCCGCACCGTGATCCCGAGTCCGCCCGCGCATGGGACGCGCCCTCGGGTGAACGGCGACCCGGGCTTCCCGGACCGGGCCTCGCCGGGCGCCGGTCCCGAGATCACCGCGACAGGTGGTCGAGGAGCAAGCCGATCATGATGCCATGGCGCCGTCGGCGTTCTCGGCGCCCTCGGGCCCTCGGTGGCGTTGGGGTTCCCGAGGTTCCCGAGGTCCTCAGCCTGACAGCGGCAGCGGTGGGTTGGCCGAGTCGAGGTGCTCGACGGTGGTGAAGACGAGGACCTCTTCGCCGACGTTCTCGATGTCGTGCAGGAGGAACCCTCCGGCGCCGAAGGCGAAGTGCCGGGTCTCACCGGCGACGTAGGACACCTCGCGGGTGGTGCCGTCGGCGGTGTGCTGGCGGCTGCGGCCCGCGTTGACGGCGGTCCAGAAGTAGTCGAGGACGTGCCGGTGCGCGTGCCACCGCTCGCCGGGTTCGAGGCGGATCTCCCACACCCGGACGCGGTCGTTCTCGCTGAGCAGCCGTGAGCCGACGTGCGGGTCGTAGGCGTGGGTCTCGAACTCCTCGCGAAGCGCGTCGGACCACCCCTCGAAGTCGGTGGCGACGACGGTGCCCGCCAAGGGGGCGTCGGTCAGGAATGCCGGTGTCGTGGTCATCGGGACCTCCTTTCTTATGGTGTCGTCACTGGCCTGGGCCGTAGAGGCCGAATCGCAGTTCGGGGTCGCCGGGCACCCAGGTGCAGTCGACCTGTGAGCGGGTGCCCATCTCCTTGACCCGGCGCAACAGGCGCTGGCCGAGTTCGAGCTGGCCCGGTTCCCACTTCGCCAGGGCGGCGGGGATGGCGCCCTCGGCCTCGCTCAGGGCGTCGTACAGGGCCCAGGCGTTCGCGGCGGCCTTCGCCGTACCGGCCGCCGCGTGCGGGCGCGCGGCGCTGGCCGCGTCGCCGATCAGCGCCACCCGGCCGGCGGTCATGCGCTCGACGCCGACGTCGTAGACCGCCTGAAGGTAGGGCTGCTCGGTGCGTCGCACCACCTCGGCCGCGGCGGGCGCCAGAACCGTGCCGGCCACCTCGCGCATCTCCTCGACGAACCGGTCCTGCACCTGGCCCGGGTGCACCGACACCTTGCCGAGGAAGCCGCGTTTGTCGGTCATCATCTCCTCGAGGTCGGCACCCTCGGCGACGTTGCGGTACCAGACGTAGTTGAGCAGCCGGTTCCCCGCCGTCAGCCCGCCCTCGTCCGAGGGGATCGGGTAGATGTTGATGTGGGTGTACGGCGCCACGCTGAAGCTGATCGAGTCGTGCAGGACCTCGAAGGTCTCCGGCGAGACCTCGGACTCCCGCACGGTGCCGCGCCAGCCGACGTAGCCGGAGTACTCCGGGACGCTGCCGGGTGAGATCCGGCTGCGGCTCGCGGAGCCGATCCCGTCCGCGAACACCACGAGATCGGCTCGCTCACGGCGCCCGGAGACGAAACGGACCTCGACGCCGTCGCCGTCCTGGTCGAAGCCCGCGGCGTACTCCCCGAGGTGATACCGCTCGGTGCCGAAGTCGGCGAGCAGGGCCCGGTAGAACGTGCCCCAGGACGTGTAGCGCCACGGCGTGGGGTCGCGGTGCAGGACCTCGTTGCCGGCGCCGAGATACTGGACGTACCGGGTCGCGGTGCTGACCTGCTCGGGGTGCTGCTCGCTGCACTCGGCGAACCAGCGCAGCGTGTCGGGCTGCAGCACGATGCCCCCGCCCCGGCCGTCCAGGCTGGTCGGCGTACGCTCGAAGACGGACACGTCGAAGCCCAGGCGACGCAGCAGCAGCGCGGAGGTGAGGCCGCCGATCGAGCCGCCGACGACCAGCGCCCGCCGGCCGGAGTAGGGGGAGTGGCCGTTCGTCTCATGCATCGTTGTCGCTCCCGGGTTCTGGCAGGTCGAGGAAGCGGCGGGCGGCGGCCTCCATGGCCCCGGCCCCGATGCCTTCCGAGACCGGCAGGTCCTGTGGGCGGTCCACGCCCATGTCGAAGGGGTAGTCGCTGCCGCACAACAGCCGGCCGGGATCCGCCTTGGAGCGCAGCAGACGCAGCGCGGGGCCGTCGTGGGTGAGCGTGTCGAACCACAGGTCGCGGAAGCCCTCGTGCGGTGTTCGGCCGGTGCCGGCCCCGGCGTCCGCGCGCCGCTCCCAGCCGTGTCGCCATCGGCCCAGGAGCGCGGGCGCGCATCCTCCGCCGTGGACGAAGCAGATGCGCAGCGAAGGAAGTGCCTCCGTGACCCCGCCGAGCACACAGGAGGCGACGGCCGTCGCCGTCTCCGTGGGGTTCCCGATCAGATTGGCGAGGTAGTACGACCGCCACTCCGGCCGAGGCAGCTGCATGGGGTGTACCAGGACGGCGAGGTCCAGCTCGGCGGCGATGCGGGCGATCTCGTGGAGCGGACCCTCGTCGAAGGAGGTGGCGTCGACCAGCGGGGGGACCGCGACACCGCGGACGACCGCCGACCCGGCGATCGCCTTCATCTCGGCACGGGCCGCGGCCGGGTCGTGCAGGGAGACCAGGCCCAGGCCCAGCAACCGGCCGTGGCTGTCGTGGCACAGGCGGGTGAGGGCCTCGTTGAAGTGGCCGACGTATTCGCCCACGCCGGGGTCGGCGACCACGGGGAACGCGAACGGCGGAGCGGACAGCACCCGGGCGCCCAGCCCGGCGCGGTCGGTCTCGGCGAGCACCCGGCCGGGATCGCTCATCGCCGACGCCGCGATGGACAGGGGGGTGTCGCCGAGGTACAGCTCCTCGTCTCGCGCGTTCAGCGGCGGGACCGGCGAGCCCGGCGGGAGGTCGAACAGCTCCCGGGGCAGCCAGTGGGCGTGGACGTCGATGACGCCCCGCCTCACCGCCGGGGGATCGAGGGCCGTCACGCCGCCGCCTCCAGTGCCTCGAAGCGGGCGAGCACCTCGGCCTGCAGCATGGCGACGGCCGGGTCGGAGGCGCGGCGTGGACGAGGGAGGTCCACCTCGATGGTCTCGTGGATCCGGCCGCCCGGCGCCAGGACGACGATCCGGTCGGAGAGCTGGACCGCTTCGGTGACGTCGTGGGTGACGAACATGACCGTGCGCTGTGACTCGAGCCAGATGCGCTCCAGGTGTTCGCGCAGGGAGCGTGAGGTCATCGCGTCGAGGTGGCTGAACGGCTCGTCCATGAGCAGGATGTCCGGCTCGACGGAGAAGGCTCGGGCGATGCCGATGCGTTGCTGCTGACCGCCGGAGAGCTGGGCCGGGTAGCGGTCGCCGAGGTGGCCGAGGCCGACCAGGTCGAGGTAGTGCTGAGCGCGCCGCTCCCAGCCCGAACGGTCGCGCTGGACGAACTTGAGGTTCTGCGTGACGGTGCGCCAGGGCAGCAGCCGTGGGTCCTGGAACACATAGCCGATCTTGGCGTCGCGGTCACCGGCGCGTAGGCGGACCGAGCCGCGGCTGAGGCTCTCGATTCCGGAGACGATGTTGAGCAGGGTCGTCTTGCCGCTGCCGGAGGGGCCGACGACCGAGACGAAGGTCTCGCCGCTGATGGTGAGGTCGATCCCGTCGAGCACGCGCGTCTGCCTGCCCTGACGGTTCTGGTATTCCTTCACCAGGCCGTCGATTTCGATGGAGGCCATGGGTTTCCTTTCGAGAAGGGACGTGCTGCTCAGGCGGTGCGCCAACGGGTGACGAAGCGCTCGATCGGGCCGAGGAGGATCTGGTCGGCGAGGACCAGGAAGACGATGAAGACGACGACCCAGGCGAGGAAGCCGTCGAGCTGGTTGGCGTCGTACCAGTAGCGGGAGCGCCAGCCGACGCCGGAGGTCGAGCCGAACCACTCCGCGAGGAGCAGGCCGTTCCAGGCACTCATGATCGCGAAGCGCACCGCCGCGACCGTCGAGCCCGCGACCGCCGGAGCCACGATGTGACGAAGGACGTGGGGGCGGCCGACACCGAACGAGCGGGCCATGAGCACGAGGTCGGCGGGCACCGCCCTGACCGCCTTGGCGATGTTCACGACCACGAAGGGCAGGGCCGAGAGGAAGACCGTCGTGACCGGGGTGAGCCAGCCGAAACCGAACCACATCGTGGTCAAAAGTGCCCAGATCACCGCCGGGGCGGCGAGCGCGGCCATGGTCAGGTCGGACAGGGCGTGATCGGCGAACCTGGACAGTCCCATCAGCACGCCCAGGGCCGTTCCGACGACGAGCGCCACGACGAGACCCAGGGTGAAGCGGTTCATGCTCACGGCCAGGTTGGCCCACAGGTGACCGCCGGCCGCCTCGCCGCCCAGCCGGCCGAACGTCTCGCCGATCGAGGGCACGCGGTGTCCGTACTCGGCCGCGAGTTGCCAGACGGCGAGCATGGAGAGCAGCGAGGTGACGAGCGCGATCACGGAGGACGACGTCGAGCGTCCGTGTCGCGACCACAGGGATGCCGTACCGCCGGCGGGCAGGGGACGAGGTGTCGCCTCGGGCGCGGTTGCGGTGCTCATCAGAGTTCCTTCCTCCAGGCGAACACCCTGGTCTCGATCCGGGCGAGGCCGCGCTCGATCAGCACCATCGCGATGACGAACAACATGGTCCAGGCGAGCATGTCGGCGACCTTGAACTCCTGGTAGGCGCGCCGGATCATGAAGCCGACCCCGTTGTCGGCGCCGAAGACCTCCGTGAGGGCCTCGACCTTCCAGGCCATGGCGAAGGCGTAGCGGACGCCCACGAACACGAAGGCCGTGACGGCGGGCAGGTAGACGTGGCGCACCACGTCGACGGGCCGCCGATCGAAGGCCCGGCACATGCGGAGCAGCCCGCCGTCGACGGAACGGACGCCCTCGGCGACGTTGATCGCGATGAACGGGACGGCCACCAGGGCCGACACCACGATCGGCCCGGTGGAGCCCACGCCGAAGATGACCAACCCGAAGACGGCGTAGGCGAGGCCCGGAACGTTCCCGAGCACGAACAGCGGCATCGAGAAGTAGGTCGTCATGAACCGGCTGCGGCCCATCACGAACCCGATCGGCAGGCCGACGGCGAGCGCCAGCGCGAAGCCGATCCCGATCTTCACGATGCTCGCGGCGAAGTTGCCGAACGCCTCACCGGAGGCGACGAGGTCGGCGACGCGTCCGAAGACCTTGAACGGGGCGGGCAGGATGTTGTCATCGATGATCCACGCGACCAGGGCCCAGGTGGCGAGTGCCCCCAGCAGCGCGACCGCCGAGACGAGCCACCGTGAGGAGCCCCGGGCGCCTTCGGGGCCGTTGAGTTTGTTGAATCCCGACCGCCGGCCGCGGACTCGCGCGTTCGGCGAACTCTGGCCGGGCTGGGTGACGGGTGGTTCGGTGGTGGTCGGCGAAGTCACCGGCGATCTCCTGCCGTGGGGAGGAATTTCGGGTTTTTCACGTCGTCCTCGATGACGCCGGTCTCGCGCATGAGGTCGAAGATCTTGCTTTCGTCGTCGGCCCACCGCCTGTCGAAACGGATGTCCTGGACCACCCAGTCGTGTTCGGCCACGTAGCTCTTCATGAACTCCACGTAACGGGGGGACTCGACGGCGAAGTGCTGCGGGTAGCGCTCGATGATCTCGTCGCGGTGCTCGCGCCACTCCTTGAGGCCGCGCGACCACAGGTCCAGGAAGGCCTCGACCTCCCGGGGGTGCTCCGCGGCCCAGTCCTCGCGGGCGACGAACACGTTGCCCATGGGACCGTCGTGGCCGGGTGCCTCCAGGTCGGCGAACAGGTCCGCGGACGACTTGCCGTCGTACAGGGCGCGGACGCTGCCCTCGCGCAGTTCGCGCGCGGACAGGTCGGGATAGCAGATGCAGGCGTCGATCTCGCCGCGGGCGAGCAGGTTGGAGAGGTTCTGGATGTCGGCGACGACGATCTTGAAGTCGGATTTCTCTCCGGCGATGGCGAGTCCGTGCATCTTCTCCACCAGGGCGTGCCACACCAGGGTTCCGGAGACCGAGGTGAACACGCCGAGCCGCTTGCCCCTGAGGTCGGCGAAGGACTTCGCCGGGTCGTCGGCGCGCACCATCAGCCGGCTCCGCTCGGAGTTGTAGCGTCCAATGATCACCGTGGCCCGCTCGGTCTCCGCCTCGAGTCCCGGCACCTCGAAGGACGCCGAGGAGATGATGTCGGCGTGGCCGCCGGCGAAGAGCCCGAACTCGTCCCAGGTCGCCGAGGTCTCGATGGAGATCCCCGTCTCCTTCTCGAAGTCCTCGATGATCCCCTCGTCGTGCATGTAGTCCCAGATCGGGTCGGGGGCGAAGGTGAACCGGATGACACCGTCGCGTGCCGCCCGGGAGGAGGCGGGACCGCCCAGACCCGCTCCGCAGGCCGTCGAGACGAACATGGCGCCGACCGTGAGCAGAGCCGCCAGCGCTCGGGATCTGTATTTGTTCAACCGCACGGCTTCCCTACCCTGCTTTCGTGGCACCGTGTGACGGAGGTCACCGGCCAGAACAACGATGCTCCAGCGGTAGCCACCTCCTCAATGTCTCAGCGCTCACACCTGCGGGCTTTATAGTGTGATTTCGAACATGAGGGGGGGCGCCGCGATCGTGGAACCGCATCATGACGAACTGCGGCGCTGGCTGGCCGGGATCGCCGACATCGGCGCCGCCGTCAGCCGCCAGGAGCCGCTCGGCGATCTCCTGAACCGGGTGGCCGAGACCGCGTGCTCACTCATGGGATACGACTTCTGCGGCGTCTTCCTGCCCAACCCCGAGGGCACCGCGCTCGTCATCCGCGGCTACCACGGGCTCTCCCCCGAGTACGTCGACCTGGTCAACGCCGAACGCCCGATCCTGCTCGGCGTCGGGCGGGAGGGTGAGGCACCCACCAGCCGGGCGTTCCGCACCGGCGACATCGTCGCCCTGGAGGACATCGGTCTCGAACCACGGTTCGGCCCGTGGGGCGGCGTCGCCCAGGAGCAGGGCTACCGGGCCCTGGTGTCCGTGCCACTGCGCAGCGCCGGCACGGTCGTCGGCACCCTGAACTGCTACCGTCAGCGGCCCCACCACTTCGACGACGCCGAACGCGAGCTCGTCGGCACCCTCGCGACCCAGGTCGCGATCGCGCTGGTCACCGCCCAGCTGCAGGTCAGGGAGCGGGCGACCATCGGCGAACTGCGCGAGCTCAACCGCTCCCTCTCCAGGCAGCACGCCCTGCTTCGCCGCGCGGAGGAGATCCACGTCGAGCTCACCGCGATCGCCCTGCGCGGCGAGGGGATCGGCGGTGTCGTCACCGCGCTCGCGGACCTGCTCGGCTCCGACGTTCTCGCCGACGACGCCCACGGGTCGGTGCTGGCACGTAGCGACGGCCGGTCGCTGGGGACCGACGCGCCGCCCTCGACGGCTCCCGATCTCACCGAGGGGTCGTTGGTGGAAACGATGCTTGAGGGCGAGACCTTCGTCGTATCGGCGGTCCTGCTCGACGGCGAGGTCGTGGGAAGGATCTGGGTCCGTCGGCCCCTCGCCTCCTTCACCGGGCTCGACATCCGCGCCACCGAGCACGCCTCGGTCGTCGCGGCCCTCGAACTGCTCAGGGAACGCACCGCCGCGGACGTCGAGGGGCGCCTGCGCGGCTCCCTCGTCGCCGACCTGCTCTCCGACGAGTCCCTCGACGTCGCCGCCGTGGTCGAACGGGCACGTCGCATGGGCCACGACCTCACCGGCACGCACACCCTCAGCGCGATCGCGGTACGCGAGACCGACGGCGCCGCCGGACTCCCCGCCGCCGAACGCGCGCTCGCGACCATCACCCGGCTCCTCGCGGGAATGAACCCGCCTCCGCTCGCCGCCGCGCACCGGGGCCTGGTCGTCGTGCTCTGGCCCGACCGGACCGTGTGGCGAGACGGTACGACGGACACACCGCGCGAGGCGACCGAGCGGCTGGCCGAGGTGCTCGGTAAAGCCCGCTCGGTGAGACAGGTGACCGCCGCCGTGGCGGCTCCGACACCGACCCTGCCGGGACTTCGGACGGCCTTCCGGACGGCGAGAGGGGCACTGGAGTTGGCCGCCGAGTCGCCGGAACCGGTCGTCCTCCATCTCGCCGAGCCGACCGTCGACAACCTGCTGCTTCAGGTCGGCGACACCGACGGGCTGCGCCGGTTCGCCCGGCGGGTGCTCGGACCGGTGCTCGACTACGATCGCGAGCGCTCGACCGACCTGGTGACCACCCTGCGTGTTCTCGTGGAGAACGACATGGACAGGAGGGCGGCGGCGAGGGAGTTGCACATTCACCCCAACACCGTGCTTCAGCGTATGCGCCGGATCGAGGACCTGACCGCTCTGAAACTCTCGCGTCCGCGCGACCTTCTTGAGATCACGACCTCGCTGGCGGTCGCCAGAATCGCCGGCCTGCGAGATCCGCGTCCTGGCGGGTCCGGGAAGTGACCTGGCCGGGTCTCTAGGCCGACGGGTCGAGGATTCCGAAGCTCACCAGGGCGATGATGATGATCCCGAGGGCGATCCGGTAGATCACGAAGCCGGTGAAGCGGTGGGTGCTGATGTACTTCAGGAACCACGAGACCGCCAGATAGCCCACGACGAACGAGATCACGGTGGCCAGGATCGTGGGCCCCCAGTCGGGGGCGCTGCCGTCGCCGATCTTGAACAGCTCCAGGAAGCCCGAGCCCAGCACGGCCGGGATGGCCAGCAGGAAGGAGTACTTCGCGGCCTCCTCCCTGCGGTAGTCCAGCAGCAGCCCGGCGCTGATCGTGCCGCCGGAGCGGGACACCCCGGGGATGAGAGCGAGCGACTGGGCGAAGCCGTAGATCATGGCGTGGGTGAAGCTGAGGTTCCGCTCCAGGGTGAGCTTGTTGCGGGCGGTGTGGTCGGCGAACCACAGGACCAGGCCGAAGACGATCAGCGTCGTGCCGATCAGCCGCAGGTCGCGGAAGGCACCCTCGATGGAGTCCTTGAAGAGCAGGCCGAGCACCACGATCGGGATGGTGCCCACGATGACGTACCAGCCCATCCGGGCGGAGTGGTGGCCGCGCAGGCCGGGGGTCCACAGGGAGCGCGTCCAGGTGGAGATGATCTCCCAGATCTCCTTGCGGAAGTAGATCAGCACCGCGGCCTCGGTGCCGAGCTGGATGACCGCGGTGAACGCGGCCCCCGGGTCCGGCCAGCCGAAGAACGCCGACGCGACCCTGATGTGGGCACTGGAGGAGATCGGCAGAAACTCCGTCAATCCCTGAATCAGCCCGAGGACCACCGCTTCGAACCAGCTGATCACTTGAAGCACCTTCCGTGCCTGCGCGTGGATAACCTACGCGAGGCTAGCGGAGCAGCGGGGCCGGTGTGACACGGGTCGTTCAGGGCACTGCCGAGTGGGGGCCAACGAAGATCAGATGGCGAGTCGAGTTGGCTCCTGAGCGCCGTTCGGCGAGGGTGGCACAGTACTCGGGCGTCGTCCGAGGACGACGATCGGAGGGCTGGGAATGACGATCAGGACGATCGCGGACTTCTGGTTCGACCCCTCCTGCCCGTACACCTGGATCACCTCCCGGTGGCTGGTGGAGGTGGAGAGGGTGCGGCCGGTCGAGGTGCGCTGGCACGTGATGAGCCTGGCGGTGCTCAACGAGGGCCGCGACGAGGATCCCGAGGGCGACACGGAGGGATACCTCTGGGTTCCCGTGCGCGTCTGCGAGGCCGTACGACAGGAGTACGGGCAGGAGGCGCTCGGGAGGCTGTACACCGCGATGTGGACCGTCGGCCGCGCTCGTGGGCAGGACTGGGCCGGTGCCCTGCACGACTCCCTCGCCGCCGCGGGCCTGCCGCCGGAACCGGCCGAGGCCGGGATGTCGACGGCCTACGACGAGGCGGTGCGCGCCTCGCACGCGGAGGGCATCGGCCTGATCGGCGAGCACGTCGGCACCCCGGTGGTCGCCGCCACCGGTCCCGCCACCGGTGGCGGGCGCGTCGTGTTCTTCGGCCCCGTGATCTCCCGGATTCCCGTCGGCGAGCAGGCGGGCCGCCTGTGGGACGGGACGCTGCTCGTGGCGGGAACCCCGGGCTTCCACGAGCTCAAGGGCACCGCGCACGAGAAACCCCGGCTCGACGATTCGGACTGACGGGGGTTCGCCCCGGAACGCGGGTTTTCCGCCCGCGGACGCCGGGTCGTTCGAGGGCGGTTCGTTCGAGGTTCGTCGGAAGGCGATTCGTTCGAGGGCGGTTCGTTCGAAAGGGGCCGCGAGAGGTCGTCCACGAGACCCGGGAGGGGTGCGACCCGCGTGGCGGGCCGTCCGGAGGTGATCCGGACGGCCCGTGGAGGGGGAAGGCGCGGGCCGCACCCGGTCTCGTCTACTGCCGCCGGGTCACCGCCCCGCTCACTGGCGGGTCACCTTGACGTCGTCCACCCCGGCCTCCACCAGGGAGGCGCCCGAGGCGTCGGCGGCCTCGACCAGGATCCGGACGCTCTGCCCCGCGAAGGCGGAGATGTCGACGTCCGCCGTACCCCAGGCGCCGTTGCGGTTGGAGGCCGCGCCGAGCTGCTGGAACACCTGGGTGGTGGTGGAGCCGACGACCTTCACGCGCAGGTAGTCGGCGCTTGAGGAGTTGGAGCCGTGCGCGAGATACCAGGAGAAGGCGAGCTTGAGCGTCCCGGTCGACGGCAGGGCGACGGCCGGGGAGCGGACGCTGGTGATGCCTCCGTCGACGTCGTAGTCGCCGGCCGCGGAACCCGCGAGCCTGCCGGTGACCAGGTCGTTGGTACCGCTCACGGTGGTGCCGAGCTGCTTGGCGCCACTGGAGTTGGTGGCCTGCGGGACGCCGCGCTCCCACTGGCCCGAGGTGGCGGTGTCGGTCCCCGACGGGTTGGTCGTCCAGCCGGTCGCCGTCTCGAAGGTGTCCTGCCAGACGACCGTCGGAGGTACGGCGGTCGCGGTCGTCCACACCGCGTAGGCGATGGCGTCGGCGTTGCGGTTCAGCGCGGTGTCACTGATGTTGGACGTCGTGTCGCACGCCCGGTGGTAGCAGGGGTCGAACGCCTGCCCCGCCGTACCGCCCCAGAGGGTGGCCTGGGCGCTGGACTTGACGCCCTCGGCGCCGGTGAAGGTGCCGCCCGCGGGGATGCCGACGGCGATGAAGGGCCCGTAGTCGGAGCGGCCGTCGAAGTCGGTGCCCCGGGTGGCGACGCCGATCGAGGTGAAGTACGCCTGGAGCGTCGCCTCCAGCTGCGCGGAACCCGCCGGGCCGGGGCCCGAGCCGACGCCGTCGGAGTTGTCGCCGTCGTAGATGAAGTAACCGGCGTTGGGCGAGCCGACCATGTCGAAGTTGTAGTAGCCCTTGATCTTGGCGCGCTCGGTGGCCGAGAGGTTGTTCACGTAGTACTGGGAGCCGCGCAGGCCCAGCTCTTCCGCGCCCCACCAGGCGAAGCGGAGGTGCTTGGTGGGTGCCAGCGACTGGCGGGAGACCTCGAGGGCGGTCTCCAGGATGGCGGCGCTGCCGGAGCCGTTGTCGTTGATGCCCGGTCCCGCGGTCACGCTGTCGAGGTGGGCGCCGACCATGAGGATGTCGTTCGGGTCGCCACCGGGCCAGTCGGCGATGACGTTGTAGCCGGTCGCGCCGTTGTAGGTGAACGACTGCAGGGAGGTGGTGAATCCCGCGCCGTCCAGCAGGCCCTTGACGTAGTTCGCCGAGGCGAGGTAGCCGGGGCGGCCGTGGGCGCGGTTGCCGCCGTTGGCGGTGGCGATGGACTGGAGCTGTGTGAGGTGTGCCTTCACGGCGGTCAGCGAGATGTCCGGTGGGACGGCGGCCGACGCCGATGGTGCGGTGAACGCCAACGGGATGGCCAGGATCGCCGCCATGCCCATGGTCCACAGACTGCGCATCATGCTCCTCGGGTTTGAGGGGTGTGGGGGGTCCCCGAGCGGCGCGCACCCGTGGCGGGTGCGCGCCGTACAGCGTGGTGGTGCGCTTGCGGAGCGAATCCCTAGCGGGCGGCCTCACCGTGGTGGTGGTCCGCCGCGGCCGACGCCGCGGACCTGGAGAGTGCCTTGGTCGCGGCGTTGCGGTCGGGAATGCCCTTCAGGTCGTAGGCGAAGTACGCGGTGGCGTAGCCGACGGCCTTGGAGTTGCGGTCGAGCGCGGCGGCGCTGATGTTGTTGATGCCGTCGCAGGCGGCGTGGTAGCAGGGGTCGTAGGCGACGCCCGCGGTTCCGCCGAACCTGGCGGCCTGCTCGGGGGTCTTGATGCCTTCGGCGCCGGTGAAGATACCGCCGGCCGGGATGCCGTTGGCGATGAACGCGCCGTAGTCGGAGCGGCCGTCGAAGTCGGTGCCCTCGAACGGCAGCTTGCGCTTGTTGTAGAACGACTCAAGGCGCTTCTCGACCTGGGCGGAACCGGCAGGACCCGCCGGGGCGCCCTCGGCGTCGGAGTCGTCACCGTCGTACAGGAAGGTGACGTCGTTGGGCGAGGCGATCATGTCGAAGTTCAGGTAGAGCCTGATCTTGTCCTTCTCCGCCTGGGACAGGCCCGCGACGTACTGGTCGGAGCCGAGCAGGCCGAGCTCTTCCGCGCCCCACCAGGCGAAGCGCACCTTGTACTTGGTCGGCACGTAGGCCAGCTTCAGCGCGGTCTCCAGGATGGCGGCGCTGCCGGAGCCGTTGTCGTTGATGCCCGCGCCCTCGGGCACGCTGTCGAGGTGGGCGCCGACCGCGACGATCTCGCCGGACTTGCCCCAGCGGGAGTCGGCGATCAGGTTCTTGGTACGGCCGACCTCGGTCTCGGCGTCGACCTTGAGACGGACGGTGGTGTTCGGGGCGGCGGCCAGCTCAAGGCCGACGGCCGTGCTCGTCATCACGATGGGGAAGCCGAAGCGCCACTCGCGGATGTCGAAGACGAGCGGGTCGGTCCTGCCGGGCTGGCCTTCGTTGAAGAAGATCACACCGGCCGCGCCGGCCGCCTTGGCGTTGGTGGCCTTGTCGATGAACGGGCAGGTGCCGCGCTGGAGCAGCGCGATCCGGCCGGGGACGAACCCGGCGAAGTCCGAGGCCTCACAACCCGCCGTCGAGGTGTTCGCGACCGGGGGCGGCGGGAGGACCGCGTCGACGACCTGCACCTGCGCGGTGACGTCGCCTCGGCTGGAGGAGATGACGGTGACGAAGTCGGCGGGGTTGGCGTAGGTCTTCGCCACGGGAGCGGTCTGCTGCAGGACGGAGGGGCTCGCCTCCTCCCAGCCCAGCGGGAACTCGACGTCGGTCGTGGAGGTCTTGTATCCGGCCTTGCGCAGCTTGTCCTGCACGTAGGCGAGGGAGGCGTCGTAACCGGGAGAGCCGGCGGCGCGGTTGCCGCCGTTGGCGGTCGCGATCTGCTGGAACTTGTCAAGGTGCTTCTTGACGTTGCCGCCCTTGATCTGCGTCGCGAACACGTTCGCGAGGACGTCGGTGACGTCCGTGGACGTGGTCGCGCTCGCCGGTGCGGTGAGGGCGAGAGGGAGGGCGAGGGCCGTGACCAGGGCGGCGGTCTGGACCAGGCTGCGTCGTAACCTCAGGCGCATAGCGCTCCTCGGGGTGGAACGGAGGGGAATCCCCTATTAGGTACATGGCGGAACGTACCGTGATCAACCGGTTTCGCCTAGATGTGCCGACGTTCGGGTGCGAAAAAAGTTATCAAGCCGACCCTGACAGGGTTTTCTCAGGGGTGTCTCGGGAACGGATGGGTTCCGGTCGTTCGTTTGAAAGGACGAAGAACATCGATTCGAGAGAGGCAACGTGTACCGTTCGAGAAATCACAAGATAATCGCCGGAGTCTGCGGCGGGATCGCGGACAGTCTCAACATGCCGCCCACCCTTGTCCGGGTGTTCTGGCTGTTGCTCTCGCTCATTCCAGGGCCCCTGTGGGTCGCCTACGTGCTGATGTGGATCTTCGTCCCCAAGGCGCCCGCGGCCCGCTACTAGGACGAGGGCCGGTGTTCCGGCCCCCGGGTCGCGACGCGTCCCGGTGAAATTAAGCTGGGGGCATGAGGCGACGCCCACTGTCCCTGGTCCAGGACGACCTGGTCGACTACGAGAAGGCGATGGAGCGGATGACCGACATGGTCGGTCAGCGGCAGCGCGACGAGCGCTCCGACACGCTCTGGTTGCTCAGCCACCCGCAGGTGTACACCGTGGGCAGGCGAACCCCTGAGCAGCACCTGCCCGACCCCGCTCACGGCATCCCGGTCGTGAGCACGGGTCGTGGCGGGCAGCTCACCTACCACGGCCCCGGCCAGCTGGTCGGATACCTGATCGTCAAGCTCGGCGAGGGCGAGGGGATCGTCGACTACGTCCGCGAGGTCGAGCTGAGGCTCGTCGGCGCGCTCGGCGCGCTGGGTGTCCCGGCCGAGCGCCGCGACACCCCGCCGGGCTCGGAACTGCTCACCGGCGTGTGGACGGCCGAGACGGGACGCAAGATCGTCTCGATCGGCATGCGGCAGAGCCGCGGTGTCACCAGTCACGGGTTCGCCCTCAACGTCGACGGCGACCTGACCCCGTGGAACTGGGCCGTGGCCTGCGGCATGCCGGATGTGGACATGACGTCCGTGGGACGGGAGGCCCCGGCCGCCGGGGGGACGACGTTCACGATGTTCGGTGGGGCCCCCGCCGCCACGGCGATGGATCGGGTCCGTGCGGCGGTGGCGGAGGCCTTCGAGGCGAGCTGACCGGCCCTCTCCAGGGCCGGTCGGCTCGTTTCCCGGTCCTCTCCGGGAACGTCGGCGGCGCGGCCTCGCGGCGCGGGGCTCGTTTCCCGGTCTTCTCAGGGAACGGTCGGCGGGGAGGTCCCGCGGGGCGGTCAGCCGGTCGGTTCCCCGCCGGCCGTGCCGGCCGGGTCGAACGCCTCGTTCATGTCGATCGTGCGGCGCGGGCCGGTGAACCAGTGCCTCGCCGACAGCACCCACCACAGGTCCACGGCCAGCACCATCACGCCGACCACGATCGGCGCGTAGTTGACCGCGGTCCAGGTGAAGTCGTCGCTGAACGGCACGGCGGCCGGGACGAGCGGCATGATGAAGTAGATCGAGACGATGACGATCTCGACGATCGCGATCCAGCACATGACCTTGTACTTCGACCCCAGCGTCCAGGGGCCGGGCTCGAACCGGTCACCCATCCGCAGCCGCAGCCAGATCGGGATCGCGAAGGCGATGTAGAGGCCGATGACCGCCACCGACACGACCGCGTAGAAGGCGAGCGGCAGACCGCCGGGGGCCTCGTACAACGCGGGCAGGGTGAGGACGAGCGCGGCCGCGCAGCCGAAGACGATCGCGTTGACGGGGGTCCGGTTGGCGTCCACCTTCGACCACAGGCGCCAGCCGGGGATGGCGCCGTCGCGGGAGAAGGCGTAGGTCATCCGGGACATCGAGGTCACGCAGCTCATCCCGCAGAAGAACTGGCCGATGGTGGAGATCGTGAAGATCGCGGTGGCCAGGTTGCCGGGGAGCGCGCTGTCGAAGATGGCGCCGACGAAGCCGCCCGCCTCGTTCACCGCGTCCACGTCGGTCGCCGCGAACAGGAAGGCGAGCAGCAGGATCCAGCCGCCGATCGCCGAGTAGAAGATCGACTGCCACAGCCCTCGGGCGGCGGCGGTGGAGGCGCCCTGGGTCTCCTCCGACACGTGGGCGCACGCGTCGAACCCGGTGATCGTGTACTGGGTGAGCAGGAAGCCGAGCGGCAGCACGTAGAACCAGTACGACGAGTCGGAGAAGCCGGAGTTGTTGATCGTCTCGGTGAAGACGAACGACATCGACTGGTGCGAGTCGGGGCCGAAGATCAGGATCAGTACGACGACCGCCGCGCCGAAGACGTGCCACCACACCGAGACGTTCTGCAGCGTCGAGATCAGCCGGTGACTGAAGATGTTGATCAGGCCGTGCAGGGTGAGGATGACCGCGAACAGGATGAACGCGTTGGTCAGGCTGGGGTCCCAGGCGGGGAAGAACCGGTTGAGGGTGATGTTCAGGAAGGTCGCGCAGCCGTAGTCGACCGAGGCCGTCACGGCGATCAGGCCGACGAGGTTGAACCACCCGGTGAACCAGCCGTGGATCGGCCTGCCCATCTTGGCGGCCCACCAGTAGATGCCACCGGCGGTCGGATAGGCCGAGACCAGTTCCGACATGCACAGCCCGATGATCAGGATGAAGATCGAGATCAGCGGCCACCCCCACGAGATGGCGATGGGTCCACCGTTGTTCCACGCCTGGCCGAACGTGGTGAAGCAGCCGGCCAGGATGGAGATGATCGAGAAGGAGATGGCGAAGTTGGAGAAGCCGCTCCAGGTCCTGGAGAGCTCCTGCTTGTAACCGAGTTCGGCGAGACGCTTCGCGTCCTCGTCGACCGACGTTGGCTTGGTCACTCAAGCCTCCTTGGGGGGTTATGCGGGGGGTGGAAATCCGGAGCTCGCGCCCCGGACGTCGTCGACGAGCCGTCCGAACCCCGGGTCGTCCAGGTCCCGCACGGCTTGCGAGAACTTGTCGGCGGCCTCGGCCTCGTAGTCGAAGTCGGCGTCGGCGGCCTGCTCCTTGAGCAGCCCGTGGTGTACGGAGAACCAGAGCGTCCAGGTCAGGTTGGACATGATCAGGTTGAGCCGGACCCTGGAGGTGAGCCGCCGGTCGTCGGTGCCGAAGTAGGCGCGGGCGAGCCGGGCGGTCAGGTCCGGGTCGTAGTCCGCCTCGGCGGCGATGTCGCCCAGTTCGAAGGCCGGGTCGTTGTTCCCCGAGAGCTGGTAGTCGACGATCCGCACCTCACCGCCGCAGCGGATGAAGTTCTCCGGCAGCAGGTCGTTGTGACACGGCACCGTGGGCAGCGGATCGGCGGCGAGCGCCCTTTCGATCTCCGCCGCCGCGGGAAGGCGGTCCCGGTAGCCGTCGGGTGTGCTCAGTTCGTGGGTACGGCACAGGGCGAGAAACTCGTCGAGCTTGCGGAAGATGGAGAAGTCGTTGACGAACCGAGGTCCGGCGTGCAGCCGGCGACAGGCCGCGGCGATGGGGCCGGGAATCGTCCGTACGGCGTGGGCGTCCAGGGTGACACCGTCGAGATACTCCAGCACCAGCGCGTCCGGCAGCCGGTGCAGCACCCTGGGTCCGACCCCGGCGTCCGCCGCGTGGACCGTGTTGGCGATCTCCTGGTCGAGAGGTATGCCCAGGCCGGCCTCCGACACCCGGGGATCCAGCACGCGCAGCAACCAGCGCTGCCCGTCGGCCGTGGTGAGCCGCGAGATCCGGTGGCTGAGGCCACCCTTGATCGGGGTCTCGGTTATGGGCTGACCAGCCCATTTTCGGACGTCCGCTCGAGGATCTGGCATGCCGCCCTCCTTTGGCCTACCTTCATACCATTGATCCGATTCTGTGGACTAGTTGTTACAGAGGGGTTCCCTGCCGTGAAACTTCCCGGATCCGCGCGAGCCGTCGTGATCGGCGGTGGAGTGGCCGGTTGCAGCGTGGCCTACCACCTCGCGAGGCTCGGCTGGAGCGAGGTGATCCTCGTCGAGCGGCACGAGCTCACCGAGGGCACCACCTGGCACTCGGCCGGTTTCGTGGGCCAGCTCCGCTCGACCGTCACGCAGACCAAGATGATCATGTACTCGGCCGGTCTCTACCCCGAACTGGCCGAGCTCACCGGGCTGGACCCGGGATGGCACGGGGTCGGCGGCCTCCGCCTGGCGACCACGCCCGAGCGGGTGGAGGAGTCGCTGCGGCTCGCCGGGGCCGGAGAGACCTACGGGCTCGGCCTGGAGATGATCTCCGGTGCCGAGGCGAAGGAGATGCTCCCGCTGCTGCGCGCCGACGACGTGCGGGCCGCGCTCTGGCTGCCGGGGGACGGCTGGCTGGACCCGGCGCTGCTGGCCAGGGCACTGGCGGCGGGGGCGCGGAAGCTGGGCGTGCGGATATACACCGGCACCCGGGTGACGGGAATCGACGTGAAGAACGGCACGGTCGCCGGGGTGCGGCTCGCGTCGGGGGCCGGGGGCTCCGGCGACGCCGAGGAGTGGTCGGTCCAGGCGGAGACCGTGGTCGTCGCGGCGGGCGCGGCGAGCGGGCGGGTCGGGCGGATGGCCGGGGTGGACATTCCGGTTGTGCCGATAAAACATCAATATGTAGTCACCGAACCATTCGGGGTTCCTTCGTCCATGCCTACGGTGCGGGATCCGGACAACATTGTCTATTTCCGGGAGGAGAATGCCGGAATTTTGGTAGGCGGATATATCAGGAACCCCGAGATATGGGACACGGCTGCTCCACTGGAGGAGCCTCGGACTCTCTTTCCCCCTGATATGCCGAAATTTCAAGAATCGTGGGAATCGGCGGTGCGGAGGGTTCCCGACCTGGCCAATGCCGAGATCACAAAGGTCGTTCACGGCCCCGAGGCGTTCACCCCCGACGGGGAGTTCCTGCTCGGTGAGACCCCGGTCCGCGGGTTGTGGGCGGCGGCCGGATTCTGTGTGCACGGCCTGGCGGCCGCCGGCGGCGTGGGCAAGGTGATGGCCGAATGGATCGTGGATGGTTCGCCGGAGTACGACATGTTTGGTATGGATCTGAGGCGTTTCGGATCCCATGCCCGTTCCGCATCGTGGACCCGCGCCAAGGCCCTGGACTCGTACTCGAAGTACTACGACATCGTCTACCCCGGCGAGGAGCGTACCGCCGCCCGCCCGCTCCGCCGCTCTCCCGCCTGGGTGCGGCATGTGGAGCTGGGGGCGGCGTTCGGCGAGAAGTCCGGCTGGGAACGGGTCAACTGGTACGAACCCGGCGGGCGCCCGGTCGGGGCGGGTGAGACTCCTCCGGTGGACGCCCCGCTCACCCGGGATCCGGAACCGGGCGTCCGCGAGGTCTCCCCGGACGTTCGCGAGGCCCATGAGGTCGCTCCGGCCGGCCACGGTGTCTCCCCGGACGTTCGCGAGGTGTCCCCGGACGTCCGTGACGTCCCCCCGGACGGCCGTAGCCCTCGCCCGCACGGCTGGGCGGGCCGGATCTGGTCGCCCGCCGTACGCGAGGAGTGCCTGGCCACCCGCGACGCCGCGGGCCTGTTCGACCAGACCTCGTTCTCCAAGCTGGAGGTCTCGGGGCCCGGAGCCCTGGAGGGGTTGCAGCGGGCCTGCGCCGGGCAGCTCGACAGGCCCGTGGGCTCGATCGTCTACACCCAGCTCCTCAACGGGCGCGGCGGCATCGAGGCCGACCTGACCGTCACCCGCCTGGCGGACGACCGTTTCCGTCTGGTCACCGGCACCGCCTTCGGCGTTCACGACGCCGCCTGGCTCCGGGGCCGGGGTCTCGACGTCCGAGACGTCACCTCGGCCCACGCCTGCTACTGCCTGTGGGGGCCGCGGGCGCTCGACATCCTCGGTTCCGTGTCCGGCGACGACCTCACCTTCGGCTACATGAAGGCGAGGGAGATCAGCGTGGGGAACGTCCCGGTGCTGGCCCAGCGGGTGACGTTCGTGGGCGAGTTCGGCTGGGAGCTGTACTGCCCGTCGGAGTACGGGCTGACGCTGTGGGACACGCTCATGGAGGCCGGAGCGCCGTACGGCATGCGGCCTGCCGGGTACCGCGCGATCGACTCGATGCGCCTGGAGAAGGGCTACCGCGTCTGGGGCATGGACATCACCCCGGAGACCACCCCCTACGAGGCCGGTCTGGGGTTCGCGGTCGCCCGCGACAAGGACTTCGTCGGCCGCGCGGCCCTGGAATCCGCGCGCCGCCTCACCGGCGACCGTCCAGCAGACGACCGCTCGTCCGGCGATCGTCTCGCTGCGGACAGCCCGGCCGATGCCCGTCCCGCCGACGACCACTCGACGGTCGACCATTCGACCGTTGACCGAGCGGTCGGCGCTCGTCCCGTGCGGCGTCTGTTCTGCCTGGTCCTGGACGACCCCCGCCAGGTCTGCCTCGGCGGGGAACCGGTCCGCGTCGGTGGGCTGCCCGCCTCGCGGGTGACGAGTGGCGGGTACGGCCACCGCGTCGACCGCTCGATCGCCTACGCCTACCTGCCCGAGGGCACCGCCCCCGGCGACCGGGTCGAGGTCGGCGTCACCGGGACCTGGGTGGGCGCCGCCGTCACCGCTGAACCTCTCTACGACCCGTCCTCGGAGCGTGTCCGGCGTCTGCCGTTCTCAGAATTCCGGTAAGTCTCTTCATCCTCCTGCGCATCGGTCATCCTGTGACCTGGAGGCCGGCGTCAGACATACCCCCCAGGGGTTGCTGAAAAGGGTGGTGGTGTGGCACTGTAGGCGAGCGAAAGGATACCCCCCATGGGTATTCGAGAGGGGTGATCGCGATGAACGGCGCGCTCAAGGTGGGTGCGTACGCGCTGGTGCTGACCGTGGTGTTCGGCGGCGCCCTGGGGGCGGGCCGGATGGCCGGTCCGATCGGAGACGCGGAGGCCCAGAGCTCTCAGGGCGCCGGCGCGGAGCAGGGCGAGGGTGGGGGCGCGGATCATGGAGCCCACCAGGACACGACGGCCGCGAAGGCGCCGACCGTTCCCGCGGGGCTCCAGGTCTCCCAGGACGGATACATGCTCATGCCGGAGACCGACGAGGTCAAGGTGGACAAGCGGACCGACTTCCGCTTCACGGTGATCGGTCCCGACGGCTCTCCCGTCACCGGGTTCACCACGCAGCACGACAAGAAGCTGCACCTCATCGTGGTGCGCCGCGACCTGACGGGCTTCCAGCACCTGCATCCCACCCTGCTGGGAGGCGGGGTGTGGTCGGTCCCGCTCAAGCTTCCCGCCGCGGGGGAGTACCGCGCGTTCGCCGACTTCGCCCCCGAGGGGGCGGAGCCGCTGACGCTCGGCATGGATCTGTCGGTGGCGGGCGACTACCGGCCCGAGCCGCTCGCGGTCCCGGCCGAGACCGCCACCGTGGGTGACTACACCGTCACCCTGAAGGGCGATCTCATCCCCGGCCGGACGAGCATGCTCACGCTCTCGGTCGCCAAGGACGGCGAGCCGGTCACCGACCTGGAGCCCTACCTGGCCGCGTACGGGCACCTGGTCGCGCTGCGCGACGGCGACCTGGCCTATCTGCACGTGCACCCCGACGGCGAGCCCGGTGACGGGCGCACCACGCCCGGCCCGAACATCACCTTCTACGCCGAGGTGCCGAGCGCGGGGACCTACGGCCTCTACCTGGACTTCAAGCACGGCGGGACCGTGCGCACCGCCGCGTTCACCGCCGCCACCAGCCCGGACCCCGAGGGTGGCGGAGCCTCCTCGGGTGACGGCCACGGGCACAGCCACCAACCGTGAAATACCCCATAGGGGTTACGTGTTCTCATAACGAGGAGAGACATATGTCTGGGCACACCCATCACGTGCCGGGACGGTGGACGGGCCCGCTCCCGGAGGGCGCGCTCCCGGACGGTGAGGTTTCCGCCCCGGCGGGCCGTCCGGTGACGACCCCGGACCACGCACGACGACCGGGACACGAGGCAAGGGACGAGGAGAGGTCGTGATGTCCATGACCACCGGCGAAGCATCCGCCCGCGGCGAGATCGAGCTCGCCATCGGCGGCATGACCTGCGCCTCCTGCGCGGCCCGCATCGAGCGCAAGCTCAACAAGCTGGACGGCGTGACCGCGACCGTCAACTACGCCACCGAGAAGGCGAAGGTCACCTACCCCGCGGCCATCACCCCCGACGACCTCGTCGCGGAGGTGGAGAAGGCCGGATACACCGCCGAGCCGCCCGCGCCGCCGGCGTCGGGGGAGTCCGGGGAGACGGAAGGGGCGGCCGGTGAGGAGGGGGAGCGTGACGTGCTCACCCCGCTCAGGCAGCGCCTGATCACCTCCGTCGTGCTCTCGGTGCCGGTCATCGCGATGGCGATGATCCCGGTGCTTCAGTTCGACAACTGGCAGTGGCTCTCCCTCGCCCTGGCCGGTCCCGTCGTGGTCTACGGAGGGTGGCCCTTCCACCGGGCGGCCTGGACCAACCTGCGGCACGGCGCCGCGACCATGGACACGCTGGTCTCGATGGGGACGATCGCCGCCTTCTCCTGGTCCCTCTGGGCCCTGTTCTTCGGCACGGCGGGCATGCCGGGCATGCGACACGGCTTCGAGTTCACCCTGTCCAGGGGCGACGGCTCGGGAAACATCTACTTCGAGGCCGCCGCCGGGGTGACCACCTTCATCCTCGCGGGCCGCTACTTCGAGGCGCGTTCCAAGCGCCAAGCCGGTGCCGCGCTTCGCGCGCTGATGTCGATGGGCGCCAAGGAGGTCACGCTCGCCTCGGGGGAACTCGTCCCCGTCGGTGCGCTCAAGGCGGGCGACCTCTTCGTCGTACGGCCGGGGGAGAAGGTCGCGACGGACGGCGTGGTCGAGGAGGGCTCCTCGGCCGTGGACACGTCCATGCTGACCGGCGAGTCGGTCCCCGTCGAGGTACGGCCGGGTGACGCGGTGGTCGGCGCCACCGTGAACGCCGGGGGGCGGCTCGTGGTCAGGGCCACCAGGGTCGGCTCGGACACCCAGCTCGCCCAGATGGCCAGGCTGGTGGAGGACGCGCAGAACGGCAAGGCCGCCGTGCAGCGGCTGGCCGACCGGATCTCCGCGGTGTTCGTGCCGATCGTGATCGCGCTGTCCGTGGCCACCCTGGGCTTCTGGCTCGGGACCGGTTCGGGCGCCGCCGCGGCCTTCACCGCCGCCGTGGCGGTGCTGATCATCGCCTGCCCCTGCGCTCTGGGCCTCGCCACACCGACCGCGCTGATGGTCGGCACCGGCCGGGGCGCCCAGCTGGGAATCCTGATCAAGGGTCCGGAGGCGCTGGAGTCGACCCACGGCATCGACACCGTGGTCCTGGACAAGACCGGCACCGTGACGTCGGGCACGATGACCCTCAAGGACGTCTTCCCCGCCGCCGGTGAGGAGCGCGAGGAGGTGCTCCGGCTGGCCGGAGCCCTGGAGGGCGCCTCCGAGCACCCCGTGGCCCGCGCCGTCGCCCGCGCGGCGGACTCCACCGCCGAGGTCGAGGACTTCGCGAACATCGAGGGCCTCGGCGTCCAGGGCGTCGTCGACGGGCACGCCGTCCTCGTCGGGCGTCCCCAGCTGCTCGCCGACTGGTCGCAGCACCTGCCGCCGGAGCTGGAGGAGAAACTTGAGGGGGCGCGGGCGCGCGGGGAGACGGCCGTCGCGGTCGGCTGGGACGGGAAGGCCCGCGCGGTGCTCACCGTCGCCGACGCGATCAAGCCCAGCTCGGCCGAGGCGGTCGCCGCGTTGCGCGCGCTCGGCCTGCGTCCGATCCTGCTCACCGGAGACAACGAGACGGTGGCCCGTACGGTCGCCGAGGCAGTCGGCGTCGAGGACGTGATCGCCGACGTGCTGCCCGCCGACAAGGTGGAGGTCGTCAAGCGGCTCCAGTCCGAGGGCCGCACCGTGGCCATGATCGGTGACGGGGTGAACGACGCCGCCGCGCTCGCCCAGGCCGATCTCGGCATGGCGATGGGCACCGGTACCGATGTCGCGATCGAGGCATCCGACCTCACCCTGGTCAGGGGCGACCTGCGGGTGGCCGCCGACGCGATCAGACTGTCCCGCCGCACGCTGCGCACGATCAGGGGCAACCTGTTCTGGGCCTTCGCCTACAACGTCGCCGCCATCCCGCTGGCCGCGTTCGGTCTGCTCACCCCGATGATCGCCGGGGGTGCGATGGCGCTCTCCTCGGTGTTCGTGGTGAGCAACAGCCTGCGACTGCGCCGCTTCAGGTGAGATGAAGAGAATCACGAGCGTGTCCCGGCAGGCGGCCGGGACACGCTCGTGGGGCGATCAGGGAACGGGGCAGATCCGATGATCGGGGCCCGGTGCTCTCTCGCCGGGCCCGTCACCCTCCGAGAGCCGGAGGATCTCCCCGACCGTCGCCTCGTCCGCGGCGTAGATGTGCGGCACGTCGACGAAGACCCGCATCGATCCGCAGCCCACGGTGAGGCCGTCCGCGACCTCGCGCTGGATGCCGCGCAGCGGTACGTAGTTCAGATAGGACGTGTAGACGTTCTGCGACCGGAAGGCGGCGGTCATGACCAGCCGCCCGGCACGGAGCCTGAAGGCGAGGCTGGTCAGGCAGGGCACCGCGTCGGGAGACTCGCCGGGGGCGGTGAGCGAGATCCAGCCGCTCTTGGTGTACGGCTTGGCGCGCAGCACGTCGGTGATCCAGCCGAGCTGGTCGACGCCGAGAAACTGGCGGAGGCGCCCTCCGTAACTGTATTTGAACGGCGGGACGATCGAGCGTTCGCTGAACTTGCTGGAGTACAGCGGGATCTTTCCGGCCTCGCCGTAGCTTTTCAGGACGGGATCGTCCCAGGCCAGGCTAGTGACCTCGAAGAGCACCGCCGGAGCCTCGATGATCGGGCCGCGGTCGTCCAGGGCGGGCCCGCCGTTGTGTGTCACGTGTCGCATCAGCCAGATCCACGTCTCCCCACAAGACGCGAATCTGAGGAGGTCGGGCATTCAGGTCTCCACGTTGGGGAAATGGAAGGGATTGTGTGGGAGCCGGCGTTGCCGGGAAACATTGGCGCGGACGTAGTAGACGAAATAGTGGACCAGCGCGAGCAGTCCGATGACCACCAGGAGCAGGGCGACGGCCGGTGCGGCCCCGATCATCCCGAGCACGCCGACCGCGATGTAGGAACTGTTGACCAGGGCGAGCATCATCACGTTGATCCCCGGCCAGGCGAGCGGCGCGTACGTCTCCGGATAGCGGGGATCCACCGGCAGGTTGGGAGTCCAGCCGAGGGCGGCGAACTGGTCCTTGAGGTGGACCGTGTAGAGCAGGCGGAAGTTGTTGAGCGCCCGCGCGGTCCTCATGTGCGCGTTGACCGCCTCGATCAGCCGGAGGAAGGGCAGCACGCTGAGCAGCCCGAACGCGGCGGTCATCGCGAACAGATACCAGGGCACGCTGTGCCAGGTGGTGAGCATCGCCGGGCTGACCACCTTCGCGCCGGCCAGGGCGACCGCGGCGGCGAACGGGGCGGCGAGCAGGCTCATGGACAGCCGGGTCATCTTGATCCGCTCGTCCTTGGCCGCCAGGTAGACCTGGTAGGTCCCGGTGAAGTCCACGGACACGAGGGCGAGGAATTCCCCGGGTTTGACGGGGAGCCCGTCCATGGTCTCGGGCAGTGCTTCCGCGGTCATCCGCGGTGACATCCTCCGCATCGGGACCCCACTTTCGAGGGATAGTGGATTTTCCCGTATGAAGATGTTGACTTATTTGTCAGGCGAATGAGCGCTTTTTAACGATATACGTCTCAGACTTCTGACGTCCGTGGAGGCCCCTCCCGGGGCGTGCCTTTTGTGGGTGTGGCTGCGGGGTGGCCCGGAGCCACCCCCAACGTCAGGATCCTTCCGCCGCCCCGAGTTCCTCTCCCGCGAGGGCCGTCTCCACGGAGGTGGCCAGCGTGAAGTGGGCGAGGAGCCCGGTGACGGCCATCATGTGACGCAGTGTCCGGCTCGCTCCGGCCAGCACCAGGCGGGTCCGCGTCTCCTGGCTCTTGCGCATGACCCACAGCAGCTCCGCGAGCCCAGTGGAGTCACAGAAGGTGAGCCCTTCCAGATCGAGGATGAGCCAGGGCTCGACCTCGGCTCCCGCCGCCGGGGACGTCTCAGGGGAGGGGGAGGCCGGTGGCGGGGAGAAAGGCGAGGTCATCGTGGGGGCCGATGACGGCCCGTCCGCCGGTGGCGTGTCCGGGGGGAGGGGAGAGGGCTCCTCGGGGAAGATCGGTGGCGGGCTTCCCGGGGCGGGGGGAGGCGGGCTCCCGGGGAAGAACGGTGAGGGAGGTTCGGGCGACAGCGGTGGAGGCGGGCCCGAGGGGTGCGGATCCTTCGGGGTGAGCGGGCCTTCCGAGAGGAGTGATGTCTCCGGGAGGAGAGGGGACTCCAAAAAGAGCGGTTTCTCCGGGAAGAAGGGGGTTTCCGGGAGGAGCGGTGTCTCGGGGAGGAAAGGCGAGCCCGAGAGGAGTGACGCCTCGGGGGGAAGCGGTGTCTCGGGGAGAAGCGGTGCCGGAGGCGCTGGAAGTTCGGAGGGTGCGTCCATCGGTGCCGAGGGTGCCGGCAACCCGGACGGTGCGTCGAGTGACGGGGGCGCCGCGAGTTCGGAGGGCGTGCCGAGTGACGGGGGCGCCGCGAGTTCGGAGGGCGTGCCGAGTGACGGGGGCGCCGCGAGTTCGGAAGGTGTGCCGGGTGCCGAGGGGGCCGGCAACCCCGGTGGTGTGTCGAGTAATGAGGGGGCCGCGAGGTCGGACGACGCGTCGGGGGTCTGGGACGCTGGAAGCTCCGATGGTGTGCCGGGTGCCGCAGGCGGTGTAAGCCTGGATGACAGGTTGCCGGTTCCCAGGCTCCAGGCCTGGGTGAGTTCCCTCCGCAAGATCGGCGCGTAGTCGTAGTCAAGCTCGCCGATCAGACGGACCACGATGGCGTTTCCGCGTACGTCGGCCGAGATCGAGAGCGTGTTCACACCTTCGGGTGACATGGAAAGACTCCTTAGACCCGCAGTTCACAGGGCGGGCGTTCCCTCCGTCTTACCAGGTATGCGACCGAGGCGGTCCCGGTCGGAGAATTACACTATAGTTGCACGCTTTCGTCCTATCTGGCGGATGTGGGATGAGCACCCGGCGTCCTGGCCCGTCGGACCCTCGCTCGGACGGGCGCCTTTCCTCGCGGACTTGACCGGCCCGGATGTGGGGGAGCCGGGGAGGCTGGAAACCGGGTGAGCGGACCGGGGCAGGCTGGAAGAGGCCCTGAAGAGGCTTGAAAAACCGGCAGGCCGGCCCCTCGTTCGAGGGACCGGTCTGTCGGCTCGGACAGGGGGACGGCCCGATCAGAGGCCGAGGGGTGTGCCCGATGCGGTCTGGGCCATCGTCGCGGGCTGAGCCGTCCTGGCGGAGGCGTGAGGTTCCGTACGGGATCGTGCCGCTTCTCCGGGAACCTCCTCCACCTCGGGTGTCCTCGGTGCCGGGCGGCGGCGCATGCCGCGCTCCGACATCGGTCGCGGCCCGATCTCCTTGCCGAAGCCCAGCTGGTGGAGGAGCCATCCCAGCGCACCGCCCAGGATCACAACCCCCGCGCCGATCCAGAAGAAGAGGACGCCGCCGGCCGTCATCGCCACCCCGGAGATCGCGAATCCGATGATGCAGACGATCGAGCCGGTCCAGCCCGCCACGGTGTGTCCCATGTCGTGCTCTTCGTGGATCGCGGCCAATTCCGCGAGGTCTTTCCTGATCCCCACGTCTCCTCCATCGAAAAGCACCGTCCCCGGGGGTCGCGGCGGATCGCGGGGGCGGCGGGCGCTAGGTTGGGTCGGCTCGTATAATTTAACTCACGAGCTAAGCTTCTTAGATAGTAAGGGGATTTTGTGGTGGAAGGCAAATCCGAAGCCGTCGTCTCGCCGCCGGAGGTCCTCGCCCGGATGGACCAATTGATCGCGTTGAGCCTCGTGGGGCAGCACACGATCGCCGAGCGCCTCGGGGTCAACGTCACAGATCTGACGTGTCTCGGCTTCATCCTCGGTGCGGGAGAGGAGGCGCTCACCGCAGGACGCCTCGCCGAGCTGGCCGGCCTCACCACCGGGGCCGTCACCGGGGTGGTCAACCGTCTGGAGAGCGCGGGCTACGCCCGGCGCGTCGCCGACCCCCGTGACCGCCGCCGCGTCCGGATCGTCCCGGAAGAGAGCTCGGCCGCCCGTGTCGCGACGGCGTACGAGCCCACCTATCGGCGGCTCACCGAGCTTTTCGAGAGCTATGGCCCGGACGAACTGGCCGCCATCTCCGACTGGTTCACGCGTGCCGCCGACGCCATGAGGATCTCTCTGGCCGAGATTCGCGAATCCCCGGCGTCCTGAGGGGAGCGGGTCTCATCCGGCTGCCGACGGGGCGGCCCCGAGTGCCGCCAGCGCGGCGGCCACCGCCGGAGGGCCGAGTGTCGCGGCCGGCACGTCGGCGAACTCCACGGTGCAGTCCGAGAGTCCGCCGATGGCCACGACCGCGCGGGCGCGAGCGGCCAGGTCGGGGTCCGGGCCGAGCAGCAGGGCGATGAGCCGCCGACGCCAGTGGCCCATGCGAGACCCCAGATCGAGGTGGGCCAGGGTGGACAGATCGCGTACCACCATCACGGTCACCTCCCGGTGTCTGAAGGTGATGTCGAAGTAGCCCTGGAGAAGGTCGCGAGGGCTCTGCGGGGCGTTCGCCTCGATGTCGGCCAGGAAGTCGTCCACATCGTCGACCAGCGGCTGGACGATGCTGCGGAGCAGGTCCTCCCGCGAGGTGAAGTGGTAGTAGAGCGCGGGTTTGGTGATCCCGAGCCGGTGGGCGATGTCCCGCAGGCTCGTCTGTTGCACGCCCTTCTCGGCGAACAGTTCTCGTGCGACCGCCTGGATGCGCGCCTTGGTGTCGGACGGCCTCGCCACCTGTTGTTCTCTCCTGTCCTCGCGCCGGGTCTCCCGTACGCGCGGGCGTCCTTGGGCTCGGGCCAAGGGTATCGGCACGGGGAGAGCGACCGGTTCGACGACAGGTGGAGACTTGTGCGGGCCTCCGACGGGTCACCTTCCGCCGGGCCCGCTCCCGGCGATCAAGAACTACTCGCGCGGGCGACGGGCAGGGCGCGAGCGGGTGCGTCGATCGGGTGATGCTCAGACCTCGTACTCGTCGTGCAGGCGCCACCACGTGTAGGGCGAGGTCTGCGGCCGGCCTTCCGGGGAGTCCTCCCAGGTCTCCTGCCGGCCGAACGGTGTCAGGTCGAGGAAGGTCCAGCCGCTGCCGAGCCGCTCGACTCCCCGCCCCGTGGTGAGGTAGGTGCGGTAGACGGTGTCGCCGTCGCGCAGGAAGACGTTCAGCGCGAACCCGTCACCGGCTCCCATGTCGTCGTTGAAGTCGTTGCCCAGCGAGGAGAACCACGGGATCGTCCAGCCCATGCGCTCCTTGAACGGTGTGATCTCGGCCATCGGGCCACGGGAGACCAACGCCACCGTGGTGTCGCGGGCGTGGAGGTGGCTCAGGTGCCCGATGTTGTCGGTGAACATCGAACACCCCGAACAGAAGGTGTCGGCCCCCAGCCACATGAAGCTGTAGACGATGAGCTGGCGCCGTCCCTCGAACAGGTCGAGCAGGCTCGCCTGTCCGTCCGGACCCTCGAACACGTACCCCCCGCCGGCCCCGCCCTCGCCGTTCTCGCCCCCGATCCGGACCATCGGCATCCTGCGCCTTTCGGCGGCGAGCGCGTCCTGCGCGCGGGTGAGCTCCTTCTCCTTCGCCAGCAGCGCTTCCCGCGCGGCCTGCCAATCCTGGGCCGAGACGACCTGAGGACGGTCCATGATGCTCCCCCTCCATTGGGTTCCCTCAAGGAACTAACGAGGGAACGTTAGCAGGAGACCGTTTCTTCAGGGAACCCTCTCGCCTAGACTGCCCCCATGCAGCGAACCCGATTCGGTGATATGGCCTGCTCGATCGCCCGCACGCTGGACGTCATCGGTGAGCCGTGGTCACCGCTGATCCTGCGGAACGTCTACGTGGGCATCAACCGCTTCGACCAGATCCAGCAGAGCCTGGACATCTCCCGCAAGGTGCTCGCCGAGCGGCTCAGGTGGCTGGTCGAGAACGGTGTGCTGGAGCGGCGGGAGTATTCGAGCCGACCGCCTCGCCACGAGTACGCGCTCACGACCAAGGGCATGGAGCTGTGCGACCTGCTCCTGGTGATGGTGCGCTGGGGCGACCGGTGGACGGCGGGCGAGGCCGGCCCGCCGGTTCTCTACCGCCACCACGCCTGCGGTGAGATCGGCCACGTCGAACTGCGCTGCGCGGTGTGCGACCGGCCGATGAACGCCGCGGATGTCGACGTGCTCCCCGGTCCGGGAGCGGAGCCTCCGGCCACCTCCCCCGACCGGGTGCGCGCGGAACGGTACGGGCACTGAAACGTGCGAGGGCACCGCGAACGGCGTCGCCGTCAGTCGTTCTTGAAGGGGTCGTGCTCGGCCAGCAGCTTGTCCAGCCTGGCCTGGTCGACGCGGCTGACGACGGCGGCCTCCTCGTTCCGGTCCCGGACGCACTTGGCGAGCGTGAAGGTCGAGGTCACCACATAGAGCAGCCCGAGTCCCATGAAGGACCGGACCCAGGTGTTCACCGGCAGGTAGGCGATGCCGATCCCCAGGGCCGCCACCGACAGTCCGAAGGAGATGACGGCCTGCGCGTAGAAAGCGGACGTCGTCGTGTTTTTCACCGGTCGTGTCATGCACATCATCTTCGGGACGATCGGTTCCCGGGGCGTGAGCGCCGCTACTTAGTTACTGGTGAGTACGACAGCTGGAACTCTCGACAGGAGGACTCCGGTTCACGGTGCCGGGCATTTCCCGCAGCCCGCGCCCTCAGCCGCCCGCGAGGCCAAGCGGGCGCGGAATCGGTGGCCGACGCTCGTCACATCGCGTGGGGTGCGGAATCTGCGGTCAGTGCTCGGCGGTCGCGCGGGCGAGGAAGAGGGTCCGTTCGCGCTCGTTTCCGGTGAGTGCGGCGGCCCGCTCGAACTCCGCGCGCGCCTCGTCGAGGCGGCCCAGCTTCGCGAGCAGGTCACCCCGTACCGCCGCCAGCAGCGGATAGTTCCTGAGCGCGCGCTCCGCCACCAGCCCGTCCACGATCTCCAGACCGCGTTCGGGGCCGTACGCCATGTCCACCGCGACCGCGCGGTTCAGCTCCACCACGGGCGAGGGGGCGACGTGGGCGAGCACCCGGTAGAGGGCGGCCATCCGCTCCCAGTCCGTGTCGCCGGCGGACAGCGCGCGGGCGTGGCAGGCGGCGATCGCGGCCTGCAGACCGTACGGGCCGAGTGTGCCGAGCGCCTCGGCTCGGGCGAGCGAGTCCAGCCCGCGGCGGATGAGCAGCCGGTCCCACCGGCCCCGGTCCTGGTCGAGGAGGAGGACCGGCTCGCCGCCGGGGCCCGTCCTGGCGCGCGTGCGGGACGCCTGGATCTCCATCAGGGCGACGAGGCCGTGCACCTCGGACTCCTCGGGCATGAGACCCGCCAGGATCCGGCCCAGGCGCAGCGCCTCCTCGCAGAGCGAAGGGCGCATCCAGTCGTCACCGGCGGTTGCCGAGTATCCCTCGTTGAAGACGAGGTAGACGACCTCCAGGACCGACGAGAGCCGGTCGCCCAGCTCGGCCGGGGTGGGCATCTCGATCCGTACCCGCCTGTCGGCGAGGACGCGCTTGGCTCGGAAGATCCTCTGCCCGACGGTCGGCTCGGGCACCAGGAAGGCGCGGGCGATCTCCTCCGTCGTCAGGCCGCCGAGCAGGCGGAGGGTGAGCGCCACTCGCCCTTCCGTGGACAGTACGGGATGGCAGGCCGTGAAGAGGAGGCGCAGCACGTCGTCGCCGATGTGGTCGTCGAGGGCGTCGTCCAGCTCGGCCTCCGCCGACTCCTGTCGGATCTCCATGTCCCGGCCGACCTCTTCGAGCTTGCGCTCGTACCGGTTCCTGCGGCGCAGCAGGTCGATCGCCCGGTGCTTGGCGGTGAGCATGAGCCAGGCACCGGGATTGTCGGGCACACCGGCCGTGGGCCACTGCTCCAGCGCGATGACCAGGGCGTCCTGTGCGAGCTCCTCCGCCAGGCCGACATCGTGCACCATCCGGGCGAGTCCCGCGATCACCCTCGCGGATTCGATCCGCCAGACCGCCTCGATGACCCGGTGGGGATCTCCAACCGTCATGCCCCCGATCCAACCACCTCGTCCGACGCCCCGGTGAGAGTCCTCTCGTGGGAACTCTCACCGGGGCGTCGGCGAGGACGGTCTCACGCGGGGGCGGCGAAGTCCTCGGGGCCGAAGACGCGGTGGATGTCGGCCTCGCCCTCCCAGCCCTCCCAGTGGTCGCGGTGGAGCTTCATGAAGCGGGAGGCCCACTCGACGGCCTCCTCCTTCGACCGGACCTGGTAGAGGGCGTAACTGATCAGTTCCTTCGCCTCGGCGAACGGACCGTCCGTGACGCTTATCCTGCCTTCGGTGAGCTCGACCCGCGCCCCCTCGACGCTCGGAGCCAGCCCGCCGTTGTCGAGCAACGCGCCCGCTCCGGTGGCCTCCTCGCCGAGCTTCATGATCGCCTCCATCAGCTCGGCGGGCGGCGGGGTGTCGGGCCGGTGGGTGACCTTGAGGGTGATCATGTATCGCATCGTGTCTCTCCTTGATCTTGTTTTCGAACGGGACGGCCGGTTCTCGTGTTCCTCCGGCCTTTGACCACGCTTCGAACGAGCACGGATCGATTCGACACGGCGGCCGGATTTTCTTTCAAGATTTTTTCTGACCCCGGGCCGCCTGCGGATCTCGGACATGGCGAGGGGGGATCACCCGGTGGGTCTCGAACTTCGCACCGCCGGGGTGGCGTGGGATGATTTCCCCATCATGCCCGCGACGTTGCCCTTCCGCCTCGCCCGCGCGGCCGCCTTCGCCGCGGTCTGCCTGGGGCTGAGCGTGCTGGCGCACGTCCTGGCGGGAGGCTCGGTCTCCGTGCCGAGCGCGGCCGCCGCGCTGGCTCTCGCCTTCCTCGCGGCCTTCGCGGTCTCGGGGCGCGAACGGACACTCGCGGTGATCCTGCCGCTGCTGGCGGGCGTGCAGGCGGGGGTGCACGTGATGTTCTCCCTCGCGCACGCCGCGTCCCCCGCCGAGATGGCCCAGATGATCGGGCACGTCCACTCGGGGCTGCTGCCCGGCCTGGGCATGCTGGTGGCGCACGGCTGGGCCGTCGGGCTCACCGCTCTGTGGCTGGCGCGCGGCGAGGCGGTGCTCTGGGAGTTGCTGCGACGGCTCGGTGTCCGGCTGTGCCGGGTGCTCGTCGCGGTCGTGACCCCGGCGTACACGTCCTTCCTCACCGCGGGCGCGATCGAGCCGGGAGCCCTGCGCTCCGCCGTGCTGCGCCACGTCGTCAGCCGGCGCGGCCCACCCCGGATCGTCACCGCCACCTTCGGCTGACCGGCTGACCGCTCTGGGTCATCCGGGCACCTGACCCGTTCCCAACCGCCGTACGCACCGTACGCGCGGTCCTGCGCCGACGCGGCATTTCCGGCTGCTCGGCGGACCTGTACCAGCGTGACAATCCCGGCCGCGTGTCCGGCATGGCCCTATCGAGGCGGCGTTCGGCCGCGGCCTGCCGATCCGGCCAGAAGAAAGGCGTCAACGTGCCTGCTCGTCGTATCACCCGTGCCGGAATCACTGGATTCCCCCGTAACGGAGTTCGCCGGACCACCCCCGCGGGACTCCTGGTCGCGGTCGCGATGGTCCTGGGCGGATGTGGTTCCCAGGGCGCCCAGGAACCGGCCGCCGCCCCCGGCACCGCCGCGCCCGCCGCCACCCCCTCCGCGACCCCTTCCGCGGCCGCCTCCGTGCTGACGGTCACCGATCCGTGGGTGAAGACCACGAAGAAGGGGATGAGTGCCGCGTTCGGCACCCTGGTCAACAACACCGACGCCGAGGTGACGATCGTCTCCGGCGTCTCGCCGATCTCACCGGTGATCGAGTTGCACGAGGTCGTCGACTCCAAGGGAAAGATGATCATGCGTCCCAAGGAGGGCGGGATCGTGATCCCTCCGCAGGGCACCCACCAGCTCCAGCCCGGTGGTGACCACATCATGCTGATGGGCGTCACCGAAGCGGTGAGGCCCGGCGCGCAGATCCCCTTCACCCTCACCCTCAAGGACGGCCGGACCGTGGAGTTCACCGCGGTCGGCAAGGACTTCGCCGGAGGCAAGGAGGACTACCAGCCCGGCATGGACATGGGAGGAGACAAGGCCGACAAGGGCGACGGCGACATGCACATGGGCGAGAGCGACGGCTGAGCGGGAAACGGAGAAGAGCCCATGCCAGAACCCCGACTCAGCCGCAGGGGACTGCTCGCGGGAGGCGCCGCCACCGCGGTCGGCGCCCTCGCCGCGTGCGCCCCCGACCAGGCTGTCCCCCCGGTCGCCCCCCAGCCCGCTCCGGCGTCCGGAGGTCCCGAAAGCCCCGAAAGCTCAGCGGGTGCCGCGACGGAGCCCTTCGACGGCCTCCATCAGGCCGGGATCGCGACGGCGCCCCAGACGTACGGGGTGTTCGTCGGACTGGACCTACGGCCGGAGGTCGACCGTGAGGCGCTCGCACGGATGATGCGGCTGCTCACCGACGACGCCCGGCGGCTCACCCAGGGCAGGCCCGCCCTGGCCGACACCGAACCTGAGCTGGCCGTACTGCCCGCGCGGCTCACCGTGACCTTCGGGTTCGGCCCCGGCTTCCTCACGGCGGCCGGGCTGACCGGCCGCGCTCCGGAGGCGGCGGCGCCGCTGCCCGCCTTCGCGATCGACAAGCTCAGGAAGGAGTGGAGCGGCGGGGACCTGCTGCTGCAGATCTGCGCCGACGACGCCCTCACCCTGGCCCACGCCCTGCGCATGGTCGTCAAGGACGCCCGTTCCTTCGCGAAGGTCCGCTGGATCCAGCGGGGTTTCCGGCGCGGCGCCTACACCCAGCCCGCCGGGCTGACCCAGCGCAACGTGATGGGCCAGCTGGACGGGACCGTCAACCCCGTACCCGGCACTGCCGAGTTCGACCGGGCGGTGTGGGTGAGCGACGGCCCGGAGTGGCTGCGCGGCGGCACCACGCTGGTGCTGCGGCGCATCCGGGCGGAGATGGAGACCTGGGACGCCGTCGACCGGGTCGGCAAGGAGTTCACCGTGGGCCGCCGCCTCGACAACGGCGCCCCGCTCACCGGGCGCGACGAGCACGACGAGGCCGACTTCGAGAAGCTCAACGCGATCGGCTTCCCCGTCATCTCCGAGCAGGCCCATATCCGCCGGGCCCATGTCGCCGACCCGAACCTGCGGATCTTCCGCAGGGTCTACAACTACGACGAAGGGCTCACCTCGCAAGGGCACGCCGACTCCGGGCTGCTGTTCGCCTCCTACCAGGCCGACGTCTCCCGGCAGTTCCTGCCGATCCAGCGCAGGCTGGCCGAGGCCGACCTGCTCAACGAGTGGACGACCCCGATCGGCTCGGCCGTCTTCGCCGTCCCGCCGGGCTGCTCACCGAACGGCTGGATCGGGGACGGTCTCCTCACCTGACAGGGGGCGCGGTACGTCCGTGACGGGCGAAGGGAGTCGCTCTCGGGGAGTCGCGGTACGTCCGTGACGAGCGGGTGTCCACGGCTCTCCGGGAGAGCCCTCCTTCGGCGAGCCGCCGTACGTCCTCGCGGGCGTACGGCGGCCTGGTGGGATCACGCTTCCGGCCGGGCGGAGAACCACGCCACCCACCGTCGTTGCCAGGGGGTTTCGACCGCGCGGCGGTGATAGTGCGCGCGAGTCCACTCGACGGCCTCCCGAGGGGGCAGGCCGGTGAGGGTCGCGAGGCAGGCCATGACGGTGCCGGTCCTGCCGACCCCGCCGTCGCAGGCGACCTCGACGGCGAGTCCCGATCGCGCCTGGTCGCGCAGGTGGACGATGGAGCGGGCGGCCGCGTGCCGGTCCACGGGCAGCAGGAAGTCCGGCCAGCGGATCCATTCGTGCGGCCATGACAGATCGCTCTGGTGGCGCTGCCGGAGGCGCGCGGAGCCGAGGTAGAGCGCGAAGTCGGGGGCCGGGCCGGTGGGGGCGGCGTTCCGCAGCCCTCGGCCGCGCACCCAGGTTCCGTCGGGGAGTTGGACCGCGCCGGTCAGTGGTGCCGTCATGAGGCGATTGTGGCTCACCGCCACACGCTCGCTCACTTGGTTCAGCTATCGGCGATCATCCGTGACGACGAGGGCCGGCCTCTCCCGGCAGGGATCGCCGGAAGCGAGGGCCACCGGAAACGGGCCGCCCGGCCGAAGAACCGGCCCTACCGGACCGATCTCGTACAGGTGGTTGTCGTCGGCCCGCCGTGGTCGGCCACGAGGGCGAGGAACTCCCCGGCACCAATCGCTCTTACTTCACGCCGTAAAAGCTGTAAAGAGCCGCCGTTAACGAATATCGGCGCAGATCTTCACGGAGATCTGTCTCGGCGTCACAGGATATTTCGCCTCATTGTTAGGCCGTGGCGGCGTCCCGCCGCGAGAGGTATCCCCCGGACAAAGGCAGAGTCCATGGTCAAGCGCGCCCTCGCAACCGTCTCCCTCTCCTTCGCCGTACTACTCGGATTAACCCTGCCCGCCTACGCGGTGACGTTGCAGCAAAAACTCGCCGCACTTTCCAATTTCAGTCAGCCTACGGCGGCGAGCGCCGCGAGCTGGGTTTCCGCCTGGCAGAACCAGGGAAGCTGGGCGGACTACAACTTCGACTGGTCGACCGACCTGTGTTCGGCCAGCCCCGACCAGCCGCTCGGCTTCGACTTCAGAATGTCGTGCCGACGCCACGACTTCGGCTACCGCAACTACAAGGCGGTGAGCCAGTTCCCGGCGAACAAGGCGCGCATCGACGACGCGTTCTACTTCGACATGAGGCAGGTCTGCGCGGGATATTCCACCATTCCCAGGGGTACCTGCAACAGCCTCGCCTGGACCTACTACCAGGCGGTCAAGGAATTCGGCACCCTCAACGTCACCCAGGCGCAGATCGAGCGGATCCGGCAGAGTGCGGAAAGGGCCACCCCGACGGGGGAGCAGGCCACCCCGACGGGGGAGCAGGCCGCCCCGACCGGCGAGCAGGCCGCTCCGACCGCGGAGATGTGAACCATCCCGCTCCCCCGCGGCGGCGGAATCGCCGCTACCCGCTGAAAACCCACTGAAGAAGAGAAGAGCGGCGGGCCGATGGGAGACCGGCCCGCCGCTCTGCTTCAGCTCCGCTCCCCGTCGGCGGTGGTGATCGTTCCCCCGGGGTTCCCGGCGAGCGCGCGGCCGATGACCAGGCGCTGGATCTGGTTGGTGCCCTCGAAGATCTGCATGACCTTCGCCTCGCGCATGTAGCGCTCGACCGGGAAGTCCCGGGTGTAGCCGTAGCCGCCGAGGACCTGAACGGCGTCGGTGGTGACCTTCATGGCGTTGTCGGTGGCGACCATCTTGGCGATGGAGGCCTCCCGGCTGAACGGGAGCCCTCGGTCCTTCAGACGCGCGGCGTGCAGCGTCGTCGCGCGGGCGCTCTGGACGGCCGCCTCCATGTCGGCGAGCAGGAACGCGAGGCCCTGGTGCTCGATGATCGGCTTGCCGAAGGTCTGCCGCTCCTTCGCGTACGCCACGGCCTGGTCGAGCGCCCCCTGGGCCAGCCCGGTGGCGACCGCCGCGATGCCCAGCCGGCCGGAGTCGAGGCCGGCCAGTGCGATCTTGAGGCCGTCGCCCTCCGCGCCGATCCTGCGCCCGGCGGGAACGCGGACGTGGTCCAGGCGTATGGTCGCGGTCGCCGATCCGGTCAGGCCCATCTTGCGCTCGGGCGGGTCGGCGCTCAGGCCCTCGGCGTCGGCGGGGACGAGGAAGCAGGAGATGCCCTTGCGGTCGTCGGAGGTCCGCGCCATCACCTGGTAGAAGTCGGCGTGCCCGCCGTGGGTCGTCCACGCCTTCGCGCCGTCGAGCACGTAGTCGTCGCCGTCCCGTACGGCGCGGGTGCTCATCGCGGCGGGATCGGAGCCCGCGTGTGCCTCGCTCAGGCTGTACGCGCCGAGCAGGTCGCCGCCGAGCATGTCCGGCAGCCACTCTCGCCGCTGTTCCTCGGTGCCGAACCTGACGAGCCCGAAGCACGACAGGGCGTGCACGCTGACGCCGACACCGACGCTCGACCAGACCGCCGCGATCTCCTCGAGCACCTGCAGGTACACCTCGTACGGCTGACCCGCGCCACCGTACTCCTCGGGGTAGGGGAGACCGAGGAGGCCGACGGCGCCGAGGGTCCTGAAGACCTCGCGAGGGAACTCCTCGTCGGCCTCGGCCTGGGCGGCCCTGGGCAGGAGTTCCTTGGCGGCGAGGTCTCGGACGAGGGTGATCAGGTCGGCGCTCTCGCTGGTGGGCATGACACGTGACGCGGGCATGTGATCCTCCAGAAACCGATATGAGTACTACGGTATCAGTTTCGGTACTCTGCCGTAGAGTCGGCCTCATGCCGATTCCGGGGAAGGCTCGCATGCGCCGCGAGGAGACGCTGGTCCAGCTTCGAGAGCTGTTCCTGAGTGAGGGATTCTCCTCGTTCGGCATCGGGGACCTGGCGGAACGGCTGAGGTGTTCGAGAACCACCCTGTACGCCGTGGCGCCGAGCAAGGAGCAGATCGTCGTCGCGGCCGTGCGCTCGTTCTTCAAGCACACGGCGGAACGCATCGAGGCCCGGGTCGCGGCCTCCGACGACCCGGCGCGACGACTGGTGATCTATCTGGAGGCCGTCGCCTCGGAGCTCCAACCGGCCTCGGCCAGGTTCTTCGCCGACGTGGCCGACTTCGGCCCGGCCAACGACGTGTATCAGGAGAACACCCGGTACGCGGCCAGGCGGGTACAGGCCCTGGTGACCGAGGGAGTGCGGGCGGGTGCGCTGCGCCCGGTGCACGCGTCGTTCGTGGGGGCCGTCGCGGCCGAGATCATGGGCGCGATCCAGCGCGGGACCATCCAGTCGAGCACCGGCCTCGACGCCGCCGAGGCGTACCGGCAGCTCGCCGACCTGGTCATGACCGGCCTGACCGATCCGAAGGAGCGAACGACGACCTGACCGCCGACGATCGGCTCCCGGTTCGCTCCCCACACGGAGAAGCAGAGTTCGTCAGTCGCGTTTGCGGGCGGTGAGCAGGAGATACTCCCATTCCATCACCGTTTTCTCCTCCCCCTGGAGATGGCCGCGTGCCAGTTCGGTGAGAGCCTGGTCCAGGGCGGCGACTCGGTCGGGATCCCCGGCCAGCCCTCGGTAGACGGCGATGGTCGGGCCGTAGTTGGCCTTGAAGTAGTCGACGAACGCGCCGGGGTGAGCGAACCGGTCGATCGTGACCGTCCGCCGGCGCGTGACGACGTCGGTGACCGCGTCGCCGAGCAGCGCGCGGACGTGATCCTCGTCGCCCCACAGCGGAGGGGGCTGCGCGCCGGGCGGGGGCGGGGGTGCGTACGGCTTCATCGCCGCGAACATCTGACCGATGAACCCCTGCGGCGTCCAGTTGAGCAGGCCGATCGTGCCGCCCGGGCGGCAGACCCGGATCAGCTCGCCCGCACTGGCCCGGTGGTCGGGAGAGAACATGACCCCGACACAGGACATGACCGTGTCGAACTCGCCGTCGGCGTACGGCAGGGCCTCCGCGTCGGCCTGCCGCCACTCGACCGTCGCGCCGCGCCGCGTCGCCAGGGCGCGTCCGGCCTCCAGGAGTTCCGGGGTGAGGTCGCCGGCCACCACGCTCGCCCCGGCGAGCGCGGCGGGAATGGCTGCGTTCCCCGATCCGGCGGCCACGTCCAGCACACGGTCGCCGCGTCCCACCCCGCAGGCCTCGACCAGGATCGCGCCCAGATCGGGGATGATCTCGGCGGCGACCGCGGGATAGTCACCCAGCGCCCACATGTCGCGGTGCCTGGCCTTCAGGGCACGGTCGGCCTCTAGTGGGTCGTTCTGTGGCGTCATCGCGCTGCTCCCTCGTCGTGATCCGCGGTGGACTGGAATCGACGGTAGGGAGTGCTGGATTCGCCATCCAGTACACGATCTGTACTGCCGTCCGGTGCTGTCCCCGCCGCCCTCCGTCGTCGCCCCCTGGCGTTTGTGGCGGCTGAATCTAGACTCCGAGGTATGGGCTCCTCGTATCACCAGTTCTGCCCGGTTGCCAAGGCCGTCGAACTGCTCGACGAACGATGGACGCTGCTCGTCATCCGGGAACTGGTGTGCGGGACCGAGCGTTTCAACGAACTGCGTCGCGGCCTGCCGCGCATGTCCCCCACGCTGCTTTCCCGACGGCTGCACCAGCTCATCCGCGCCGGCATCGTGGAGAGGCACGTCAAGAACAACGACGTGCGCTACGTTCTCACCCCGGCCGGCCACGAGCTGCGACCGGTGGTCGAGGCGCTCGCCGCATGGGGCATCCGCTGGATCGGTGAGCTGGGCGACGAGGACCTCGACCCGAAGCTGCTGCTGTGGGACATGCACCGCAACGTCGACCGGAGCGTCGTTCCCGACGGGCGGACGGTCATCGAGTTCCGCTTCCCGGACGTTCCGCCCAAAAGTCGGCGCTGGTGGATTGTGATCACAAGCGACGAGGTGGACGTCTGCGACACGGACCCCGGCCACGCCGTGACCGTGACGGTGACCGCCGGTGTGCGCAGCATGGTCGAGGTCTGGCGCGGCGAGCTGAGCTGGCCGGACGCGCTGCGCCTGCACGAGGTCGAGGTGCAGGGGCCGGAGGCGCTGCGCCGCGCCGTGCCCCGGTGGTTCACCCTTCCCGCGTGGGCCTCCGTGCCCCGGCCCGTCTAGCGTCCGCTCGTCGAGGCCGTGTCGCGGCCCTTCGTATCCACCTAGGATCGTCGGCGCAGGTGGGACGCCGGGAAGAAGCCCCGATCGAGGCGAGAGGTCGTGCGATGAGCGGCAGAGTGACCGGGGGCGCGAGAACGGCCCCGACGGACGGGGCGCCCCGGACCTCCGAGGCGGACCGCCCCCAGCTCAGCGACGCGGCCGCCTCCTACATCCGCAGCATGATCATGTCGGGCCGGTGGCGTCCTGGCGACTCGGTCCGGCCGGAGGCGGTGGGCCAGGCGCTGGGCATCTCCGCGACGCCGGCCCGCGAGGCGCTGCACGTGCTCCGGGTGGAGGGCTTCCTGCAGTTGCTGCCCCGGCGCGGCTTCCAGGTCGCGCCGCTCACCGGTCAGGACGTCCGCGACCTGTTCGAGGCGCACGCGCTGATCTCGGGCGAGCTCGCGGCCCGCGCCGCGGTACGGGCGACGCCGGAGGATCTGGCCGAGTTGGAAGCGCTGCACCACGAGCTGCTGGCCGCGGCGCACCGCAAGGACCTGACTCTGCTTGAGGAGAGGAACCACGCCTTCCACCGGCACATCAACCTGGTGGCGGGCGCCAGAAAGATCACCTGGGTGCTCGGCCTGACCGGCCGCTACATTCCCACCCGCTTCTACTCCGCGATCGAGGGCTGGCCCGAGGCGACCCTGCACGACCACGCCGGGATCCTGGCGGGGCTGCGGGCCGGGGACGCGGAGGCCGCGCGCAGGGCGATGCACGATCACATCGTGAACTCCGGCGACCTGCTGGCCAGGCAGTTCGATCGGCAGGCCGCGGACGATGAGACCCCGTCAGGGACCTCATAGGATATTTTCTCTCCGTTCACGCCCTCGGTCATGAATCGGCTGATCAGAAGGCATACCCGAGTAAAGCCTGATCACCCTGATGCCCTAGAGTAAAACTCTATATTTTATATTGATCAACCGAGGGGGAGCCGTGCTGCCGCTGACCGGGATCACCGTCGTGACGTTGGAACACGCGGTCGCCGCGCCGTTCGCGACCCGCCAGCTCGCCGACCTCGGCGCCCGCGTGATCAAGATCGAGCGACCGGGCTCCGGCGACTTCGCCCGTCGCTACGACGAGTCGGTGCACGGCCAGTCCAGCTACTTCGTCTGGCTGAACCGCTCGAAGGAGTCGGTCACCCTGGACGTGAAGTCCCCGCACGGCAGGGAGATTCTGCACGAGCTGGTGGACCGGGCCGACGTGCTCGTCCAGAACCTCGGCCCCGGCGCCGCCGACCGGCTCGGGCTCGCCGCCGCCGCCGTCAGGGAGCGGGACCCACGCAAGATCGTGCTCGGCATCACCGGGTGGGGCGGTGACGGACCGTGGGCCGGGCGCAAGGCGTACGACCTGCTGGTCCAGTGCGAGGCCGGTCTGGTCTCGCTGACCGGGTCGGCGGACGAGCCCGCCAGGGTCGGCGTCTCGGTGGCCGACATCGCCGCCGGGATGTACGGCTTCGGCGCGGTGCTGACGGCCCTGTACCAGCGGCAGGTCACCGGGCGGGGGGCCACGCTGGAGGTGTCGCTGTTCGAGGCGCTCGCCGAGTGGATGGGGCAGCCCGCCAACTACACCGCGGGCAGCGGGCGCCAGCAGCCGCGTGCCGGTGCCCGGCACGCCACCATCGCCCCGTACGGACCGTTCACCGCCCGCGACGGGCGGACCGTGCTGCTCTCCATCCAGAACGAGGCCGAGTGGATCCGGTTCTGCGCGGTGTTCCTCAAGGATCCCGAGCTCGCGACCGACCCGCGTTTCGCCACCAACACGCTGCGGGTGGCCGACCGGGACGCGCTGGAGGCCATCGTCGACGCGCGCTTCGCCGAGCTGGACGGCGCCGACGCCGCCGAACTGCTCGACCAGGCCGGGGTCGCGAACGCCGGGGTGAACACGGTGGCCGACTTCCTGGACCACCCGGTGCTGCGCGAGCGTGACCGATGGCGGGACGTCGGCACACCCGGTGGCCCCATCCGGGCACTGTTGCCGCCGATCTCCCTGGACGGGGCCGAGCCGCGGATGGACCCGGTGCCCGAGCTGGGGCGGCACACGGCCGACGTACTGGCCGAGCTGGGCCGCTCGCCGGAGGAGATCGCCGACCTCGCCGCGCGGTCCGTCATCTGACCCTCGCCCGGCCGGGCGAGGACGAGGGCGTGACGCGGTCGACGACGCGCACGCGCGAGGGCGCGGGACGTTCGAGCAGCCGATCCGGCCGTACGGGGACAGGGGCGGGGTAACGCCGCCCGATCCGGTGGCGCACGGCCGGTTAACGTTCCGTCCGTACGGTCGGCGGCATGGCTGAAGCATTCATCATCGACGCCGTCCGCACTCCGGTGAGCAGGCGCGGCGGGCCGCTGAGCACGATCCATCCGGCAGACCTGGGAGCGCACGCCATCCGCGCGTTGATCGAGCGAGCAGGGGTGGACCCCGGGCTCGTCGACGACGTGGTGTTCGGCAACGTGGACTCGGTCGGCCCGCAGTCCTTCGACATCGCCCGCACCTGCTGGCTGGCGGCGGGCTTCCCGGCCCACGTGCCGGGGGTCACCGTCGACCGGCAGTGCGGTTCGGCGCAGCAGGCCGTGCACTTCGCCGCCCAGGCCGTGATGAGCGGCACGATGGACCTGGTCGTGGCCGGCGGCGTGCAGAACATGAGCATGGTGCCGCTGATGTCGGCGGCCGACTCCGGTAGGGCACTCGGGTTCGAGGACCCGTTCTCCACCTCCGAGGGGTGGACGAGCCGGTTCGGGAAGGGGGAGGTGAGCCAGTTCCGGGGCGCCGAGATGATGGCGACACACTGGGACATCTCGCGCGACGAAATGGAGCGGTTCGCGGTCGAGTCGCACACCCGTGCGCTGCGCGCGAACGCCGAGAGGCTGTTCGAGCCGGAGATCGCGCCGCTGGGCGGCCTGTCCGCCGACAACGGCCCGCGCGAGCCCGACTGGGAGAAGATCAGGTCGCTGCCCACCCTGCTGCCCGACGGCCGGATCACCGCCGCCTGCGCCAGCCAGATCAGCGACGGCTCGGCCGCCCTGCTGATCGCCGGGGAGCGCGCGGTGAGGCATCTGGGGCTGACGCCGCGGGCGCGCGTTCACCACATGACGGTGATGGGCGACGACCCGCTGATGATGCTCTCGGCGCCGATCCCGGCGACCAGGCGGGCACTGGAGCGGACCGGGCTCACCCCTGACGACATCGACACCGTGGAGATCAACGAGGCGTTCGCGCCGGTGGTGCTCGCCTGGCTGAAGGAGACCGGGTTCGACCCGGCGAAGGTGAACCCGGACGGTGGGGCGATCGCGCTCGGCCACCCGCTCGGGGCGACCGGCGCGCGGCTGATGACGACGATGCTCAACCGGCTGGAGCGTACGGGCGGCAGGTACGGGCTGCAGACGATGTGCGAGGGCGGCGGCCAGGCGAACGTCACGATCATCGAACGCCTGTAGAGAGAGCCCCGGTGGTCCGGGCCGGGGGAGGCCGGACCACCGGGACGTCGGAAAGACGGGAAAGCCTCAGGCCAGGTAGGTCTCCAGCAGGCTGTTCTCGTCCATGTCCTTGCTGCGCCCGGACGCCACGATGTCCCCGACCACCATCACGTACGCCCGGTCGGCCACCTCCAGCGCGAGGCCCACGTTCTGTTCCGCCACCAGCACCGCGGTGCCGGTGGCGACCACCCGGTGCAGCGCGTCCAGCACGTCGCCCACGATGCGCGGGGCGAGCCCCATCGACGGCTCGTCGATCATGAGCAACCGCGGGCGGGCCATCAGCCCGCGCGCGATCGCGAGCATCTGCTGCTCGCCGCCGGACAGCACGCCGCCGAGGGAGTCGATCCGCCGCCCCAGCACCGGGAACAGTTCGATCATCTCGTCCATCCGCTCGCCGGCCTCGGAGCCGGGCAGCCGGCTGCCGCCCATGAGCAGGTTGTCCTTCACGGTGAGGGGGGACAGGATCGCCCGGCCCTCGGGCACGTGGCTGACGCCCAGCCGGGCGACCCGGTAGGCGGCGCGGCGCCCGGTCGCCCTGCCGTCGATCGTCACGGTCCCGGCCGTCGGCCGTACCAGACCGGAGATCGTGCGCAGCAGGGTCGTCTTGCCCGCGCCGTTCGGCCCGACCAGGGCCACGGCCTCGCCCGCACCGACCTCCAGGCTCACCCCGTGCAGCGCTTCGACGGCGCCGTAACGGGTGACCAGGGAATCAACGACCAGCATCCGGTGCCTCCACGGTGTCCGCTGTGCGACGTTCCTTGACGCCGAGGTAGGCCGTCTTGACCCGCTCGTCCTGCCACACCTCGTGCGGGCCGGCCTCGGTGAGCACGCTGCCCCAGTCCAGGACGACGACCCGGTGGCAGACCTCGGTGACCAGTCGCACGTTGTGGTCGACGAGCAGCACGGTCACGCCCTCGTCATTGATCATCTGGATGAGCCGTCCGATGTCGTCGGACTCGGCCCGGTTCATTCCGGCGGTCGGCTCGTCGAGCAGCAGCAGCCGAGGCTCGGTGGCCATCGCCCTGGCGATCTCGACCCGTCGCCGCATGCCGTAGGAGAGCTCGGCCACGTCCACGTCGATCACCGAGGTGAGGCCGACCCGGTCGATCAGCCGCCGCGCCACCTCGTGCTGCTCGGCCTCCTCACGCCTGCGCACCCGGCCGAGCTGCCAGCGGCGGCCCTTGAAGGACAGATGCCGGCCGATCAGCACGTTCTCCAGAACGGTGCTCTCGTCGAAGAGCTTCAGGTTCTGGTAGGTGCGGGCGATGCCCGCGGCGGCGAGCCGGTGCGGGCGCAGGTCGGCGAGATCGGACCCGGCGAGGGTGATCCGCCCGGCGGTGGGCTTCAGGTAGCCGCTGATCAGGTTGACCACCGTGGTCTTACCCGCGCCGTTGGGGCCGATCAGGCCGTAGATGGCGCCCTCTCCCACGGAGAACGAGACGTCGTTCACGGCCTTCATGCCGCCGAAATGCTTGCTGACTCCGGACAACTCCAGCAGCGCGGTCATCGGCTCGCCACCTTCTCGGCAGGATCTTGGACGGTGGGCGCGGGCTGGTCCCGTCTGCCGCGCCAGCGGCGCCGCAGGCCCCGGTAGAGCGAGCGGTCGGACAGGCCGTTCGGCGCGACCAGCAGGATCACGACGAGCAGTACGCCGTAGATGACGTCCTCCCAGTTGGAACCCGCGAAGTGCAGCGAGTCGCGCAGGATCGTGAGCCCCCAGGTGACCAGGATCGGCCCCGCCCAGTGCCCGTTGCCGCCCACCAGCACGTAGGTGAACACGATGACCAGCGTGGCGAAGCCGTACTGGTCGGGGCTGATCACCGTGGTGCGGTGCGCCTCCAGGGCACCCGCGCACCCGGCGACGGCGGCGGCCGCGGTGAAGCTCACGAACCGGACGCGGAACACGTTCACCCCCATGCCCTCCGCGGTGCGCTCGTCCAGCCGTACCGCCTTGGCGGCCCGGCCGAAGTAGGAGCGGTGGCTGAGCTCAAGCAGTACGAACGCCACCAGCAGCGCGACGACCAGGTGCTCGGTCCTGACCTCGACCGGGATGCCGGCGATGCCGTTCGGACCGTTGGTGTAGTCGTTGATCCGGATCAGCACCACGATGGCCTGGGCGAGGGCCAGGCTGCCCAGGGCCATGTAGATGCCGCGCAACCGCAGCACCGGCGGGGCGAACAGCGCGCCGATCATGCCCGCCAGCACCGTGGCGGCGAGCAGGCCGATCGCGAACGGCAGCTCGGACTTGGTCGCGATGAGGGCCGCGGTGTAGCCGCCGACCGCGGCGAACCCCATCGGGGCGAGCGACATGATGCCGACCCGGAACGTGATGTGCACGCTGATCACGAGCAGGGTGAGGATGAGCGCGGTGTCCAGCCGGAACAGCTGGAGCGGTTCGAGCCACTCAAACACGGGCGGCCTCCTTCTTGCCGAAGAACCCGGACGGCCGCGCGACCAGCATCGCGAGGATGACGGCGAACGCGATGATCTCCCTGAACGAGCTGGAGACGTAGGTGGTGGCGTAGACCTCGACCACGCCGAGGACGAGACCGCCGATGATCGCGCCCTTCACCGAGCCCATGCCGCCGAGGATGATCACCGCGAAGGCGATGAGCAGCAGCCCGTCGCCGGACGAGTACGACACCTGCGCCGCCGACGCGGCGACGAAGATGCCCGCCACCGCGGCGAGCGCGCCGGCGACGAAGAAACAGATCGAGAAGACGAGCTGGCTGTTCACACCGAGCAGCTCGGCGGTCTCCCGGTCGTGGGCCACCGCGCGGACGGACCGGCCGGACTTGGTCCGGTTCAGCCAGTACGCGAGGCCCACCATCGCCACCACCGCGATCACGAACATGACCACCTGGAGCCGGGGCACGTTCTGGCCGGCGAACTCGAAGGCGCCGACCGGGAAACCCTGCCGGGGGAACGCCTCGGTCTGCGCGTCGGTGTAGGTGCGCAGCACCGTGGTGAGCACCAGCGAGACGCCGATCGTCGCGACCACGAAGGAGAACTCCGGTGCCTTGCGACCGCGCAGCGGTGCGAGGACGACCAGGTCGATCAGCACCGACAGCACACCGGCCGCCACCATGCCCACCAGGATCGCGACCGGTACGGGGACGCCCAGGCGCAGCGAGGCCAGGGCGGCGAAGGTGCCCCAGGTCAGGATCTGCGCATGGGCGAAGTTGAGGAGGTTGAGAACACCCCAGACCAGGGTGACGCCCACGCCCAACAGGGCGTAGGTACTCCCCAAGGCCAAGCCGTTAATGGTCTGTTGCACACCGTCCTCCGTTCCCTCTCGTGGCCCCGGCCCTGGCTGTCCGCGGTGTGACGAGATCGGGGCCAGCGTTGCGTTTCCTCGTTAACACCGGCGTTACGTGAGCGGGAGAGCCCGGCGGGGGTATGGTCGCGGCCGTTATCGGTGTCCCGCGCGGGGCGGCGGCGCCGGTCATCCGCGCCCGCTCCCGGCCGGGGGTGCGGAGGGGCCGGAGAACTCCATCAGGTTCAGCAGCGTCCCGTCGGGGTCGAGGATGGTGACCACGCGCCGCTCGCGGCCCGGCATGGGGACGAGCGTGACCGGCCCGCCGACCACGGGGATGCCGTGCTCGGTGATCCAGGCCATCGTGGTGTCCATGTCCTCGACCCGCAGCCCCAGGCGGGCGAGCCCCGCGTCCTTGGCCGTGCGCGGCGCCGGTGCGCCGCCGTCGTCGGTGAAGTGCAGCAGGTCCAGATAGGTGTCGGTGTCCCGGGAGCTCCAGCTGAGCAGGGCCGCCTTGCAGCGGACCGGTCCGGTGACGTCCAGGATCGTACGGAAGTCGTCTCCGGCGTCGAACTCGAACGGCTGCCCGAGGACCCGGGCGCCGAGCAGGCGGGTGTAGAAGTCGAGCGACCGGTCGAAGTCGCTGCAGACCACGTTGGCGTGGACGAGGTGGTCGATTTTGAAGGTCATCGCGAGGTTTCCTCCGGGATGGGCGGCAGGGGCGATGGGCGAGGGTGATGGGCGGCGGGGGTGACGGGTGGTGGGGGCACCCGCCGACGACGACGCCCCGGCACACCGTGGTGCGGCGTGCCGGGGCGGCGGGTCGGTCTGGGCGGTCGGGTCGGTCTGGGCGTCAGGGCGGGTGGCGCGGGTCAGGCCTTGCAGCCGGGGGACTTCTGCTCGTCGAACAGGGTGATCTTGCTGTCCACGATCTGGAGCTTGGTGCCCTTGACGTCGGCGGCCCGGTTCTGGGTGAAGCCGATCTTGCCGAACGGGGTGTCGAGGTCGCTCAGGGCCGCCAGCGCGTCCCGGACGGCCTTCTTGTCGTTGCTGCCGGCGTTCTTGAAGGCGTGCGCCATCGACCACAGCGACGCGTAACCGGCCGCCTCGAAGACGGTGGCGGAGCGCTGCGCGCCGTTCTGCTTCCAGTAATCCAGGAAGTGGCTGTTGTTGCCCTCACTGCTCTGGCCGTTCCAGGCCGTCACGTACACGAAGCACTGCATGGCCTCGCCGGCCTGCTCCATGGTGGCGTCGCTGACGTCCGGCGCCATGAACACCTGCTTGTCGAAGCCGATCTCGTCGAGCTGCAGGTAGATCGTGCTCATCATGCCGGGCAGCGGCATGGTGACCAGCACGTCGGGGTTCAGCTGCTTGAGCTTGGTCAGCTGGGCGCGCACGTCGGTGTCGGTGCCGACGAAGGTCTCGGTGCCCAAGGTCTGGAGACCTGCCTGCTCCAGTGCCTCCTGGCGCTTGCCGATGACGTTCTTGGCCGCCTCGGAGTCGCTCTGGTACAGGTACGCCGCGGTCTTGAGGTCGCCGAACGCGGCGGCGAACTCCTTGTCGGCCGGGGGCATCACGTTGGCCATGTCGGGATAGAGACGGAACATGTAGTCGCCGATCTCGGTGACGCCGCCCGAGGAGAGGCCGACCGCCATGGTCGGGATGCCGTTCTGCTGCAGTTGCGGTCCCGCGGCGAGGAACGACGGGGTGAGGGTGAAGCCGACGACCGCGTCGACCTGGTCGGAGGCGAGCTTGAGCACCGCCTGCACGGCCTCCTGCTTGTCCGCCTTCGTGTCGATCTCCACCAGCTCGATCTTCGAGCTGCCCAGGAAACCGGTGTCGTTGATCTCCTTGGTCGCGAGTCGTACGCCGTCGCGCTCGCTGGTCCCCACACCGGCGATGCCCGCGGCGCCGCTGACGTCCAGCGGAACACCGATCTTGATGGTGGCGGGCAGGCCGCCCGACTGCGCGGTGCTTCCCTCGTCACCGCCGGAGCCGCACGCCGTCGCCAGCATGGCTATCCCGAGAACAGCTATTCCGAGTTTGCTCTTTCGCATGTGAACCTCTCATATCGCCGGCTCCGCTGCGGGGAGCCACCTGGGACGTGACGGCGAAGCGCCGGCAGGACCAGATACTGCGGAGGTCTCGTTAACGTGCGCGTTACGTTGGGCGGGCGGAGTCGCGGGGTCACAGACGGCAACGGTCGAATCAGGACAGACCTGGCCGATTTGCGGACGGCGACGGCCGATTCACGACGAACTCGGGGACGGCAACCGGCGATTCAGGACGGACCTGGCCGATTCGCGAACGGTTCAGGACGGACCTGGCCGATTCGCGAACGGCAACGGTCGATTAGGGACGGACCTGGCCGATTCGCGGACGGCAGTGGTCGAATCAGGGCGGATCGGCCGATTCACCGACCCAGCAGGTTCTCGGTGGGCCGGTCGGCGGCCGACAGGATCTCCGCCACCCGGGCGAGCACCTCCTCGTCGAGCTCCACCGCGAGGCCGCTCAGCCCGTCCGCCACCTCGGACGCGTTGCGGCAGCCGAACAGCGCGATGTCCGAGTACGGCTCCCGCACGGTCAGGGCGAGGGTGAACGCGGCCAGCGAGAGGCCCAGCGACCCGGCCAGCTCCCGCAGCCGCCCGGCGATCGCGACGTTGGCGGCGAAGGCGTCCCCGGCGAAGAACACGTTGCCCGACGTCCCCGAGCGGCCCTCGCGCCGGCTGCGGCCGCGCCAGTCCTCCGGCTCGAACTCGTGGTCGGGGCGGAAGTCCTCCGACAGCAGACCGTGCACGTACGAGCCGTAGGTGACGCGCAGCCCGCCGCGCGCCCCGGCGTCCGACAGCTCGGTCAGGTAGCGGTGGTCGAGCAGGCTGAAGCTGTACTCGACCGCGGACGGGATGCCGGTGGCGAGGGCCCGCCGGCTCGCCTCGGCGCCGAAGTTGCAGAAGCCGACGTCGCGGACGAGGCCCTCGTCCTTGAGCCGCTGCAGGTTCTCCATCTGCTGCTCGGGGGTGAGCGCCGGGTCGAACTGGTGCAGCAGGTACACATCGACCTGGTCGGTGCGCAGCCGGGTCAGCGACTCGTCCATGAACCGGCGCAGCGCGTCGTAGGAGGAGTCGCAGACCAGGGTGAGCAGGTTCGTCGGGTCGCTGTAGCGCACGCCTCCCTTGGTGCACAGCCGGACCTCCTCGCGCCGGCCCTCCAGCATCTCGCCGACGATCGCCTCCGACCGGCCCGAGCCGTAGAAGTGCGCGGTGTCGAAGAACCGCACCCCGGCCGTGTACGCGGCGTCGACGGCGCCCCGGGCGGACTCCTCGTCCACCGCGCCGTACCCCTGCGCGATCATCGTGCCGCTTCCGAAGCCGACGCGGCCGATCAGTTCGTTCCCATCAGGCATGACGTTTCCTCTCCTTCGTCGGCGCGCGGTGCGGCGGCCGTCACTTGTCCTCGGAGCCGGCGCCACCGGCGGATGTGCGTACCACGGCGGTGCCCGTCATCACGACCGCGCCGTGCTGGTCGGTCACGGCAAGCGTGACCGTGGCCGTTCCCGCCGAGCCGTCCACCGACTCGACCTCGGCCCGCGCGGTCAGTGTCGCGCCGGGGAAGACCGGGGTGCGGAACCGTGCCTCGTACCGGAGCGGCGACTCGGGACCGAACCACTCGGTGATCACCCGGCCGGCCATCCCCATCGTGAGCATGCCGTGCGCGAACACCGACGGGTAACCGGCGGCCTCCACCGCGAACCGCTCGTCGGTGTGCACCGGGTTGAAGTCGCCGGACGCGCCCGCGTACTGGACGATCCTGGTCCGGGTGAGGTCCCTGACCAGCGTCAGCTCCCTGGTCTGGCCCACCGCGACGTCCAGCGTGAGGTCCACCGCGCTGTTCGCGGCGGCGGGGGGGACGGCGCTCATTCGCCCGCTCCGACCGGACGGGCGGTTCGCACCGTCACCAGGGTCGAGGTGACGACCGGTTCGCCGTTCTGGTCGCGGTACTCGGTGATCCGCTCGGCGAAGGTGAGCGCACCGCCGCGCCGGCCCTCCTTGGTCCAGGTACGGCCGGGGCGGTCCACCGCGCTCAGCACGTCGCCCTCGCGCACAGGCCGGTGATACTCGAACCGCTGCTCGGCGTGCAGGCCGAGGTCGGCCGACTCGGGGCCGCCGGTCCCCGACGGCGTGCTCCCCGACCCGACCCACGGCTCGCCCGGCTTCGGGCGGACCGCGCTGTCGGGGTCGTAGTGGTCGGCCGCCCAGACGAAGGTCGGCGGGGCGATCGCGGGAGTACCGGTCATCGCGCCGTGGTAGGCGGGGTCGAGGTCGCCTATGGCCCGCGCGAACATCATGATGTGGCCCCCCTCGACCGGGAACCGTTCGACTGCCATGCTTGTCCCTCCTGCTCGGTGATTGTGATCTTTGTCTGCCGCCGTTCACCCCGAAGTTACGGACGCGGTTCGTAACGTCGGGGGTAACGTGCGCCCGGACACGCTGGCCGCCACCGTTTCGCGACGGCGAGACGCCGTCGCCGAGGAGGCACGAGTGTCCGCCGTTGCACGACCGCGGATCGGGCTCAACCTGCCGCTGCGCTTCGCCGCCGGCACCGCCCCCAAGGAGATCGCGACCTGGCTGCGCGAGGCCGACGCCTCGCCGGTCGACGCGCTGTGGACCCTGGACCAGCTCGCGGGCCGGACGCCGACGCCGGAGCCGGTCGGCATGCTCGGCTTCGCCGCGGCGCACACCTCACGGGTGCGGCTGGGGGTCGCGGTGCTGGTCGCCCCGGGGCGCAACCCGATCACCGCGGCCAAGGAACTGGCGAGCCTCGACCGGCTCGGCGGTGACGGCCGGTTGGTCGTCGGGGTCGGCAGCGGCGACCGCCGACTGTTCCCCTCGCTGCGACTGGACGACTGGGGGCCGGGGGCGGTGCTGGACGAGTTCCTCGTCGCGGTGCGCCGGCTCTGGACCGAGGACGAGGTCGACCACGAAGGCCCGATCTGGCCCTTCACCGGGGTCGGGATCAGCCCGCGCCCGGTCGCGCCGCCCCCGCTCTGGGTCGGCGGCGGGTCGGTCCCCGCGCTGCGCCGGGCGGCGCGGCTCGGATCGGGCTGGGTCGCGGCCGGACGGCAGCCCACCGCGCGGTTCGCCGAGCTGGCCGCCCGGCTGGACGAGGTCCTCGCCGAGGAGGGGCGGGCCAGGGAGACCCTGGCCGTGGCCAAGCGGGTGTACCTGCTCGTCGAACCGCGGCGCTCCCGGGCCGAGCGGACGGTCGACGCCTGGTTCTCCGCCTTCTACGGAAGCCCCGAGCACGGCAGGGAGGCCACCGTCTACGGGGACGTCGAGTCCTGTGCCGAGCAACTGGCCGAACTGGCCGGGCTGGGTGTCACCGACCTGATCCTGCACCCGCTTGACGAGTCGGACCGGCACGGGGCCGCCGTACTCGGCGAGTTGCTGCCCGCCCTCGCGACGGACCCGGCCCCGAGGGGCTGAGTGGCTTCGCGGTCGGGCGACCTCGGCCGCCCGAGCGGCCCTGGGGTGGGAGCGGCCCTGCGGCAGGGCGTCCCCGGTCGGCCGAGCGGTCCAGGCCGGCCGAGTGGCGCACTGGTCGCCGGGTGGCCCGCGACCGAGCGTTCCCGGTTGGCCGACCAGCCCTGAGCAGCACTGAACCGCGCTCAGCCGTCCTGAGCCGCCCTGCCGGACAGGGCCGCGGCGGGTCCTAGCGGCGCTTTGCCGTTCGGGCGAAGTCCCAGCTCGACCAGTGCTCGGGGCGGACCACGATGCCGACCCGCAGGCCCGACAGCGCCATCTTCCGGTAGTCGGGCCTGCCGGGCTCGGGGTAGTTGCGCGAGATGATCGCCTCGCCGATGCGCAGCATGGACTCGTCGTCCTCGACGAGGTCCACCCGGCCCGACACGGTCAGGCCCTTCAGCTCGGAGTAGTCGTCGCCGGACTCCACCAGGCAGGTGATCCGGGGGTCGTTCCGCAGGTTGCGCGCCTTCACCGAGCTCCGCTGGGTCCACATCACGATGTCATGGTCGATCAGGCCGAACCACATCGTGGCCAGGTGCGGCGAGCCGTCGGGGTTCAGCGTGGCCAGGTGCAGGCTCTTGCGCGTCAGCAGGTAGTCGTACAGTTCGTCCGCCTCGATCGGCAGCGGTCCCTTGCCCATGCCGGGCTCCTTTCTCCCGCCCTCACTACACCGGGTCGAGAGCACCCGGTCGCACCCGCGCACGGCGTAACGCGGCGGGTAATGGGGGGTCGCGTTACGTGGCGCCGAGTACCGGAACCAGCCGAGTACCGGAACCATCCGAACGGGGGTCCTGCCACGTGATCGTGTCGGCAGACGACGGCATCCAGCTCAACCTCTCCGGCGGCCCCGAGGTCGACGCCGAGATCGTCCACTTCCGGAGCGACGGCCTGCGGTTGCGCGGCGTCCTGGTGACGCCGAGGGAGCGGGCCGGGGCGGTACCGGCCCTCGTCGCGAGCCACGGCTGGAGCGGCGCGGTGAACTTCCGCGTGCTGCCGCTCGCCGGGCGGCTCGCCCAGCGCGGGTACGCCGTCCTCGCCATCGACCACCGCGGTTTCGGCGACAGCGAGGGTGTCCGGCTGCGTTGCGACCCGGCCGAGCAGGTACGCGACGTCTCCGCCGCCGCGACCTACCTGGCCGGACGGCCGGAGATCGACGGCTCGGCGCTGGGCGTGATGGGCGCCAGCTTCGGCGGGGCGATCGCGGTCGCCGCCGCGGCCGCCGACGAGCGGCTGAAGGCGTGCCTCTCGCTGGTCCCGCTCGCCGACGGGCGGCGCTGGCTGGAGGAACTGCACGGGGCGGACCTGCCCGCGCTGCTGGCGCGGCTGGATCGCGACGACGCGGAGCGGGCGCGCAACGGGTCCGGAGGGGACGGCGCGGAGGGTGCGCGTACCGGGGTGGGGGAGCGGGTGCCGCTGTCGGTGTTGATGCCGCTGCCGCCGAGCCCGGCCCTCGACGCCGAGGCCGCGTTCATCCAGTCGGTCTACCCCGAGGGATACCCGCTGGAGAACGTCCGGCTGGCGCTGGACTTCTCGCCGGAGAGCCTCGCGCCCGCCATCGCGCCGCGCGCGCTGTGCCTGATCACTCCGGTCGACGACACGGTGATCTCCGCCGACCACTCCCGGGCCGTGTACGCACGGGCCGGGGAGCCGAAGGAGCTGCACCTGCCGCCGGAGGGCGGCCACGGCGGGCCGATGGGACCGCTGACGGACACCACAGCCGAGATCGCCGAGGCCTTCCTGGACAAGCACCTGCGCCCGTCGGGCGGTGCGTCGTGACCGACCCCATGGCAGGCTCCGCGACCGGCCCTGTGACCGGCACCGCGACCGGCCCTGTGACCGGCCCTGTGACCGGCGCCGTGAGCGGGCGGCTGGACGGTCGTACGGCCGTGGTCACCGGCGGCGGCTCGGGCATCGGACGCGCCACGGTCGAGCGCTTCTTCGCCGAGGGCGCCTCGGTGGTGCTCGCCGACCTCGCCGAGTCTGCCGCCGCCGTCGCCGCCGAGATCGACCCCTCGGGAGAGCGGGTGGTGTTCCAGCGCACCGACGTCGGCAGCGCCGAGCAGGTGGAGGCCGTCTTCACGGCGGCCGTGGACCGTTTCGGCCGGTGCGACATCGCGGTGAACAACGCCGGCGTCATCGCCGGCGGCCCGATCGACGCCGACGGCGCGGACGAGGACTTCGAGCGCCTGTGGCGGATCTGCGTGGCCGGGGTCTGGTACGGCTGCCGCGCGGCCCTTGCGACCATGCGGCCACGCGGCGGTGGCGTCATCCTGAACACGGCCTCGGCGGCGGCGCTGTGGCCCACCCCCGGCGCCCCGGCGTACGGGCTGGCCAAGGCGGCCGTGGTGCACCTGACCCGTTCGCTCGCCCTCGCGTACGGCCCCGACGGGGTGCGGGTCAACGCGGTCGTGCCGGGTCCGGCGAAGACCGCGATCTTCGCGGCGGCGGGCGCGGCGGACGACGGCCTGGAGGCGAGGTACGCGGCCAGGACGGCGCTCGGCCGGATGATCGATCCGCAGGAGGTCGCGGCGGCCTTCGCCTACCTGGCCTCGGACGACGCCCGCTCGGTCACCGGTGCCGCGCTCCAGGTCGACGCCGGATACCGCCCGAGCACCGCGTGACGCACCCTCTCCCCGCACTTCCTCAATCCCTTGAAAGTCAGGAGTAATCACGATGACCTATCTGGTCACCGGCGCGACCGGGTTCATCGGCTCGTACGTCGTCGACCGGCTGCTGCGCGACGGCCACCGGGTCGTCGCGCTCGACCGGCGGCCCGAGTGGGCGGCCGAGCCGTCCGGCGCCCCGGACGCGCTCACCTTCGTCGAGGGGGACGTCACCGACTTCGCGCTCGTCGCCGACCTGGTCAGCACGCACCGGGCGGACCGGATCATCCACCTCGCCGCCGAGTTGCACGACCGGTCGGCGGCGCAGCGCGGGCAGTGCATCCAGTCGAACATCGTCGGCACCTACAACGTGCTGGAGGCGGCCAGGCTGCTCGGCGTGGAGCGCACGGTGCTGGCGAGCAGCGCCGCCCTGTTCGACCCGGCCGAGTACGGCGCGGGGGAGCCGATCACCGAGGACGCCAGGATCCACGCCGGCGACGTGTACGAGGGCAGCAAGGTCTTCGGCGAGACGATGGGCGAGTACTACCGGAGCTCGCTGGGCGTGATGAACACCTCGATCAGGATCGGCCTGGCCTACGGCGCCGCCTGCCTGATCGGCACCGCCCGCCGACTGATCGACGAGCTGGTCACCAAGCCGCTGGCCGGTGAGACGGGCCGGCCCGCGTTCCACTCCGGGTCGATGATGAACATGGTGTACATCCACGACACGGCCGACGCGTTCGTCCGGGCGAGCCAGGGGCCCGAGCCTCTGCACAACGCCTACCACGTGCGCGGCGACTACCGCAGCGTCGGGGAGATGGCGGAGATCGCGCGCGGGTTGATCCCCGGCGCCAGGATCGAGCCCGCCGACGCCGACCACCGCTGGCCGATGAACTTCGACGACACGTACTTCCGGCGGGACTACGGCTACGAGACGCGCTGGCCGCTGGAGGAGGCCCTCGCCGAGATCGTGGCGGAGAAGCGCGCCCTCCTCGCCCCGGCCGGCTGACCGGCCGTGACCATGGCGCCCCGGCTGACCGGCCGGGGCGCCTTCCGGCATGACGGGCGACCGCGGGTCGCGAACGGTGCACCCGTGACCGGTCGGGGCGTTTCCGCACGCGCGACGTCGACGGCAGCGTCGTCGACGGAGTACTCGTGATCGGCCGGGCGCCTTGGCGCGATGAGCCGGATGAGCCGGATGGATCACCGCAACGCCGACGGCGCCCCCGCGAGTCGCGGGGGCGCCGTCGGCGTGCGTGGGTCAGGTGGTGCTCGCCTGCCGTGGCAGTGAGGCGAGCGGCTCCGGGCTCTCCAGCGCGGTCACGTCGCCCGGGTCGGCCCCGATGTAGACCGCCCGCGCCACCCGCCGCATCACCTTCCCGTTGCGCGTCTTCGGCAGCGCGGGCACCGCGTGCACCGCCTTGGGCCGGGTCGCCTTGCCCTCCCTCGCCACCACCGACGCCTCCAGCCTGGGCAGCACCAGGGCCGGGTCGGCGCCTTCTGCGAGCACGACGAAGCAGACCAGCGCCTCGCCCTTCAGCTCGTCGGGGACGCCGACCGCCGCCGCCTCGACCACCTCGGGGTCGTCGACGAGCAGCGACTCGATCTCGGCGGGGCCGACCCGCTTGCCTGCCAGCATGATGGTGTCGTCGGAGCGGCCCAGCAGGAACCAGTGCCCGTCGGCGTCGACGTAGGCGAAGTCGCCCTGCTGCCAGGTGCCCGGGTAGCGGCTCCAGTACGTCCGCAGATACCGCTCGGGGCCGTCCCACAAGCCCTTGGTGATGCCCGGCCACGGGCCACGCACGACCAGTTCGCCCACCTCGCCCCGGACCGAGCGCCCGTCGGGGTCGAACACGTCGGCCGCCATGCCCAGGGTGGGGCCGGAGAACCCGGCGGGTTTGATCGGCCGGTGCACCGAGCCGCTCACGATGGACGCGCCGCACTCGGTGCCGCCGCTCATGTTGACGATCGGCGTCCGCCCCTTGCCCACGTGGCGGAAGCACCACCACCACGGCTCCAGGTTCCACGGCTCGCCGGTGCTGCAGATCGCCCGCAGGTCGGGCAGGTCGTGCGCGTCCGGCCACCGGTCGCCCAGGCCGGCCAGGATCCTGACCAGGGTGGGGGAGACGCCCAGCACCGTCACCCGGTGCCGCTCGACCAGCGACCAGAGCCGGTCGGGCGTGGGGTGGTCGGCGGTGCCCTCGTACAGCACGGCGGTGGCGCCGTTGGTGAGGGCGGCGGTGATCGTGTAGACGCCCATCACCCAGCCCATGTCGGTGAGCCACAGCAGCCGGTCGCCCCTGTCCATGCCGTACCCGTGTCTCGCCTCCTGCGCGAACTTGAACGGCAGGCCGGAGTGGGTGTGCAGGCAGCCCTTGGGCCGGCCGGTGCTGCCCGAGGAGTACAGCAGGATGCAGGGGGTCTCGGCGTCCAGGACCGGGGTCTCCGCGACGGGCTCGGCCGCGGCGAGCGCCTCGTCCCACCATTCGTCGCGGCCCGCGGTCATCGGGGCGTCCCGGCCCAGCCGGCGCACCACCAGCACGGTACGCAGCTCCGACAGGCCCTCGGCGGCCTCGTCGAAGGTCTCCTTCATCGGGACGAGCCTGCCCCGGCGCTCGAAGCCGTCCGCGGTGACCATCAGCTTCGCGCCGGAGTCCAGCAGCCGTTCGCGCACCGGGGTGGGGCCGAAGCCGCTGAAGAACGGTGCCACGACGGCGCCGATCTTGGCGGCGGCGAGCACGACCACCACGGCCTCGGGCACCATCGGCAGGTACAGCGCGACCACGTCGCCCACGCCGACGCCGCGCGCGGTGAACGCGCCCGCGGCCCGGTCGATGCGCTCCTTCAGTTCGCGGTAGGTGACGGTGCGGACCGAGCCGTCGTCACCCTCCCAGACGATCGCCTCGTCGTCGCCGCGGTTCTCCTCGACCCACCGGTCCACCGCGTAGTCGGCCCAGTTGAGCCCGCCGCCCTTGAAGAAGTGCGGGAACTGCGGGCCGTCCGACAGGTCGAGCACCGTGTCGTACGGTCGCCGCCAGCGCAGCACGTCGTCGGCGGCGGCGCCCCAGAACCACTCGGGGTCGGCGGCGGCGCGGGCCGCCACCTCCTCGAAGGTGGCGATTCCGTGCCTGGCCGCCATCCGTCCCAGCGGGGTGGCGGGGAAGTCGGCGGGGTCGGGCTCCCAGGCGACCGGGAGCCGGTCGAGTTCGTCGATGTTCATTTGATCGCCATCGGGTTGAGCGGCGAGCCGACCGCCTTGGTGAACGGGAGCGGCCCCGCGGCGAACATGAACTCGTACACGCCGTCGCCCGCGCAGTCCTCGGCGAGCTTCTCCAGGTCGAAGATCTCGCCGATCAGCAGTCCCGCGTTGACCAGCAGCACGATGTGCACCGGCTGGAAGATCTCCTCCAGTTCGTTCGGCCGCACCTCCATGCCCCAGGTGTCGGTCGCGACCCCGGCGATCTCGTTCCCGCAGATCCAGTGCGCCGAGTCCAGGGTGAGGCCGGGGGCGTCGCCCGCGGCGTATCCGCCCCAGGCGCCCTGTTCCCGGCACATCGCCATGTGACCGGTCCTGACCAGCACGAAGTCACCGCGACCGACGGCGACCCCCTGGGACTCGGCGCACGAGGCCAGTTCGGCGCTGTCGATCCCCTGCCCCGGCTCCAGCCAGGGCACGCCGCGGTGGCGGGGGATGTCCAGCAGCACGCCGCGCCCGACGACCTTCTCGGTCATCAGGTGGATCGCGTTCTTCTCCGCCCCGGTGCTGGAGACGTGCTCCTGCCCGTAGCCGTTGTACATCTTGCCGTCGTAGAACACGTGCGACAGCGCGTCCCACTGGGTGCCCGACTGCAGGGGCATGTAGATCGCGTCGTCGGCGTACCTCAGCCGGGCCATGTGGTCCTGTGCGCCGATGGCCGCGTCGCCGCCGTCCTGCAGCATGAAGTGCAGCGGGTTGACCCGTCCGCCCCAGCCGTTCTGGGGGCCGTTGCCGTCGTAGGGCAGCGCACAGGAGATGATCTTGCCTTGCCGGACCAGTCCCGCCGCGGCGACGACCATCTCCGGCTCGATGTGGTTGAGTGTGCCGAGCTGGTCGTCCGGGCCCCACCTGCCCCAGTTCCGGTACCGGTCGCACAGCGCGTGCACGTCGTCGAGCGTCACCTTGCGTGCGGACCCGCCGCCGGTGTCAGTGCTCATCCCGATGTCTCCTCATTCTCACGAAACCCTCACGAAACCCTCGTGAACCCGTGGACGGCGGCGGGTCAGTCCTGCGCGGGCAGGGTGCCGAAGCGCTGTCCGAACCAGTCGGCGATCAGCTGGCGGGCCGGGTCGGGCTCGTCGGTCTGGCAGTGCTCGGCGCCGCCCTCGGCGACCGTGAAGATCCGCAGCGTCTTGTCCGTGGAACCGGCCGCCGCGTAGGCCTTGTGCGCGTCCTCGACCGCGACCTGGCGGTCGTTCTCGCCGTGCACGATGAGCAGCGGTTGGGTGATCTTGGGGAGTACGTCCACCAGCGTCCACTGCCTGACGCGTTCCAGGCCGGCCTCCATGGTGTCGGTACCCATCACCCAGGGCAGCTGGAACCACGGCACGGACACGGTCTTGGACCGGGTCGCCCAGCGCTTCTCCCAGGTGGCGCCCCAGTCCCAGATGCCGCCCCAGGCGGCGCACGCCTTGATCCTGGGTTCGAACGCGGTCGACCGCGGCGCGTAGTAGCCGCCGAGGCTGATCCCCATCACGCCGATCCGGCTCGCGTCCACGTCGGAGCGGGTCTCCAGGTAGTCGATCACGGCAGCGGTCGGCACCTCGTAGTCGGGGCGCGAGGGTACGTCGCGCAGCCGCAGCGGCTCGCCCACGCCGGGGCTGTCCATCACCAGGCAGCTGATGCCCCGGGGGACGAACTCCTCCTCGATAAAGCCGTAGAGGAACTCCTTGGTGACGTCGAAGCCGCCGTAGAAGATCACGACCGGGGCGGGTTCGGCGGTCCTGGCCGGGATGAGGTAGCCGGGCAGTACGCCGTCGGGCGAGTCCACCTCGATCCGCTCCACGTTCAGCGGCACCAGCTCGATCGCCTTCTCGAAGGCGTCCAGCGATGCCTGGTAGCTCGCGCTCTTCTCGGGGCCCGGGGGGATCTGCCGCTCGCCGCTGGCGTGGTAGACCGAGGCGCGCAGGTAGCGGAGGCCGGCGCTGCGGCGCAGCCCGGCGGAGAGGTCCTCCGCGGCCTGCGTCTCCTGCTGCTCGGCCATCCCCGCCCACGCCTTGCCCCAGGCCTCGTTGTCGGGCTCGCCCTCGCGCAGCGGCGACAGCCACCGGTTCATCTCGCCGAGTGAGCCGCCCGCCATCAGGGCGAGGTTGAAGGCCGAGGACCACATGTAGTTGTCCGGGAAGTAGTAGAACACCGAAGGGCTCCGTTCGCGTACGGGAAGGGTGGCGCTACGGTCACCTCACCCCACCCGGCGTTACCACCGCCGTTATGGGCCCGGGGCCGGATCGGGGGTCGTCACGGGGGTGGCCCGGGTGATGGCCGAGGTGACGCCCGGCGGCGCAGCATCGACAGGCGGGGACCGCTGGAAGCCGGCGGCGATCCTCACTATCCGTTACTTAGATCGCAGTGATCAATAAAGCCCATAATGTGTCGAAAAGGGTATTAAAAACGGCAACACTCTTGACATAAGTATTGCCATAGCACTTGATTGAAGTGCGGCTTCACTCGACGGGGGTTTCGGTGAAGTTGCCGCGAAGCTACGTTCTGGTGAACTGAGGCTGGCATGATCTTGAGTCACAAGGTCCAACCCCCTGGACTGCCGCGTGGGACGATCACCAGGGACCGGCTGGACGAACAGTTCGCCGCCTTCCTGGTGTCTCACGAGACAATTGTGATCTTCGCTGCGGCCGGCTCGGGCAAGACCGTGCAGACCCGGATGTTCGCCACGCGACTCGGCTGGCCGCTGGCCTGGCTCACCCTCGACGCCGGCGACCGCAGCCCGTCCCGGCTGATGGTCTACCTGGCCGAGGCGCTGTCCGGCCTGAATCCCGAGGCGCCCAGGACGGTGGAGTCCGCCCTGGCGGAGGGCTTCCCGACGACCGAGGTGGCCGCGATGCTCGCCGAGAGCGTCGCCGACACCTCCCTGCTGCTCGTCCTGGACGACTGCGAGTGGCTGGTGGACGCGGACGAGGCGCTCGCCGTGCTCGGTATCTTCCTCGACTACCTGCCGCCGGGTGTCCGTACGGTCATCCTGAGCCGCGAGGACCTGAGCGGCCCGATCGGCCGGATGATGATGCAGGGCAGGATCGCCAGGATGAGCGGCGAGGACCTCGCCCTCGACATGGACGAGGCCCGCACGCTGCTCGCCGCGCACGGTCAGGACGGGCGGGACCCGGCGCCGCTGATGGAGGCCACCAAGGGCTGGATCGCCGCCGTCGCCTTCGACATCGTCCCCGGCCTCAAGTCCGAGAACGGGCCGGACGCGCTGGCCGGCTTCGTCTCCAGGGAGATCCTGGCCCGCCTCCCGCAGGAGGAGCAGGACTTCCTGCTCCGCACCTCGATCCCGGCCATCGTCACCGCGCGGGCCGCGGTCGCCCTCTGCGGCGAGGACGGCTACCGGCTGTGGCAGTCACTCGGCTCGCGGCACCTGCCGGCGACCAAGGCCGACCGCGCGCTCGTCTACCACCCCCGGTTCCGCCAGTACCTGCGCGAGCAGCTGCAGGCGCGGCTGCCCGGCGAGCTGCCCGGCCTGCAGAGCCGCTACGCCCGGCTCCTGGAGGAGACCGGGATGCACGAGGACGCGGTCGAGACCTACCTGGAGGCCGGGGAGGTGGAGAAGGCCGCGGACGTGGCCGAGAGCGCCGTCGCCGCGCTGTCCGCCCGCGCCGACTGGCGGGTCCTGCTGCGCTGGCTGGAGACGTTCGGCATCCAGGTGGTCGAGTCCCGGCCGGTCCTGCTCGGCGCCCTGCTGCGCGCGCTGTACGGGGTGCGGCGCATCCCCGAGGCGCAGGCGCTGATCGGCAGGCTGCACCAGGAGGGCATGCTCGGCGACGTGGCCAAGTCCGACCCCGGCGCGGTCGCGTTCGTCGGATACGCCATGCAGTGGCGCCCGGCCCAGGCGCTTGAGCTGATCCGCAACTACGAGGGCGACTTCAGGGCCGAGGCGGTCCGTTACGAACTGGAGGCGGTGGCGGGCCGCGAGCCGGTCGCCTCCCCGCCCGGCAGGGACTGGGTGGACAGCGAGCGCGTGTACTCCTGGGGGCTGCTGGTGCAGGGGAGGCTGGACCAGCTGCTGCGGATGCTGCCCGAGGAGGGCGACTGGCCGCCGCGCTCGTTCTTCCGCACCCCGCACCCGCTGCTCGCCCTGGTCTGGCGCGGCGAGCTGGCGCTCGCCCGCGAGCTGCTGGACGAGGTTCCCGAGACGATCAAGTTCGGCGCGCACACCGACCTGTGGTTCTTCCACGAGGCGTGGCTGCTGTGGGCCGAGGGGCAGACGGAGAAGGCGCTGTGGGCCGCCGAGTCGGCGGTCGAGCACAGCCGCAGGACCCGGTTCGGCTGGGAGCCCTGCTTCGAGGTCGTGGTCGGCGTCCTGCAGCTCACCCTGGGCAGGGTGGACGACGCCCGGATGACCCTGGCCGACGCGATCAGCCGCTCGGCCGCGAGCGGCAACCGCTGCTACGCCGAGTGGGGCCAGACCTTCCAGGGCCTGGCCTACCTGCGGATCGACCGGCCGGAGGACGCCGCGCGGGTGCTGCGCAGCGCCACCGAGGCGATGCGGGCGGCGGGCCGCACCCTGATGCTGCCCTTCGCCGCCACCTACCTGGCCGAGGCCGAGGCCCGGCTGGGCAACGCCGAGGCGGCGTCGGCCTCGGTCGAGCTCGCCTACGAGACCGCGAACGCGATCGGCTGCCTGTTCGTCCTGAAGAACGCGCTGAACGATGTGCCGGGGGTGCTGCGCCGCCAGATCGAGAACGACGCCGGCGGCACCCGCTGGCGTCAGCTGGTCGGCCACCAGCCGCCGGAGGCGCGCAAGCGCCAGCCGGTCGCGGCCTCCGAGCGGGTGATCGTGGTCGACGTGCACACGCACGGCCCGGTGCTCGACCTGATCGTGGATGGCGTGCCGCGCTGCTCGCGCCGGACCAAGGTGCTGGAGCTGGCCGCCTACCTCACGCTGCATCCCGAGGGCGTGGAGCGGCACCGGTTGCAGGAACGGCTCTTCCCCGACGCCGACCCGCGCCGAGGCGGCAACTACTTCCGCCAGGTGGTGCACAAGCTGCGCCAGGCGACCGGGGTGAACCTCGCCAGGACCTCGCAGAGCCATGTCCGCTGGGCCGACGGCCTGTACGTGGACAGCACCGACCTGCGCTTCGAACGGATGATCAAGGACGCGTACGGGCTGCGCGGCGCGGAGCGGCTGGAGCGGATCGAGTCGACGCTGGAACTGGTCGAGGGGCCCTACCTGCCGGAGAGCGAGCTGGAGTGGGCCGAGGAACGCCGGCACGAGCTGGAGGTGATGATCGTCAACGCGGCGGTCGACGCCGCCGAGGTGGCGCTGTCGCTCGGCTACCTGGAGCGTGCCAGGCGGGCGGCCTCGTTCGCGATCAACCGGGATCCGTTCTGCGAGTCCGCCTACTGCGTACGGATGCAGGTGGAGGGGGCGCTGGGCGCGCCGCACGCGGTGCTGGCCGAGTTCCAGCGGCTCACCAAGGCCCTGGCCGAGCTCGGAGTGGGACCGACACCGACGACCCGGCAGCTCGTCAGCGAGCTGCGCGGGAGCTGACCCCGCGGCCTTCCGAGCCCGTCGCCCGGGCCGTGGACGCGGGCCGGGGAAGCGGTCCGGCGGCGGTCGTCACGACCGCCGCCGGATCCGGACGCGCCCGTCGGACCTCGACGGGCCGGGAGCCCGTCGGACATCGAGAGCCGTCGAGGGCCGGAGACCGTCAGGCATTGACGGAGCGAGGAGCGTCGTCAGGGCCTGACGAGCAGGGCATTGACGGGCGAGGAGCGTCGTCAGGGCCTGACGAACAGGGGCACCGCCAGGCCCTGACGGCCCGGGGCACCACCGTCAGGCCTTGACGAGCCTCGGCAGCGAGAGGCCGAACAGGTCGATCGCGTTGTCGTGGGTGATCGCGGAGACCACCGACTCGTCGATGCCCTGGAAGTCGTGCGCGACCTGCTCCTGCGAGTAGGGGAAGTTGCCCTCGGTGTGCGGATAGTCCCCGGCCCACATCAGCCGCTTCTCGTCCAGCATGGGCAGGGTGAGGATGCCCGGCCGGTCGTCCTCGAAGGTGGCCCAGAAGTTGCGGTTGAAGTAGTCGCTGGGCTTCATCGCCAGCTCGGGGATCGTCCAGCGGTGGTGGTCGTTGAACAGGTGGTCCATGGTGTTGAGCTGGAAGGCGATCCAGCCGATGCCGCCCTCGACCAGGATGAACCGCAGGTTCGGGTGGCGCTCGGGGACCGCGCCGTAGACCAGCTGCATGAACACCCAGCCCAGGCTGATCTTGTTGCCGACGGCGGTGGTCCAGAACACGCCGGGGGTGGTCTTGTCGTTGAACATGGCCACCTGACCGGCGGCCTGGTGGAACCCGACGGGCAGCCCGATCTCCTCCAGGACCGACCACAGCGGCTCCCAGTGGTCGTCGCCCCAGGCCATGCCGGGGACCGCCTGCGGGAGCAGGAAGGTCTTGGCGCCGCGCTCGGCCCAGCGCCTGGCCTCCTCGATCGCGGGCTCGACGGAGCCGGGGCCGACCGGGAGCGCGACCGCGCCGATCAGCCGGTCGGGGTTGTGCGAGCAGAACTCCTCGAACAGCCAGTCGTTGTACGCGCGCACGCAGGCGACCTTGAGCTCGAAGTCGGGGATGCTGTGCACGATCAGCCAGCCCGGGTAGACGATCTCGGCGAGGATGCCCTGGCTGTCCTGGTCCTCCAGCCGGGCGACCGGGTCGTACGCGCCGGGCCGCTGGTCCTCGAAGCGGTAACCGGTGGGCTTGGTGATCACACTGTTGATCTTTGTGTTGATCATTGCGCCCTCGGTGCCGACCGGCTTGGGCGACATCCCGGTGTTGGGCACGATGAAGAAGTCGCCCTTGTCGGTGGACTGGACCTGGGGTGCCTGGTGCTGGAAGCGCTGCGGCAGCCGCTTGAGCCAGAGGTCCTTCGGCTCCACGACGTGGGAGTCGACCGAGATGAGCGGGCGGGGCTTACCAGTGGTCATCGAAATCTCCAGATGGGTCGTGCCGGGCACGGCGGTCGTGGTGAATCGTGGGTGGAGCGACCGCTCTCCGACAGGAGCACGCTAGGCAGCCCGCCGTTAAGCCGGTCGTTATCCGAACCTGCGCCTTCGCAGGGCCGTTATCCGGCGGAGGCGCCGAGCCGGTCGGCGAGCCAGCCGTTGATCTCGGGCACCGCGATCGACAGGTTGTCCATGTGGCAGTGCTGCGCGGCCCCCTCCTCGTTGGTGAAGATCCGCAATGTCTTGTCCGCGGAGCCGCAGGCGTCGTACAGCAGGTGGGCGTCCGACACCGGCACCTGCTGGTCGTCCTCGCCGTGCGCGAGCAGGAACGGGCACGTCATCCGGGGCACCACGTCGGCCAGCCGGAAGTCCTCCAGCAGCCGCAGCGCCTCGGTGTTGGAGGAGGTCCCGGTGGACCAGACCAGGTGTTCGCCGGGGACCGGCAGCTGCTTGGCGTACGCCGCCTCGATCCGCTCGCGCCAGATCCGGTGGTAGTCCCAGATCGCGCCCCAGGCGACGCAGGCCTTGAACCGGGGCTCCATGCTGGCGCAACGCGAGGCGTAGTAGCCGCCCAGGCTGAGCGCCATCACGCCGATCCGGTCGGCGTCCACGTCCGAGCGGCCCTCCAGCCAGTCGATCGCCGCGCCGCCGGCCACCTCGTAGTCGTGCCGCAGCGGAATGCCGCGGAAGCGGACGGCCTCGCCGACGCCGGGACTGTCCAGCGACAGTACCGAGACGCCACGGGCGATCAGGTCCTCGGCGCCGAGGAACCAGTTGTGCTCCTTGTTGCCGTCGAACCCGCTCATGAACAGCACCGCGGGCCGCCGGTCGCCGGGCGAGGAGGCCGCGGAGATGAAGATCGCGGGCAGCGCGGTGTCCTCGTACGGGATCTCCACGTGCTCGATCGTGTACCGGTCGTCCAGCTCGGCGGCGCGCCGGAAGCAGTCCGTCATCGCCCGGTAGGAGGTCAGTGCCTCCTCGTCCTTGGGGAAACGGAACCGTTCCGCGGCGAAGTAGTAGCTGGTGGCCCGGCGGTAGTGCGCGACGGCCGCACGGCGGTCGCCCCGCGCCTCGGCCTTCTCCGCGAGGCCCCGGACGTGGTCGCCCATCGCGCCCCACTCGCGGAACCAGCGCTCGTCGTCGCCCACGTGACCGGCGAGCCGCCGGCAGACCCGGTCGATCTCACCGACCTCGGCACCGCCGGTCGGCACCACGGCGAACACCAGCATCACGTTGTACGACCACCGGTAGTCCTCGGGGAACCAGGCGCACCACTCGGCATTGCGGATCGCGGCAACCACTTGTCACTCCTTCGTCGAGTCCATCGGGATCGTGGTCAGAACAGCCGGTAGGCGCTGCGGTAGAAGAGCAGCGGCGCGGCCTCGTCGTCGGCGGCGAGCTCCAGCACCCGGCCGAGCACCAGGGTGTGGTCGCCGGCCTCGTAGGTTTCGACGATCGTGCACTCCACGTGCGCGTGCACGTCCCTCAGCACGGGGGCGCCGGTCCTGCCCGGGCTGTGCGGCACGCCCGCGAACCGGTCGCCGCGGCGGGCGAACTGCCTGGCCAGCCCTTCCTGGTCGGCCGTGAGCACGTTGGCGCAGAAGTGCCCGGCGGCCTGGATCGCCGGCCAGGTGGTCGAGGTGCGCGCCGCGCAGAACAACACCAGCGGCGGGTCCAGCGACACCGAGACGAACGAGTTCACCGCCATCCCCACCGGGCCGTCCGTCCCCGAGGCGGTCACCACGACCACCCCGGTGGCGAAGCAGGCCATCACGCTGCGCAGGTCGTCGCCCGCGATGACCGGCTGCGCGCTCACAGTCCCACCCCGTCGGCGTACCTGGCCCGGTGATGGTCGGGGTCGCCGAAGAGCAGCGCCGAGGACGCCGCCCGCTTGAAGTACAGGTGTGCCGGGTGCTCCCAGGTGAACCCGATGCCCCCGTGCACGTGGATGTTCTCGCCCGCCACCATGGTGTAGGCCTCCGAGCAGTAGGACTTGGCCAGGGCGGCGACCACCGGGAGCTCCGGCAGGTCCTCCCCGGCCGCGTACATCGCGTAGTGCGCCGCCGACCGGGCCGACTCGACCGCCGTCAGCATGTCCGCGCACCGGTGCTTGATCGCCTGGAAGGAGCCGATCAGCCGGCCGAACTGGGTGCGCACCTTGGCGTACTCGACCGACATCTCCAGGCACCGCTGGGCGCCGCCGACCTGCTCGGCGGCGAGGCCGACCGCGGCCAGGTCCAGCAGGCGCTCCAGCACGGGACCCGCGCCGCCCTCCTCGCCGATCAGCCGGGCCGGGGTCCGGTCGAACTCCAGCACCGCCTGCCGGCGCGTCCTGTCCATCGTCGGCAGCTGCGTCCTGGTCAGCCGGGACGCCTCCCCGAAGACGGCGAACAGCGAGAGCCCGGCGTCGCTTCTGGCGAAGACCAGCAGCAGATCGGCCGTGTGCCCGTCCAGTACGAACGACTTGGTTCCCGACAGCCGCCAGACGTCGTCCTCGTGCGACGCCCGCAGCGCGATGTCGCCGGGCGACCAGGACCCGGACGACTCGGTGATCGCCACCGAGGCGATCGTGTCACCGGCGGCGATCCCCGGCAGGAAGTCCTGCTGCGCCCGCTCGTCGCCGGACAGGAGCAGGGCGTTGGCGGCGAGCACCACGGTGGCGAAGAACGGCCCGCCCAGCAGGGCACGGCCCGTCTCCTCGAGCACCACGCCCAGTTCGAGGAAGGAGGCCCCCGAGCCGCCGAAGCGCTCGGGGATCGCGATTCCCTGCAGGCCGAGCTGCTCGGCCATCTGCCGCCACACCCGCGGGTCGTAACCCGGCTCGGTGTCCATCAGGCGGCGTACCTGTGATTCCGGGGAGACCTGCTCCACGAACGACCGCACGCTGTCCCGGAACTCCTCGTGCTCCTCGGCGAGGCCGGTGAACGCCGCGGTCGCGTCGGCCAGTTGTTGAAGTCCGCTCATGGCCAGGACGTTAGGAGGGGGATGTGCACTCGGCATGAGCGGCGAGAGCCGTAACGCCCACAGTAACTCCCCATGGGCGATCGTTCCTACCGATGCCGAGCCGACACCGGTATGGGGCCACAGCCAGAGGAGGAAGTCACCGTGGATCTTAGCTTCGACGGCCGGGTCGCCGTGGTCACGGGAGCGGGCGGAGGGCTCGGCCGGGCCCACGCTCTCGAACTGGGGCGCCGCGGCGCGAGGGTCGTCGTCAACGACATGGGCACGTCCCTGTCGGGAGACGGCGTCGAGAGCGGCCGGGCGGCGATCGTGGTGAAGGAGATCGAGGCGCTCGGCGGCACCGCGGTGGCCGACGTCAACTCCGTCGCCACCACCGAGGGCGGCGAGGCCCTGATCCAGACCGCGCTCTCCGCGTTCGGGCAGGTGGACGTCGTGGTGAACAACGCCGGCATCCTGCGCGACAAGACATTCCACAACACCGGCCCCGACGACGTGGACCCGGTGCTGGACGTGCACCTGAAGGGCGCCTTCAACGTCACCCGCCCGGCCTGGCGGGTCTTCCGCGAGCAGGGCTTCGGACGCGTCGTGGTGACCTCGTCCTCGGCCGGCTTCTACGGCAATTTCGGCCAGGCGTCGTACGCCTCGGCCAAGATGGGCCTGATCGGGCTGATCAAGGTCCTCGCGATCGAGGGCCGCAAGTACGACATCAAGGCGAACGCGATCGGCCCGGTGGCGCTCACCCGGATGACCGAGGGCTTCGAGAACCCGATCGCCGACAAGATGGACCCCGCACTGGTCTCGTCCGTGGTCGCCTACCTGTGCCACGACTCGTGCGAGCTGTCCGGCGAGGTGCTCAGCGCGGGCGCCGGACGGGTGGCCAGGGTGTTCGTCGGCATGACCCGCGGCTATGTCAACGACTCCCTCAGCGCCGAGGACGTCCGCGACCACCTGACCGAGATCTTCGACGACACCGGCTACCAGGTGCCGGGCAACAGCATGGCCGAGATGGAGCTCCTCGCCGAGATGCTGGGGAAGTGAGATGGCCGAGCAGCGCACCCGCCCGGTCCCGCTGACCGGGCAGCGCCTGTCGGGGATCCGGATCGGGGAGTGGATCGACATGGCCGCGCGGCGCTCCCCGAACCGGGAGTGCTTCGTCACCGCGGAAGGCTCACGCACCTTCGCCGAGGTCCGCGACCGGGTGCACCGGCTCGCCCGCGGCATGCAGGAGACGGGCCTGCGGCAGGGTGAGCGGGTCGCGATCCTGGACACCGACTCGCCGGAGTACGTGGAGATCCTCCTCGCCCTGTTCAAGCTCGGCGCGGTGGCGGTGCCGCTGAACTACCGGCTGTCGCCCGCCGAGATCACCACCCTGCTGCGCACCGCCGAGGCGTCCTGGATCTTCGTCGGCGAACGGTACGCGCCCGACGTGCTGCGGTCCCGGCCGGAGCTGCCGCAGCTGGCGCACGTGATCGGCCGCGGCACGGCGATCGAGGGGACCGTCCCGCTGGAGGAGATCCTGGAGCTCGGCGCGGCCGGAGACCCGACACCGGCCGTGGTCGAGGACGAGGACGTGGTCGCGCTCGCCTTCACCAGCGGCACGACCGGCCTGCCCAAGGGCGTGATGCAGTCGCACCGCATGTGGAAGACGATGGTCTCCAACGCGGTCCTGGAGTACCGCTTCCTGCGGGACGAGTTCCGCTACTCGGCCTCCCCGCTGTACCACGTCGCCGGGCTCGGCCTGGTGCTCAACGCGATCCAGCGAAGCTCGACGTCACTGATCGTTCCGCAGTGGGACCCTGCGGAGCTGCTGAGATGGTGCCGCAAGGGCCTCACCGACGTGTTCCTGGTACCGACCATGATCAGCGCGCTGCTGCGGGAGCCGGACGTCGCCCCGGCCGACTTCGCCGCGCTGCGGTCGGTTTTCTACGGTGCCGCGCCGATGTCGCCCGACCTGCTGGTGCGGGCGATGGCGGTGATGGACTGCGACTTCTACAACGGCTTCGGCGCCGGCACCGAGGCGGGCATGCAGAGCGTGCTCACCCCCGAGGACCACCTGCGCGCGCTGAACGGGCACCCGCACCTGCTGAATTCGGTGGGGCGCCCCGGCTACAACATCGACCTGCGGATCTGGGACGCCGAGGACCGGGAGGTGCCGACCGGCGAGGTCGGCCAGATCGTCACCCGCAGCGACATGGTGATGAGCGGCTACCACGGCCGCCCGGAGAAGACCGCCCAGGTGGTGGTGAACGGCTGGTTCAAGGGCGGCGACCTCGGCTACCTCGACGAGGAGGGCTACCTGTACCTGGCGGGCCGCAAGGACGACATGATCATCCGTGGTGGTGAGAACGTCTACCCGATCGAGATCGAGACGGTCCTGTCCGCCTACCCCGGCGTGGTCGAGTGCGCCGTCGTCGGCGTGCCCGACCCGCACTGGGGCCAGACCGTGCGAGCCCACGTCGTCCTCACCGAGACGGCCGCGGCCGAGGCCACCCCCGAGGGCATCCAGGGCTTCTGCAGGGACCGCCTCGCGAAGTACAAGGTGCCCGACGAGATCCGAATCCACACCGGCACCCTGCCCAAGAACGCGAGCGGCAAGGTGCTCCACCGTCTGCTGCGGGAGCAAGCGTGAGCGACCAGACAGAAAACCCACCCACCGGCGAGGCCGCGTTCCAGGACGCCGTCCGGGCGTTCCTCGACGCGCACGCCAAGCCGCTCCCCGAGGCGCAGGAGGGCTGGGGCGTCGGCTCCGACGAGCTGAGCTCCGGCGCAGAACCGACCCGCGAGGAGGAACTGCGGATGGTGGAGGCCGCCACGGCCTTCCGCCGCGAGCTCTTCGACGCCGGTTTCGGCTGGCTCACCGGCCCTGCCGAGTACGGCGGCGGCGGCCGGGAGGCGCGCTTCCAGGAGCTGTTCGACGAGGTGGCCGCCGACTACGAGCTGCCCTCCGAGGCCTGCTTCGTCGTCGGCCACCACATCGTCGCGCCGACCCTGCTCGCCTGGGGCACCCCGGAGGTGAAGGAGCGATACCTCCGCGCGCTGTACCGGGCCGACCTGCTCGCCTGCCAGCTCTTCTCCGAGCCCGAGGCCGGCTCCGACCTGGCCGGGGTCCGCAGCCGAGGGGTCCGCGACGGCGACGGCTGGCGGGTGAGCGGGCAGAAGGTGTGGACCTCCGGCGCCCACTACAGCGACATCGGCGAGATGCTGGTCCGCACCGACCCCGAGGCTTCCAAGCACGGCGGCCTCACCATGCTGATGATCGACATGCACGACCCCGGCGTGGAGGTCCGCCCGCTGCGCCAGATGACCGGCGGCGAGGCGTTCAACGAGGTGTTCGTGGACGACGTGTTCGTCCCCGACAGCCACGTGCTCGGCAAGCCCGGCGACGGCTGGAAGGTGGCGATGACCACGCTCGGCAACGAGCGGGCGTCCATGGGCTACCGGACCTCCCCGCCCGCCTCCGACCCGGTCGAGCGGCTGCTCGGCCTGATCCGGCACTTCGGCCTCGAAGGCGACACCGGCATCCGGTCGGAGTTCGCGCGGATCGCGATCCGGCGCGACATCATCCGGTGGACCGCCGCGCGCGCCGCCGCCCGCGCCGCGGGGGGCGAACCCGGCGCCGAGGCCTCGATCATCAAGCTGATGGACTCGGAGAACGTACGCGCCATCGGCGCGCTCGCCGGCCGCGTCCTCGGAGCCCGCATGACCGCCGACACCGGCGAGTGGGGCACCTACGTCTGGGCCGAGCTCATGCTGAGCGCGCCGTCCCTGCGCCTCGCCGGAGGCACCGACGAGATCATGCGCAACATCATGGCCGAGCGCATCCTCGGCCTCCCGCGCGAGCCGGCTCCCAACCGCTGACCACCCTCACGAGGAGAGACCACACCCATGGTTGACCGCACGCCAGTCATCGCCGGGATCGGCCTGAGCGACTACCCCAAGGCCCCGCATCTCGACGCGGTCGGACACCACGTGCTCGCCACGCAGCGGGCACTCGCCGACTGCGGCCTCGCCAAGAGCGAGATCGACGGGTTCATGTGCGCCCAGGGGGACTTCGCGCAGCCCGACAACGCCGGCACCATGGCCGAGATCCTGGGCATCAACCCGCGCTACTTCGACGGCACCGCCGTCGGCGGCTCCAGCTTCGAGCTGCACGTCCAGCACGCGGCCGCCGCGATCCGTGCCGGCCTGTGCGACAACGTGCTCATCGTCTACGGCTCCGACCTGTACACCAAGTCGGGCACCAACCCCGGCTTCGGCGCCAAGAAGCCCGGCGAGGCGGTCCCCGGCGTCCTGCAGTTCGAGTCGCCCTGGGGCAACTCGCTGATCGGCGCCTACGCGATGGCCGCGCAGCGGCACATGCACGAGTACGGCACCACCTCCGAGCAGCTGGCCGCGATCGCGGTGGCCTGCCGCACGCACGCCGCGCTCAACCCGAACGCGCAGTACCGCAAGCCGATGACGGTCGAGGACGTGGTCAACTCCCGCATGATCGCCGACCCGCTGCACCTGCTGGACTGCTGCGTGGTCTCCGACGGCGGCGGCGCGGTGATCGTGACCACCGCCGAGCGGGCCCGCGACCTGCGCCAGCCGCCGGTGTACGTGCTGGGCGCCGCGTCCGCGCAGACGCACTGGAACATCAGCCAGATGCCCGACTACACCCGCACCGCCGCGGAGCGCAGCGGGAAGGAGGCCTTCGCCCAGGCGGGCCTCACCCCCGACGACGTCGACACGGTGCAGCTCTACGACAGCTTCACCATCACCGCACTGCTCATGCTGGAGGACCTCGGGTTCTGCAAGAAGGGCGAGGGAGGCCCGTTCGCGGCCTCCGGCGCGCTGCAGCTCGGCGGCGCCCTGCCGCTGAACACCGACGGCGGCGCGCTCAGCTCCTGCCACCCCGGCATGCGCGGCATCTTCCTGCTCATCGAGGCCACCAGGCAGCTGCGCGGGCAGGGGGGCGAGGCGCAGGTCGAGGGCGCCGAGGTCGCCCTGGCGTGCGGCTCGGGCGGCTGGCTGTCGGCGATGGGCACCGTGATCCTCGGAAAGGACAAGGCATGACGAACGCCACCACCCCCGCTGACGCGCCCCCGATGGAGGGCCGCCCGGTACCGCTGCTCGACGCCTCCACCCGACCGTACTGGGAGGCCACGCTGCGCGGCGAGCTGCTGGTGCAGGAGTGCCCCGAATGCTCCCACCGGCAGTTCTACCCCCGGCAGATCTGCGTCGAGTGCGGCGCCGTGCCCGGCTGGCTGACCACCGCGGGCAGGGGCGTCGTGCACACCTTCTCCGTGGTGCGGCAGAACGGGGCGTTCCCCTTCAACCAGTGGACCCCGTACGCGGTCGCCGTGGTCGAACTCGACGAGGGGCCGCGGATCATGGGCAACGTGATCGGCTGCGAGGTGGACGAGGTCCGGATCGGGATGCGGGTCGAGGTCGATTTCGTCCCGCTGAACGATGAGGCGTCCCTGCCGTTCTGGCGCCCCGCGGACTGACGCGGGCTCGCGCGACAGACCCGGCCGACGCAGACCCGGCCGGACAGACGGAGAAGCGCCCCGAGGTGGCGGGGCGCTTCTCCGTCGGTGTTTCCTGTGCCTGGGATCAGAGGCCGGGGCACAGAGCCGGGGGTCAGACCGCCTGCGGCGAGGGCGCCCGCAGGTTCGTCCCCCCGGGCAGGTCGCCCGCCTCCGGCGGCAGGCTCGCCTCCGCCGGTATCCGCAGCGACAGCCACTCGGCGATCAGCCGCAGGGTCGGGTCCGGGTCGTCGGTCTGCATGTGCTCGGCGCCGCTCTCCCCGGAGGCGAACACGCGCAGCGTCTTGTCCTCCGATCCGGCCGCCTCGAAGGCGCGGCGCGCGTCGGCGACCGGGATCTCCCGGTCGTCCTCCCCGTGCACGATGAGCAGGGGCTGGGTCACCCGCGGCCACACGGTCGCGAGCGTCCACTCCTCCAACCGTTCCAGGGCCCGCTCCACGCTCGGTGTGCCGAGCACCCAGGGCAGGAACCACGACGCCGGCTCGTACCCGGAGCGGTCGTCCCAGCGTCGTCTCCACACCGCGCCGCAGTCCCAGTTGCCGGCCCACGAGACGCAGGCCGAGACCCGCGGCTCGAACGCCGCCGCGCGGGCCGCGTAGTACCCGCCGAAGCTGATGCCGAGCACGGCCACGCGCCGGGCGTCCACGTCACGCCGGGTCTCCAGGTAGTCGATGATCGCCGCGGTGGGCACCTCGTAGTCCGGGCGCGAGGGTACGCCGCGCAGCCGGACCATCTCCCCGGTGCCGGGGGTGTCGACGACCAGGCAGGTGACGCCCCGGCGGGCGAACGCGGTGCCCATCACGGCGTACATCAGTTCCTTGGTCAGGTCCAGGCCGCCGTAGACGATCACCACCGGCCGCGGGTCGCCGGCGTCCGGCGCGATCAGGTAGCCGGGCATCATGCCGTCGGGGGAGTCGATGTGGACACGCTCGAGCGGCAGGGCCGCGCACTCCATCGCGTTCCCGAACGCCTGCAGGGCCGCGGCGTAGCTCTCCGACTTCGCGGGCCCCAGCGGGATCTCCCGCTGCCCGCTCGCGTGGTACACCGAGGCGCGCAGGTAGCGCGCCCCCGCCGTCGCCGGGTACCCGGCCTTCAGGTCCCGGGCGGCGAGTTCCTCCTGCCGGTGCGCCATCCCCGCCCAGGCGGCGGCCCAGGCATCCAACCTCGTCAGGGGCGGGTCCGCCGCCGAGGGGTCCGCCGCCGGAAGGTCGCGGAGCGGGCCCAGCCAGCACTCCATGTCGCCGAGTGAACCGCCGGCCATCAGGGCCAGGTTCACCGTTGACGACCAGGCGTGGTCGCCTGGGAAGAACTCGAACACGACGACTCCTCGCGAAACGGCGAGACGGGCGGCGGACGCGCACGCGTGCGGGTGTGCCCTCGTCCGCTGACATCTGAGAATGGTGGTTGAGGTTCATATTGATAGCGCCACCGCATTACGGGTGGCGTTACCCGGTGCGCCCGCCGTCACCGGACGGCGGGCGCACCGTGCCGCCGCCCCGGGTCGAGGGCGGCGGTCGTACGCGGACGCCGGGTCAGGTCGTGGCCCACTGCGCCAGCGGACGCTCCTCCGGACCGGCCATGCCGCCGATCTCCGGGTAGACCTTGGTGGCCATCAGTTCCATCTCGCGGATCACGTCGTCGGCGGGCTGCTGCGCCCAGTGCCAGATCAGCACCGAGTACTCGTAGGGGACCCGCTCCCACTCCGCGGAGAACTGGGCCCGCGCCTGGTCGACGGTGCCGCCCAGGAACAGGCCGGAGTCCTTGACGGCCTGCACCACGTCGTCGCCCATCGCCATCTTCTTCTTGAAGAACTTCGCGTAGAAGTGCTCGAAGATGTCGGCGTCGTAGTCCAGCAGGGCCTTGTCGAACGCCGCGGGGGAGTCGGTGATGTGCGGCCACCGCACCGGGGCCTGGTTGGCGCCCAACGGCAGCGGGTGGCCGACCGCGGCCGCCTCCTCCGCGTACACGCGGGCGAACTCCTCGGTGCGGGAGGAGGGGGAGAAACTGCACACCACGAAGCCGTTGCGCGCGCAGTACCGGATCGACTCCTCCGAGCTGGAGGACGCCACGAACACCGGCGGGTGCGGACGCTGGTACGGCGCCGGGGTGACGGAGATCTTCCGGATCACCCCGTCCCCGTCGATCTCGTCCACCGCGCCCATCAGCGACGCGGTGTCGGCGGCCGGGTAGCCGGCGATACCGGTGTCGTAGGGGAACGGCACCTGGACCCGGGAGCCGTTGAAGTCGAAGGAGTCCTGGGTCCAGGCCTTGAGCATCAGGTCGACCTGCTCCTCGAAGATCCCCCGGTTCGCCTTGTCGGCCGCGCCGCCGTCCGACAGCGTGGCCTGGGTGCCCAGGTGCTGGCCGAGCACGTCGGTCCAGCGCGACTGGTAGCCGCGGCTCACCCCGGTCCAGAAGCGGCCTTCGAGCATGTGGTCGAGCATGGCGCACTCCTCGGCCACCCGGATGGCGTCCTGGGTGCCCAGCACGTAGCCGTTGGTGCCGATGTTGATCCGGCTGGTGTGCGCGCCCAGCCAGGCGTTGACCACTCCGGGGGACGGGGAGATCTCGTACCCCTCGGAGTGGAAATGGTGCTCGATGCCGGCGATGCCCCAGTACCCCAGGTCCTCCGCGGCCTTGGCGATTCTCGCCCAGTCCCGCATGACCTTCTGGAACTCGTCGCGGTCGCGCCCCAGCGGTCGCCGGGCCGCGCGACCGGAGGCCCCGCCCTCGACCGGGATGACCGGATACAGCTGAACGATCGCCTTGACGCCCACAGTCCCACTCCTCAGCAGTCACAGACCGAATCCACTGCCGATATCGAACGGGACGGCCAGTTACCTGGCTGTTCTCCGTGATCCGTAACGACGGATTAACGGCTCCCGCAATAAACCGCACTTCACAACGGAACGGCCATTCGGTCGCGATCGACGGAGGGTTCCCATGAGGATTTGCCGCTTCACACCGCATGGCTGGCCGGACGCCGAGGTACGCGCGGGAGCCGCGGTCGGAGCACTCGACGCCCCGATCGTCGTCGACCTCGCCGCGCTCCTCGCCTCGGAGATCCTCGCCGACGGCGGAGAGGCCGGCCGCGCCTCCGAGCTCGCCCGCGCGACCTTTCCCGGAAGCACCGTCGCCCTGCTGGGGTCGGGCGGGCGCGCCGAGGACGAGGCGCGGCGGCTGCTCGATGCGCTGGGCGACGCCGAGGCCGCGCTGGGACGGTCGGGTCCGCTCGGCGCGCACGCCTACCGGCGCGACGCGGTCCGCCTGCTCGCCCCCGTCGACCGGCCGCCGACCGTGCGCGACTTCTTCGCCTTCGAGGACCACATGGTCAACGCCCTGCGCAACCTCGGCCGCGAGGTCCCGCAGGAGTGGTACGAGGCCCCGTCGCACTACGTGACGCGCAGCGCCTCGGTGTTCGGCCCCGACGAGCCCGGCCAGTGGCCCGCCTACACCGAGAAGCTCGACTACGAGCTGGAGTTCGCGATCGTGATCGGCCGCCGCGGCCGGGACATCCCGCCGGAGCGGGCCTGGGAGCACATCGCCGGGCTCACCATCTTCAACGACCTGTCCTGCCGCGACGTGCAGGGCCGCGAGATGGGCACCCGGGTCGGACCGGCCAAGACCAAGGGCTTCGACCGGGGCTGCGCCACCGGCCCCTACCTCGTCACCGCCGACGAGATCCCCCGCCCTTTCGGCGCGGGGATGCGGGCCTTCGTCAACGGCGAGCTGTGGTCGGAGGGCTCCGCCGCGACGATCCACTGGTCGATCGAGCAGATCGTCGCGCACGCGTCGGCGGGGGAGACCCTGCTGCCGGGCGACCTGCTCGGCTCCGGCACGGTCGGCACCGGCGCGGGAATCGAGATCGACCGCTGGATCAGGCCGGACGACGTGGTCCGGCTGGAGATCGACGGGCTCGGCGCGCTGGAGACCCGCGTGGTGCGGGCCGTCGTGGGCGAGGACTGATGCGGCCCCCGGTCCTGCGCGAGCGGGACGTACGGATCCCGCTGCCCGACGGGGTGATGCTGCGCGCCGACGTCTACCGCGACCCGGCTTTCGGCCCGCGGCCGGTGCTGCTCCAGTACACCGCCTACGACAAGTCGAACTGGGCCTCGGTCTACGGTGTGATCAACCCCGAGCGCGCGGTGGACGAGGGGTTCGCCGTCGTGGTGGTGGACGCGCGCGGCCGGTTCCGCTCCGGCGGCGACGAGCCGTTCCGCCCGTTCGAGGGCTCGGGCGCGGACGCCGCCGCCTGCGTGGAGTGGGCCGCCGCGCAGCCGTGGTCCAACGGCAGGGTCGGCATGTACGGGGCGTCGAACAACGGCGTCCCGCAGTGGCAGGCGCTCCGGCGCCGGCCGCCCGGGCTGCGGACGATCGTGCCGCACTTCACCGCGTCCGAGTTCGACGGCGGCTGGGTCTGGCGCGGCGGCGCGTTCCAGCTCGGTTTCAACCTCTGGTGGAGCCTCGCCAACCTCGCACCCGACCAGCTCCGCCGCGCCGTCGTCCGTGACGGCGCGGACGCCCACCGGACGGCCTCCGGCGCCCTGGCGCGCGCCCTGCGCGACCCGGACGCCGCCTTCCGCGCCCTCCCGCTCTCCGACGTGCCCGCCCTGGACGGCGTCGCCCCGCACTACGGGGAGTGGCTCGCCCACCCGCCGGGCGACCCGTACTGGGACCGGCTCAGCGCCCGCGAGGCGCTGGCGGAGACCGACCTCCCCGTGCTGCACGTGGCCGGCTGGTACAACGTGCACCTGGACGGCAACCTCGCCGCCTACCAGGCGATCAAGGAAGCGGGCGGCCCGGCCGCCGAGGCGCAGCGCCTCGTCATCGGCCCGTGGACCCAGTGGGCGCCCGCGCTGTTCGGCGACTCCTGCGGCCCTGAGCGGCGCTTCCCCGTCGGGATGGACCTGGAGGGGATCCAGCTCGCCTGGTTCGGGCGGCACCTCGCCGACGGCCCGGGCCCCGACCTGCCGCCGGTGCGCGTGTTCGTGATGGGCGCCGACGAGTGGCGCGACGAGCAGGAGTGGCCGCTCGCCCGCGCCCGCCCCACCGAGTGGTACCTGCGCGGCGGCGGGACGGCCAACTCCCGGCACGGGGACGGCTGGCTGAGCACCGAGCCGCCGCGCGGCGACGAGCCGCACGACGCCTTCCTGTACGACCCGCGCCACCCGGTACCCACCCGAGGCGGCGCCGTCTACCTGCCCAACCCGGCCGCCAACTCCGGCCCGATGGACCAGAGCGCGGTCGAGGACCGCGACGACGTCCTGGTCTACAGCGGAGACCCGCTGAGCGAGCCGGTCGAGGTGATCGGCCCGGTGCACGCCGTGCTGTACCTGCGCACCACCGCCCCGGCCACCGACGTGACCGCCAAGCTGGTGGACGTCCACCCCGACGGCCGGGCGTACCTGCTCTGCGACGGCATCCGGCGGATCACCGCGGCGGAGGTCACGGCGGCGGGGGACGGCCCGATCCGGGTCGAGGTGGACCTGATCGCCACGGGGAACGTCTTCCTGCCGGGACACCGGATCCGGCTGGAGGTCTCCAGCAGCTCGTTCCCCAAGTACGACCGGCATCCCAACACCGCCGACGGCACGGCGTCCTCGCACCGGGACCTGCGGGTCGCGATGCAGACGGTCCTGCACGACGCCGAGCACCCTTCGGCGCTCGTCCTGCCCGTCACCCCCACCTGGTAACGGCGGGGATAACGGCACCCGGGGTGAGGTCGGGGCACCGCGGCATCCCGGATTCGGAATTCCGGATTCCGGATTCCGGCGAGGAGATCAGAAAGGGGCGGCCATGCCGACCGACGAACCCCAGGGGCTCATTCCGATGCTCCCCGTGGAGGAGGCCGCGCGGATCGCGGTCGAGGTGGGGATGCGCGAGGAGATGTCGCGGATCCACTTCTACCGCCTGCTGATGAACTCCCCGCAGTCCGCCCGGGTGGAGAACGAGATCAACGACCGGATCCTGTGGGAAGGGCGGCTCACCGTCCGCCCGGAGGCCACCCGGCTGCGCGAACTCGCGATCATGCGGGTGGCCTGGGCCACCGGCTCCGAGTACCTGTGGGCACACCACTACTCCCCGACGGTCGACGTCGACCTGCCGGGCAAGCGCCCATCCGACGTGCTCGGCGTCCGCGAGGGCGCGGACCACCCGGAGTTCGGGTCCGTCGAGCGCGCCGTGATGCGCGCGGTTGACGAGATGGTGCGCGACGACCGGATCTCCCCGGAGACCCTGGGCGACCTGAGGTCGGGGCTGGCGAACGACGGCGAGGTCGTCGAGATCTGCTACGTGATCGCGATCTGGCGCGCCCTCACCACCCTGATGGCCACCTTCCAGGTGCCGCTGGAGCCGGGCTACCGGCCCTGGGCACCCGACGGCCGCCGCCCTGAGGGGCGCGAGGCGGGGGTGCCGGGCCGGTGAGCAGGTTCGAGGAGTACCGCGACCGGTTCGCCGACGTCGCGATGGAACGGCACGACGGCATCCTGCAGGTCTCGCTGCACACCGACGGCGGATCGCTGAAGTGGAGCGAGCGGGCACACCGCGAACTGCCGGAGGCGTTCCGGCAGATCGCCACGGACCCGGAAAACCGGGTGGTCATCCTGACCGGCACCGGCCCCGACTTCCTGACCGAGATGGCCTTCGAGCGGCGCAACACCACCCCGCTGGGCTGGGACAGGATCGCGCACGAGGGGCGGCACATGCTCTTCGACCTGCTCGACATCGAGGTCCCGGTGATCGCCGCGGTGAACGGCCCCGCCACCGAGCACGCCGAGCTCGCGCTGCTCTCCGACATCGTGCTCGCCTCAGAGACGGCCGCCTTCGCCGACCACCAGCACGTGGTCGCCGGGGTGGTGCCGGGCGACGGCGTGCACATCGTCTGGCCCTGGCTGCTCGGGATGAACAGGGCGAGGCACTTTCTGCTCACCGGCCGGACCATCGGTGCCCACGAGGCGCTGGAACTCGGCCTGGTCGCCGAGGTGCTGCCGCGGGAGCGGCTGCTGGAGCGCGCCTGGGAGCTCGCCCGGCAGCTCGCCGGCAACACCACCCTCACCCTGCGCTACACCCGTGCCTGCCTGACGATGCTGATCCGGCGCGAGCTGCAGTTCGGCCTGGCGCACGGGCTCGCCCTGGAGTCGCTCGCCGCGGTCGACGCCCGTTCCTTCCCGCCGCCGCCGGCCTCCGGGCAGCCGTGACCGGCGGGAAGACCTCATGCCCCGGTATCCGCTCGGCCGAGCCCTTCGCCGGCCCCCGTGCCCCGGCGCCCGCTCAGCCGAGCCCTTCGCCGGTCCCCTCGGTGAACAGGGCGCCGATCGGAGCGGGCACGTACCGGGTTTCGTCCCCCGCGAACAGCCCGTCGCGGAACCGCGCGGCCGACTCCGCCGACCAGTCGGCCGGTTGCGGGACCGTGCGCACCGGCGACCAGGTTCGCATCCGCCGCACCGTGTTCCCGGCGACGACGAAGACCTGTCCCGTCACGTCCTCGCTCTCGGGACCGGCGAGCCAGGCCACCACGGTCGCGATTCGTTCGGCGGGCAGCGCGCCGTCGGGCAGGCCGCCGAACGCCGCCTCGCTCATCGGGGTCCGCGCCCGAGGCGCGATCGCGTTGACGCACACCCCGTACCGGCCCAGCTCGGCCGCCATGGTCAGGGTGAGCGAGGCCAGCCCGGCCTTGGCCGCCGCGTAGTTGCCCTGCCCCGCGTTGCCGTACAGGCCCGACTCGCTGCTCGTGTTCACGATCCGGCGCCCGTCCCCCGGGTTCGCCCGCCAGTGTCGGGCGAGCGCCCGGCACAGCCGGAAGGGTGCGGTCAGGTTGACCGCGAGCACCGCCTCCCAGTCGTCGTCGTCCAGATTGAAGACCATCCGGTCCCTGACGATCCCGGCGTTGTTCACCAGCACCGACACCGGCACCCCGAACCCCTCCGCCGCCTCCAGCACGTCCTCGGCCGCGCCCTTCTCCGCGAGGTCCCCCCGCCAGGCCACGGCGGTGCCGCCCGCGTCCCGGATCTCCTCGGCCAGCGGCCCGCTGTCCGCGAGGTCCGCGCACAGCACCGCCGCCCCGCGCCGCGCCAGCAGCCGGGCCTCGGCCGCCCCGATGCCCCGCGCGGCTCCGGTGACGATGCAGGCCCGCCCGCTCAGGTCGAGCCCGCCGCGGGTGCCGGATGAAGCCGTCATGCCACTCTCCATGCCTTGGAAATCGAACTCCGCCGGGGCCTCACGGAAAACTCCGCCAGGACGAACGGAAGGACTTTCCTTATTGTAAATAAAGTCGAGTTCCCACATCAATGCATATCGGACATTATCTGCCGGTCGGCGAAATATGCCCGCCGTGCCATTGTCATATTCTTTTTTGAATTCAGGTGTGTGGGAAGTGGGTGCGATTTGCCGTGAAGGCTTTTCCCCTGTCGCGCTGTCCGGCGACATCGCTCGTCCTCCCACGGGAGGACGAGCGATGTCGGGGACGGGGTCGCGAAGGGCCTGCCGCCGGGTGTGCCGAGGAGCGTTTCCGGCGGGTGCGCCATGAGCCGTTTTCGGCCACAGGCGACGCAGCACCCGCATGGCGTCCTTCTCGATGCCTGTCGGCTTGGGAAGGGTGTCAACCGCATGGTGCCCGTGCACGCGTTTTTAGGAGTACACTTTTAAGTACTGTACTCCTAAAAGGAGGAGGTCAAGATGTCGCTGCCGCGGCCGTCGGACATGTTCGACCGCGAGTGGGAGTGGGAGCAGCTCTCGCGGTTCGTCGCCAACGACTCCCGGGGGGCCACACTCGGGGTGGTCTCCGGACGACGCCGGCAGGGCAAGACGTTCCTGCTGGAAGCCGTCTGTGAGGCGACCGGTGGTTTCTACTACGCCGCCACCGAGGCCGTGCCCAGGGCGGAGGCGCTGCGCCAGCTCGGGGAGGCCGTCTCCGCGTTCACCGGGACACCGGGACGGGTCAGGTTCGAAAACTGGGAGGAGGGGATCGACGGCCTGCTCTCCTTGGGGGATGAACGGACCGTTCCCGTCGTTCTCGACGAGTTCCCCTACCTGGTGCGTGATGCCAAGGACCTGCCGTCGGTCATCCAGAAGGCTCTGTCGCCGCGCCGCAAGCAGCGGGGGGCGTCACGGTCGCGTCTGCTGCTGTGCGGGTCGTCGATCTCCTTCATGGGCGGCCTGCTCTCCGGGCAGGCGCCACTGCGCGGGCGGGCCGGGTTGGAACTGGTGGTGCCCACCTTCAACTTCCGGCTGGCCGCCGAGTTCTGGGGGCTGACGGCCGAGCCTCGACTGGCGGCCCTGGTCTACTTCGTCGTCGGCGGCACCCCCGCCTACCGCACCGAATATCTGGCCGGGATCGCCCCGGCGGGTCTGGCCGACTTCGACCGCTGGGTCGTGGAGTACGTTCTCAACCCGGCCAGCCCTCTTTTCCGCGAGGTGCGTTTCCTGCTGGCCGAGGACCCGGCGCTGCGCGACACCGGCCTTTATCACACGGTTCTGGCCGCGGTCGCCGAGGGCAACGCGACCCGCAGTGGTATCGCGAGCAGAATCGAGCGCAAAGCCGTCGACATTTCTCATCACCTGACCGTTCTGGAGGACGCCGGCCTCCTCGTGGCCGACCCGGACGCCTTCCGCCGGAACCGCTCCGAGTATCGGATCACCGAGCCGCTCGTCCGCTTCTATCACGCGATCATGCGCCCCTACTGGGCGCAGCTGGAAAGGGCGCGGGAGGGGCGTACCGAGCGGATTTGGCGTGCCGCTCAGCCTCGCTTTCGCAGTAACGTCGCGGGGCCGGTGTACGAGCGAATGTGTCGGGTGTGGTGTGAAGACTTCGCGTCCGAGGAGACGCTGGGTGATATGGCGGGAAGTGTCCAGTCGGGGGTTGTTCACGATGTCACCAGCCGTACAGGCCATGAGGTGGACGTCGCTGTCCACAGCCCTGACGGCGCACTACTGGCCATTGGGGAGGCCAAGTGGGGGGACGTTGTAGGGCTTGGGCACCTGGAGAGGCTTGAGCGGGTGGCGACGCTCCTCGCGGCCAAGGGCGAGGCGCCGGGGCGGCTGCTGCTGTTCAGCGGGATGGGGTTCATGCCGGCGTTGCAGGACGCGGCGGCGCGCAGCGGTGGACGGGTGCAGTTGGTGGGGCTGGAGCGGTTGTACACAGGTTCGTGATCGCGATCGGACCGCTCCGAGATTTTTCAGTAGTCCGGACACCGCGGCATGCATCCTACGAGCAGGCCGATGAGCTCCGTAGACCCTCAACGTGCCGGGGCCCTGCCAGGTATGCCGAGGACCGTCTCCCGCGGGTGCGCCATGAGCCGTTTTCGGCTACAGCCGACGCAGGACCCGCATGGCGTCCTTCTCGATGCGTGAAAGATCGTGGAGGATGACGCCGGCCTGCCTGAGGTGTTCCACGTCGCCGCTCTCTCCGGCCTTCGTGATCAAGGTTGCCACGTCCGTCCACAGGACGGCGGCCTCGGCGTACAGCCGGTGACCGGTGCGGAGGTCGTCGTTGTCGATCAGCCGGGTGCATTCGTCGAGGAAGTCCCGATAAAGGGCACGAAACAGGGCGCCGCCGGTGCCGCCCTTCTCCATGAGAAGGGCGGCCTGCGGCAGATCCTGCTTCGGCTCCCCGGCCCGTAGCAGCCATCCGGGCACCTTTTTGCCGGCCTTCTCGATACCGCGATGCCCCACGTTCGAGATGGGGGCGGAGAGAAAGGCGTCGGCGCAGTCCCTGACGGCGGGGATGATCTGCTCCTGCCAGGAGAGCGGATGAGCCGGGGCGGTGACGGTGAAGGATCGATTCCTGGCGGTCATCGGGCCGCGTTCGGCACGCGCCCTGGCGAGGCCGGCCCGGCTGTTGCGCACCGCTCCTCCCTGCTGGTCGGTGTCCACGAGATAGGCGTCGTGCTCGTCGTAGCCGTACATCGCGACGACATGACCGCCGAAGTGCACCCTGGACCGGAAATAGTCCAGGTGGTAGCAGTCGAGCTGGAGGCCGACCGGCCGACCGGCGTCGATGGGGGTGGCCACGTTCTCCCACGCCTTGCGCGCCGAGGTGGTCTCCTCGACCGTCAATGTCAGCCCCAGCCTGGCGGCCAGGTTCCTGGTGAGTTCGAAAGGCTTGACACGGCCTCCGAGGAAGGGGAACGCCATGGCCTTGCTGTCCCAGTAGATGAAGGACAGGCCGGAGCCCAGCCCGAACAACATCGACTCGGAAAGATCGAGTCCCTCGTGCCGCAGCAGCACTCCCAGCGCCGTCGTCTCACAGTGCTGCGTGCCGCGGGCCTCGACGTCCCTCACGACGGTCATGTTCCGCCCTCCTCGTGCCGGTGCGGCGAACGGTGACACCGCCCCCGTTCTCGACATCTTCATGATCGATCGATCGGGGGCGCCGAGAGTAGCACGCGGCCTCCCGGGGTGGGCGGTGGGGAAGGGGCGCCCGTTCGGGGTTGCATCCTGTACCGGGGTACAGGCTTACCGTCGGATCGGTAGGGATCGCTCCCGATACGTGGAGGGCTCATGGAATGGGCACCGGCCGAATGCACGCTTCCGACCGAGGAACGACCGCTGAGGGTGGCGGAGTTCGACGAACTGTTCGCCTCCGCACTGCGAGGACTGGAACGGGTGGGGCCGACTCACCTACGGCTCACGCTCGATGCCGGAGCACGGGTGGAGGAGACCGCGCGTGACCTGACGGCCCGGGAGACGGGTTGCTGCGCCTTCTTCACCTTCACCCTCACTCCCGGCCGTGAGGGACTGGCCGTGGACGTCGAGGTCCCCGAGGTCCACATGAAGGTGCTCGACGGCCTGGCGGTCCGGGCGACCGAGATGTCTCCCCGGACGGTCACGTCGTGAACGGGGAATGGCTCCGCACCGGAGAGGTCGCGGAAGCGGCCGGGGTCAACACCCAGACGCTGCGCTACTACCACCGGCGGGGCCTGCTGCGCGAGCCGCGGCGCAGCAACGGAGGGCACCGGCTCTATCCACCGGAGACCGTGACCGTCCTGCGCGTGATCAAGGTGGCGCAACGGCTGGGCTTCACCCTGGAGGAGGTGGCCGACCTGGTCGAGGCGACCGCCCACCGTCACCGCAGACCGGACGGCGGTCTGCGGGCACGGGCGACGGCCAAGCTCGCCGAGGTGGAACAGAAGATCGCAGACCTCGGGACGATCCGCGAGACGCTTATCCAGGCGATGGACGCCGGATGCGACGACCTGGTGGCGTGCGCGGAAAGTTCGCGCTGCCCGCTGCCGTTCTCCGACCCGGACGGGGGGCGACATGCCGCCTCCCGCCAGGGCGAAGGGGGGCGCCGAGGAGCCGAAGGCGATCCTCTACATTCGCAGTCGTGACTGTCGCACGTTCTCTTCTCCTGTTCGTGGTGGCCGCGCTCGCCGAGATCGGCGGGGCCTGGTTGGTCTGGCAGGGCGTGCGAGAACAACGTGGGTTGTTGTGGATCGGCGCCGGATTCATCGCCCTGGGCCTGTACGGGCTCGTGGCCACCTTCCAGCCGGATGCCAACTTCGGCCGCATCCTCGCCGCCTACGGCGGCGTGTTCGTCGCGGGCTCGCTGGGATGGGGCATGGTGGTGGACAGGTTCCAGCCCGATCGCTGGGACGTCATCGGGGCCGCCATATGCATACTCGGCGTGCTGGTCATCATGTACGCCCCGCGCGGTTAGCCGAAGTCGCCCCTGGGCCCCCGAGCCTGTCGAGGACGAGCCGATACGTACGCCACGAACCCGGCATGAGCCATCGACCGTGTGGGACAGTCGGGGCACTGTTGTCCACCCGGTGGTCTACCCGGTTTCGAAGTGGGAGTTATGGCGGCGGAGTTTCAGGTCGGCGATCACATCCTGGTGCAGGACGGCAGGACCCTCGAAATCTTTCACCGGGGCCTGTCCGAGAGCAGCCGCTACCACGTGGCGTTTCTCGGGGTGGACGTCCAGCCGCACGGCGACGGGTTCAAGGTTCGGCTCGGCGCCAGGCGGGACGACGGCCAGGTGGTGGGCGGGGTGAGGCTGAAGATGGATCAGGCGGAGTTCGCGCGCTTCCGCGATTTCATCGCCCTGGCCATCGCGGCCCGCGACCAGACGAGCCCTCCGAACGAGCCCACCTCGCCCTGAATCACGACCGCTTCCACGAAGGCACGATCAACGGCGCCGCTCTGGAATCGTCTCGTCTCAGCGGATCCGTCGACGGCTGTTCGGCAGGATGAACACATGACCGTGAAGAGCCGCAGGCGATGGAACCACAACATCCATCACCACCCCCGCATCCTGCGCGCGATCCCTGACGGTGCCCGGCGTGCCCTCGACGTCGGTTGCGGCGAGGGCATGCTCGCCCGCGAACTGCGGCGGACCGTGCCGCACGTCACCGCGATCGACCTCCACGCGGCCGGCCTCGACCAGGCCCGCGAGCACCCCGACGACGTCGACTACATCCTCGGTGACTTCCTCACCCACCCCTTCGAGCCCGCCTCTTTCGATGTCATCGCGTCCGTGGCCACCCTGCACCACATGGACGCCGCCGTCGGGTTGGCCCGCATGCGCGAGCTGCTGCGCCCCGGCGGTGTCCTGGCCGTCGTCGGCCTCGCCCGTAGCGTCATGCCCAACGACCTGCCGCGCGACCTGGCCGGTGTCGCCGTCGGTGCCTTCCACCGCGCCGTGAAGGGGCACTGGGAACATCCGTCCCCCATAGTGTGGCCACCGCCGGTGACATACCCGCAGATGCGCGCCTTGGCCGCCGATATCCTGCCCGGTTCCCGGTATCGCCGTCACCTTCTGTTCCGCTACAGCATCGTCTGGCGCAAACCGCGGGACTGAGCAAGCTCGGCCGATGGCCTTGGAAATGAGCGGGAGCAGCTCTCGCGGTTCGTCGCCGACGACTCCCGGGGGCCACACTCGGGGTGGTCTCCGGACGATGGGGCATGCGTCTGCTCGTAAAGCACGCGCGAATACATGAATGCCGCGTCTGATTTCCGCCGGAATTGCTCGTCCGAATTACGCCATCCCTCGTCACATGACCACTCGTAACGTGTTCGGCGACGAGAACCATCCGCTTTGTCGGATGGAAACCAAAACGAGGGAAGACGATATGGATCTCCAGCTTTCCGATCGGGTCGCGGTCGTCACCGGTGCTTCCAAGGGCATCGGCCTGGCCGTCACTCGCACCCTCCTCGCCGAAGGCGTGCGCGTGGTGGCGGCTTCGCGGAAGAGCACCCCCGAGTTGGAGGCGCTCGGCGGTGACCTGATCCATGTTCAGGCGGACCTGATGGACCCTGAGGCTCCCGCGAGGATCGTGGAACAGGCCGTGTCGGAGTTCGGCGGGCTCGACATCCTGGTGAACAACGCCGGCGGACCGCCGCCCGGCGTGGCCCTGCCGCGCTTCTCGTTCCTGACCCCCACCGACGAAGACTGGCGGGTGATGTTCGAGTTCAACCTGTTCTCGGTCGTGCGTACCATTCGGGCGGCCATCCCGCCGATGCTCGCCCGAGGCGGAGGCTCGATCGTCAACGTCTCCTCGGGCAGCGCCCGCCTGCCCGCTCCCATGAACGTCGACTACAGCGCGGCCAAGGCGGGTCTCAACAACCTGACCAAGGCTCTCTCCGAGGAGTTCGCACCCCAGGGCATCCGGGTGAACACCATCTCCCCGGGGCCGGTGCGCACGGCATGGTGGACGGAGAGCGGCGGAGCGGCCGACATCCTCGCCGCCCAGGTCGGAACGGACCGCGACAGCGTCATCGACCAGGTGGCACCGGAAATGATGAAGCTGTCGACCGGCCGTCTGGTCGAACCCCAGGAGATCGCCGACGTGATCGCCCTGCTCGCCTCACCTCGCTCGGCCAGCACGACCGGCGCGGACTTCGCCGTGGACGGCGGGTTCCTGAAGCAGACCTGACCATCGATCTCGATGCCCCCGGCCCCGTCACGGTTCTCACCTCCGACCCGGAGGACGTCACTGCCCTGTGCGGCGGACGCGTCACCGTCGTCAAGCTCTGAGCCGCCCGGGGCGCGGGGGAAGGGCTCTCTCCCGGAAAGGATCACCTCACGAAACCCGAGCGCATGAGGGCGGCGGCGAGTTCCACCGGATCGTGGATCACCACTGCCTGCCCGCCGACGGATGGAACGTCGAGCTGACAGGGGTGGGGAGAACGGCGGCGTGTAACGGTATCGATGGCAGGTGAAATCCGGCTTTTACCACCGCTATCTCACCTCGAAAAGCATCGTGTCCGAGTCCTCGAACTGCTTGACGATGGTGAATCCTTCGTCGGTGTACAGCATGGCCGCATGGTTCGCCCGCTCGACGCTGAGAGATATCCGGCTGATTCCACGCTTGCCTGCCACCCGGATGAGCTCGCGCAGTAGAGCCCGCCCGATCCCGCGACCGCGCCACCCCGCGAGCACACCGACTGTCAGCTCGGGAACGTCGTCCGCCACATAGCCGTAGCCCGGGTCCTCGGCGGTGAATCGTCGCAACCATGCCGCGCCAAGCGGTTGTTTGTCCGCACCGACCGCGATCACACCAAGGTCATCGGGTCGTGGCCAGCCGACCACATAATGTGCGAGTTCGGGATCGGAGAGGATCCGCTCCCGAGAGAGGTTTCTTTCCGGGAGCCAGTTGACCGCCTCCACCAACATGTTTTCGAGAAAGTCCAGGTCATCGGCTTCGGCGGCTCGGAAAGCGCACGGGATGGTCATGGGAGTCACCGTATAGTGGATCAAGGGGAAGGCTTCCCTGCCGAACAGGGCCGGCGCCCTCCCGGCCGAGCCAAGGCACCCTCATCAGGGACGAAGTACCGGCTCGTCGATCGCCTCGATTACTCGATGACGAATGAGACCAACCGAAGTCGGGAGAGCGCGGGGACGATACTTGGGCGGTGCTGCGGTCCCAGCGCGGCGGGGTGGTTGGGTGCGGTGCTCGGCTCCGAATCCGCCGTTCGGGACCGTCCCAGGCTGCATGCCCGGATGGCGGGCGCGCCGCGGTATCGCCTTGGTAACTCAGGAGAACGGTTCGGCAAGCTGTGCTCATGGGATGATCCCTTCCAGATGACAGAGGAGTTGACCTGAATGAGTCTTGCGGTACTTCAGGGATTCGTACTGACACTGGGATTTTTCAACCTCGCGATAGGTGTCTACGCGCTGACGGCCAATCGGCTTCCTCCCTTGCTTCCTGTTTACCGGCGTGATCGTTACGAGCCTCGTCGCTACGGGTGGGGGGTGTTACTGAGGGCGGCCTTCGTATTTCTCCTGGTGTTAGGCCAGAAGGTGATGGGCTGGTCGCCTGATCTAGGCGCGATGTTTGTGATTCCCATGATGGGGTGCCTTATCGCAGCATGGTGGCTACTGATTCCGAAGAACCCTTCTCCGGAGACTGGTAAGACCTCAGGGAGCTGTTAGTCGGGTAGCCCGGAGCGATGTGTCGTAAAGGCTCTGCGGGCTGTGATGCATCGCGTGTGGAATTCCTCGGCCAGGGCTTCGCGGCGATAGTGCCATCGGATGACGCGGTCGAGGTCCAAGGGTCGCTTGACAAGGTCGGTGAGGGAGCGGTGGTCGATGTCGAACGCGGCCATGCCCTCGAACGTCCATCGATGACGGGTGAAATCTCGCTTGCCGGAGTCTTTGAGGAAGGAGACACTGCGGCATGCATTCCTACGAGCAGGCCGATGAACTCCGCCAGGCCGTCGACGAGTTGGGCGTCCGCATCTACACGGCGTTGCGTGACGGTGGTCTCGACGCCGCCCCCCTCATCGAGCTGGCCTGCCTGATGGAGGACTGGGGTGTGTCCACTCCTGTCACGCGGGAGCTCCTCGAACGTCTCGCTACCGAGTTGACGGCCGCCGACCTTGCCCGGCTGGGTGAGGCTCTTCTCAGCGGGATCGGCTTCATGCCGAGCTTCGCTCTGGAGCCGAGTCTGTTGGTGTCGTTGGAGGAGGCACTGAAGGACGTGGAGCGGGACGTCCGCGCTTCGAGGATCACCGGAACTCTTCGGATGATCGTCCCTGACTGGGACAGCATGGGCATGGCATGGGTGGAATTCGAGGGCATCTGCCAGGGCAACGGCATCAGTCCCAGGGCTGAGCCGCTCGGGGCCGTGGCCGACGCCACCCAGGAAGTGGTCATGGAGGTGCTCTGGAGGGCGTGGCCCATCTGTCCGGTGCACGACCGGGGCTTGCGCGCCGAACCGGAAGACGGGATCACCATGTGGCGCTGTACAGGCAGCGGGACGCACACCGTTGCACCGGTGGGTGAACTACCGCCCGAACGGCGTTGGAGGTCTGCTTGATCCGCCGATTTCTCTCAGCTTTGAAAGATTTCGGTATACGGCTCCCTGAACTGCTGCGATGCGGGTGAGAGAACGGTCTTCCCGTGTCCGGTGAGTCCCCGTGATTCTCCCCTGTTCACCGGTTGTATCGGCACACGAGTGGCACGTCACCTACGACTCTTGATCGCTGCCTCGATACGTAGCCCGATTCCGACGGTCGCGAAGATGAGCGTTCCAAGGAGAGCGTTGGTGGTGAGCTCTTCTTCGATGATGAAGCCAAGGATGGGAACCGCTGCACTCAGGGCAAGCACCGCGTTGCCCCACCCGTCCACCGGTTGGGTGCCGTCAGTCGTCTTCCCCTGACGTGCTGCAGGATCTTTTTGTTCACTCATGGGATGAGCATCCCATCGATGCGGAGGACAAAGGGATAGACCATGTGTACGTACGTCCCCTGATGGGAACGAAGTGCCGGATCGTCGCTCGCCCCCAGCCCTTTGCAAGGATTAGCCGCCATCAGCGACCATCCTGTTTTGGACTTCAATCTGCGGCCCTATGGCTAGCCCGTAAACCGCTCACTCAAATTGCATACCATTTCCTATGGATATCCGCCAAAGCTATGACTACCATCAAGAGGCAAACATCGACCCGAAAGAGATGACTAATGAGCCGTATCAAGAAGTTCGGTGTTTCGGTGGCTGCGGTGGCCGCGATCGCCGCCGCGACAACTCTAATGTCACCGACCGCCTCAGCCCAGGCCGCGACCTGCAGCACCAGCGCGCAGATTGGCATTGTCGGCGGCACTGGCTGGGCGCTGTGCAGCGGTACCGGAGTGACTCAGACGCAGGTCGTGCTCTTCTGTCAGAACAGTGGCGGTAGCTACACCACGGTTTACGGCCCTTGGGTCGCCAATTCGGTTAAATCAAATGCCAAATGCAGCAGCACCTCGTGGCCGATATCGGTCGGATATCAAACAATCTGAGCCGACCACAAGCTCATTCGGTCGCGGCAGGGCATGCAGGAACAGCTCGAAGAACCAGCCAGGCGACTGAATGAAAGCAAGGCTAAAAGACTCTTCGTCTCAACGATGTGACGGGTGCGGCCAAGGTTCTGGCCGACTACGCCGGTCGATAGGCGGGCGCGACGGGGCGGTGCCCTCCAGTCGGAGGATGCTGGAGAGCATCACCCGGTCAACCGTGGCCGCGGCACTGCGCGTGCTACGCGAACAGGGCTGGATGACTCCCAGCAGGGCAAGGGGCGCTTCGTACGTAGCCGTCCGGGATGGACCTCGACGGAACAGCCTCGCCCCGGACAGGCGTACCTGGCCGGTCCCGAGAGTGCCTCCGATGACGAGGTGCTGGAAGCGGCGGTGCCGGCCGTGCCTAACCGGGTCGCCGTCCTGCTGGGCATCACCCCGAAGAGCAAGGCGTTCCTGCGACGTCGCCTGGTCAGCCGGGCCGGTGAACCGAAGGATGTCGGCGATCTCCTCGCCGGGGTGGCGGCTGTCGAGAAGGTCACGGATGCCCTCCCGCGTGAACACCTTCTCCTCCTTGCTGCCTGGATCACCACACGCCGAACCTCTACACGCCACGGCCGACCCTGCGGTACGGGGTACGCGGGCTGGTACAAATACGGCATGAGCGAACTCGCCGGCTATCCCCCACAGCCGAACGTGCGGCCGACCCGGCGGGCCTACAGCCGGAGGTACCGTGTGTGGGCCCACGTGCTCCTGTGGACGCCGATCGCGATCACGGTGGTCGGTGTCATCCTCGGCCTGGGGCTGTTCGCAGCCGCTGATGCCGACCCGACACACAGTTCGTCCGCGCTCGGCTATTTCGGCATCGTCGTGTGGGGCGGCCTCGCGGTCCTGTCGCCGGTCCTGCTCGGGTCGTTCATTGCCGGGCTGGTCATGCTGATCCGCGCGCGCAGCTGAGGTCGCGGCGGGACGCGGCCCGCCTCGACATGCTCCAGGCCGGCCGCCTGGACAATGTCGTGGCCACGCCGGGGGTCACCGTCTCGGCGGAAACACCGAACCGATACTTCACCAGCTCGAAGAGCCGATCGGTGAAGGCGGGCAGGTCATCCTGACCTGAGCTCCGGCCGTGGCCGGCCGTTGTGACGCAGCCGGAGCCGACGCCGGGGGTGCGAGCGCAGCACCGGGTGGAGGTTCCAGCCCTGCTCCGAGGCGACGCGCAGGGTGTAACCGGCGCCGGCGCCCCGGAAGTAGTGTGCGCCGAGTTCCAGGTCGCGGTGGTACTCGCGACGGTACTGGGAGGTCTCCACGCGTCGGGTCTGCTTCTCGATGCGCCGGTCCACGCGCGCCTGGTAGTACGCCGTGTCGCCCTCCCGCACCAGCGCCACCGGGGTCACGCACCAGAGCGGGACGAACGGTATCTGGCCCAATGTGGCGTCCAGCATTCGTATCGCGCCGTTCTCGGCACGCGGCACCATGTCGACGATCAGCTGGGCCACCGGCGCTACGCAGTGGAAGCAGATCGCGAGGACGACCCACACCACCCACCACAGCGGCAGGAACACCAGGGTCAGGGGGAGAAGCAACAGCCAGCGCAGTGCCGCCGGGCGGACGGGAAGCGGCCCCCAGGTCGGGCCGTCGTAGTCATGCACGGACGGTGTCTTCCTCTCGGGGTCGCCATCGCTCGACGGTGCGCCCGTGAGCCTACTCCGAGGGCCGACCGCCCCACACGAAGCGGCGGGCCGTGCCGGCCGCGGCCTGGAACAGTGCCTCGAAGGTCGCCGGGTCCTCGCGAGGCCAAGGCTGACAGCGGTCGCACACTATGACGCACCGGGGGGCTTGTGGCAAGACCCGGGTCGTGCTGCAGAATCTCCGACCGAAGCAAGAACCCGCGGAAATGAGGAGAGTCATGATCTCGACTGAGGAACGATATCGGAAGCGTCGTATTGAGATCGATGGGCTTGAAATGGCATACGTCGAGGAGGGGGAAGGTGATCCGATCGTCTTTCTTCATGGCAACCCGACTTCGTCGTACGTGTGGCGGAATGTAATCCCGTATCTGGCGGACAAAGGGCGCTGCATCGCCCCGGACCTGATCGGGATGGGCGATTCCGCGAAACTTCCGGTCAGCGGGCCGGGCTCATACCGCTTCGTCGAGCATCGCCGCTATCTCGATGGGTTCCTTCAGGCTCTCGGCGTACGTGAGCGGGTGGTCATGGTGCTGCAGGACTGGGGTTCGGCCCTGGGTTTCGATTGGGCGTACCGTCAGCCTTCCGCACTCCGGGGTATCGCCTATATGGAGGCGTTCGTGGCTCCGATCCCCTCGTGGAGCGACTGGCCGGAGCCTGCGGTTGCGCTCTTCCAGGCGATCCGCTCCACTGCGGGTGAAGAGATGGTCCTCGATCAAAACTTCTTCGTCGATGATGTCTTGCCTGCAGAGGTGCTGCGAGGGCTGTCGGAGGCGGAGATGGCCGTCTACCGTCGTCCCTACACGGAACCGGGCGAGTCACGCAGACCGACGCTGACCTGGCCGCGCGAGGTTCCCGTTGCGGGCGAACCACGCGATGTTCACGATGTCGTCACGCGTTATGCGGAATGGCTCGCTAATTCTTCGGTTCCCAAGCTGTTCATCGAGGCGGTCCCAGGAACGATGTTTGAAACACACCGGGCTATCGCCCGGTCGTGGCCGAATCAGACACACATCACGATCACGGGTGGCCACATGGTTCAAGAAGACGCTCCCGATCAAATCGGGGCGGCCATCGCCTCCTGGCTGCGAGATCTCTCCTGAAAGGGGCGGCGGCGCCCGGGCTCCGGGGCGACCTGGTGCTGGTGGAGGGCGACCCGCTCACGGACATCGCCGCTCCCCGGTAATCGTGGAGATATGGCGGGGCGGAGTCCGCCGGAGCCGCGCCTACTGAACCTGATGACACGCCGCCGGTGTCCGAGCTAAGGGGGAACCTCAACCGGTGTTCCCCGCCTGTTCTGGCACGGGTCTGGCACGTGATCAACGTTGCGTGGGAAGCCGGACGACTGCCCTTGGGGCGGAGTGTGCTGGGGATCGTCCCGGTGCGGACCTTTCTCGACAGGAAGAACAGGAGTGTTTCCAGGACGTGATACTTGCCGTCGCTATAACGTCCGTGTTATGAATTGGGGAGAGGTGGAGCTGGAGTCAGAGGTCGATGAGTGGTTCGACACGCTTGATCAAGAGGGGCAGGAGACGGCGGCGTTCTATGTCGACCTGCTGGCCGAGCGTGGTGTCCTGCTGGATGAGCCTTACACTCGTCAGCTCCGCGGCAAGTTACGTGAGCTGCGTTTCCACCTCGACCGGGAGGCGGTACGGATCACCTACTGGATCGCACCGGGTCGGCGGATCATCATGCTGACGGTGTTCCGCAAGCAGCGGATGTGCGAGTCCGCTGAGATCGAGCGGGCGTGGCGGGCCATGCAGCGGTGTATCGCCGAGGCTCACACGGCGGATGAGGAGTGAGCGGTATGGGTGAGCGCAAGAGCTGGGGTGCCAAGCGGGCCGAGATCATGAGCCGTCCGGGGGCCGGAGCGGCGTACGAGGCCGCCAGGATCCGGTTCGAGCTGGGTGAAGCGGTACGGCTGCGCCGTGAGCAGCTCGGTCTGACCCAGAGTGAGCTGGCCGAGCGCGCTGGGTTGAAGCAGCCTGCGGTGGCGCGGTTCGAGGCAGGCGGGACGATGCCGACGATTCCGATGCTGGAGCGGCTCGCGGAGGCTCTGGAGATGCGGCTGAGCGTTCAGTTCCAACCCCTGCGTGAGGCGAGCTGATCTTCTGGGGTATTTCCGGAGCCGTAGATCACCGAAGTGGGAGCAGTCGAACCGAACGACGCTGAAAACAGGGCCCAGATCGGGAATCATCTCTGAGCTGGGCCTTTGAGTGTGGAGCGGGTGACGGGAATCGAACCCGCGCTGTCAGCTTGGGAATCGGCTACCGATCTTGCCGCTCTGAGCTGGGAAAGCAGGTGTGCGGGTAGACGAGGTGTGGTTCCCCGTGAGTCCCTGTGGATGACCGGTGTTCCCCGCCTGTTCTGGCACGTGATCCACGCCGCCCAAGAGACCTGGACGAGTAACCAAGATCGAGAAGTGGATGCGAGACGGACCTGGTGCTCATTCCCGCCAGGAGCATAGAAGGTAGGATAGAGAGCATGAGTGAGCCTACCGGCAAGTATTCGATCACCATGCCGCGTGACATCGCGGAGGCCGCACGGTCCCGGAGCGGACCTTCCGGTCTGTCTGCCTACGTCGCCGCCGCCGTCGCCCGCCAGATCGAGCGCGACAACCTCAGTGAACTCATCCAGGTCGCCGAGGCCGAGCATGGCCCCATTGCCGACGATGAAGTCCAGGCACTGCGCGACCAACTCAACCAGGCCCGGCAGGGACAGGTCCGCGGTGGGGCGGACGTTGCATGACCCGTTCTCCCGCCACCCCTGGTGGCACGCTGGTCCTCGACAGCGAGGGACTGGCCAAAGTCGTCCTGCGTGACCGCACGGTCACCACATGGCTCGCCCTCGCCCGCGCCGACGACCTCCGCGTTATCACCTCCGCCGCCACCCTCGTCGAAGTGGTCCACCCCCGCATCAAACGGCCGGCTCTGGAGTGGTCGCTGTCCCGCCTTGTCGTTGAACCGGTCACCGAACCGATCGCTCGCCACGCCGCCACACTTCTGGCTGACGCCGGCCTGCACGGGCACAAGTACGCCATCGATGCGATGCTCAGCGCAACCGCCCTCGCTGCCCCCGGCCCCGTCACGGTTCTCACCTCCGACCCGGAGGACATCGCCGCCCTGTGCGGCGGACGCGTCATCGTCATCAAGGTCTGAGCTGCGTGCGATGACGAGCATGACGGAGCGGTGGGAGCAACGAGAGCCAATGACCCGAGAAGATCGAACAGTCCTGGAAACGACTAAGGCCCGGGTCGGGAATCCATCTCTGACCTGGGCCTTCGCTCTTGGAGCGGGTGACGGGAATCGAACCCGCGCTGTCAGCTTGGGAATCGGCTACTGATCTTGCCGCTCTGAGCTGGGAAACAGGGATGCAGGTCAGTGTGGGGCGGTTGACTGTGAGTCCCCGTGAGTGACAGTGGTTCCCCGCCTGTTCTGGCACGCATCTGACATGAAGTCTCGACGTCGAGAGATCTTCTGGCGATCCGGAGGATGGCGGGTCGGCCCGTACCAGGCCGTCGGGCGTAGCGGTGTCGCTGTCGCAAGCGGAATCGCTTGCGTAGACTCGTGCTCATGAGCGCTGGACATGCGCATGAGGAGCTTCATCACCTGGTGGACCGGCTTTCTCCGGACCAGGCGCGTCGTCTCCTGCGCTTGGTGAAGACAGATCCAGAGCTGGCTGAGACGGCAGAGGAAGAGCCGTCCAAGCCGGTTCGACGTCGTCGTCTGTCGATCGCTGGAATTGGCGCATCCGGTGAAGGCGATCTATCGGAACGGGTCGAAGATCTGCTGGCGGAGCGGTTCAATCGGTCAGTATGACCGCCACGCTCCTGGACACTGGCCCCCTGAATAGCTGTCGTCGATCGAGATGACAAGCACCATGCCTCATGTGTGCGGCTCCTGGAGGAGTTGGAGGGGCCGCTCCTCCTGCCCTCGACGGTCTTGATTGAAGCTGGTTGGACGATCAACAGGCACATGGGGCCTGCCGTACATGCACAGTTTCTTGATCTCGTGACCGAAGAGTTCGAGTTGGTCGATCTGCTTGCTGCCGATGTACGGCGCATGGCTGAACTCGTCCGACTTTACAAGGACGCTCGTCTCGACCCGGCTGATGTGTCCGTGGTTGCCATCGCGGAGCGTCTAGGCGTCACACAGGTTGCCACGATCGACCGCCGTGACTTCACGCTGATCCGGCCTCGGCATGTGTCGGCGTTCAGACTCGTGCCAGATGTGCTTGTCTGAGAAATCTTGGAGCGGGTGACGGGAATCGAACCCGCGCTGTCAGCTTGGGAAGCCTCTGTCGCGATTCGTCGCTGAACTGGCAAAACGCTGATCTGCGGGAGAGCGGATCGAGTGACCGTGATTCCCCGTGGTTCCCCCTTGATCCCCCTCCTGAAGGGCACGCAACGGGCACCGGGTCATGCGCCAGCGTGATCGGTGAGGTCTCCACGTGCCATGGCGATGGCCTACCAGGACGGCAGAGCAACGCGGCGATGGTGAAGAACCAGGTCGCGGTCCTTCGTCGGGTGGCCCATGCGATGAATGCCGCGATCGCGGGTGCGCCGACCATGACGATGCCCGTGGCCGTCAAGAACCACGCAGCGCGCTTGCTGTCGGAAGGGCTGCCAAAGGAGGCTAACAGTCCTTCACTGAAGCCCATCAGGAACAGGTACGGAGTCCCCAGCAGCCATATCAACGTAAGAGCAAGGAGGACGACCTTGCTCCAAGAACTCACGCCCGGTAAACGACGATCAGCCCGAAACCTTCGCCGGCCGAAACCGATCACCCCGTGAGTCATAAAGGTCAGCGCAGGATCGTCGCGACCCGGTGATCGGTGTGGATTGTTCCGGTCACCGGGTCTTCATGCGACATCGATCTATGGGGATGGGGCCGACCGGTACGCGACCGGCCCCGGTTCAGTAGCGGGAATGCGCCGTGGCCGGTCGGGTTAGGCGCAGTTGATGGCGGTGTAGGAGGGGTTGTAGGTCGAGGTGACCTGCCGGCCATCGATCGTCGCGGTCGCCGTCACGGTCGCACTGCCCGTGGCGATCTGCCCGGCCCTGGTGCTGAAGGACTGGTAGGCCTGCTTGCCTGGGGCGACGTCGGCCACGGCCTTCGAACCGTAGGGGGTGGTCAGCGTCACGTTCGCCGGCACGGCGGCGTCGTTGACCGCGGTCACGGCCACGTACGCCGTGGTGCCCACGCAGCGGGCGGTGGCGGTCACGGTCAGCGCGAGCTCCGGAGCGTCCGGCACCGTGAACGACGCCGCAGCTTCCGACGCCTTCAGATAGTCGAAGCCGAGGTACTCGGCCTTGACCGTCCGGGTACCCGCAGGCAGACCCTCCGGCAGCGTGACCGTGGCCGCGCCGTCCTTCAGGTGGGCGAGCTCCGACCACGAGCCGACGCTGAACCGCACCTGACCGCCGGTCTCGAACCCGTCAGCGGCCTCGACGGTGGCGGTGGCCGTGGTCGTCTGGGCCCCGCTCGCGTACGGCTCGACGGCCACCTTGGTGGTGGTCGTGACGTCGCTGTTCGGGATCTCGCGGATGTCGTTCCACTCACGGACGGTGAGCGGGATCACGGTGCCGTGACGCGGACGGACGACGCCCGCGTTGGTCATCGTGAGCGGCTTGGCGTTCCAGGTCGGAGCCTCGATGTTCTCGTGGCACGCGGCCTGGTACCCACCACCGTTGGTGTACCGGTCACCCCAGAGGTAGAACTGGCCGGGGCAGGAGGTGTCACCGGGGTTGGCCTTGAAGATGACCGGCCCCTCGTACCCCTGGTTGGCGACCCACGTCGTGCGCCCCAGAGCCGGAGCGAGCAACGTCCAGTTGTTGATGTTGCTGTCCAGGAAGTCGGTGTGCTTCTCCGAGAAGATGTCCGAACCCTGGTTGCCGGCCTCGTTCTTGGTCACACGGTAGTAGTGGTCACCGACCCGGATCGCGGTCGTGTCGATCCGCGACAGCGGGGCCGGGTCCTGCCAGACCTTGGGAGCGGAAAACGTCTGGAAGTCGCGCGTCGTGGCGTACCACATCTGCGCGTTCCCCTGACCGGTGCGGTTCACGGGGTCGTTCCACAGCGACTGCGCCCAGAACACGGCGTAGGCGCCGATCTCCTCGACCCACAGCGACTCGGGTGCGAAGGCGTTGCCCGCGTTGTCGGGCGCGACCTTCACGTGCCGCTGAGGAGTCCAGTTCACCAGGTCGTGCGACTCGAACACCTCGATGTACTGGGTGTCGTTGATCGCGTATCCGCCCTGGTCGTACCAGTTCAGGTCGGTGGCGATCATGTAGAACGTGTCGCCGTCGGGCGAGCGGACGATGTGCGGGTCACGAAGCCCCTGGTCGCCCAGCTGGGAGACGAGCGACGGCCAGCCCCCGGTCAGACCGGTCCAGTCCAGAGCGGTGTTTCCGTTGGATGTCGCGAACATGATCTGCTCGCCGTCGGCGATCCCCTCGCCCTTGAAGTACCCCATGAAGTACCGCTCGTGCTTCTCGGAACGGGGCTTCGCGGTGATGGTCACCGGGAACGACTTCGTCTTCGAGGCCGAACCCTTGGTGATGGTCGCCGTCAGGGTGGCGGTGACATCCGCACGGCCGAAGGCCGGGCGGGTCACCTTACCCGTCGGGGTGACGAGGTCGGTGGTCGACTTCCAGGTGATCGTGGATCCGAACTCGCCGCCGGCCGGAAGGTTGATGTTTCCGCGCACGTCGTCGGTGGCGTACAGGGCCAGGTCGAACGCGTCACGGTCGACCGCCTGCGCGTCGTCGAACTTGGCCTTCACCACAATGGGGATCTCCCGTGTGGTGACCTCTTGGGCGCCCTTGCGGACGGTCGCCGTGAGCGTGGCCGTCGCGTCGGGCTGCCCCTGCGCGGGTCGGGTGATCTTGCCGGTCACCGCGACCTTGCGTGCGCTGGGGACGGCCGGCGGGGTGTAGACCTCGACGACCGACGGGTCCGAACTCGTCCACGTGATGGCCGAGCCCGCCACGGAGCCCACCTTGGGCAGAACGATGTCGCGTACGATCGCACTGGTCAGGCCGAGGTCGATGGCGGCGGCGTCGGCGCTAACGCCATTGGAGACGGTCTTTTTCGCCAGGGCGAGTGTCTCTTCGGGGCTCACTGCCCTGTCGTAGACCCGGAAGTCCCGGAGCGTTCCGCGGAATGAGTAGTGGCCCGACGTCTGCGAGCGAGCGAGGAAGTTACAGTTGGTCCCCGCGGCGTTCACCGACGGCGGCGTGGTCAGGCTCGTTGACGTCGCGTGCTGCACGCCGTCGAGGTAAAGCGTGCCGGTCCAGCTCGTGCCGTTCGCGTTCAGGGACTGGGTGTAGGTGACGTGCGTCCAGGCTCCCTCGGTCATGCGGACCCGGTTCTGCTGGAGGTTCGCCGAGCCCACCGCGACGCGGAACCGCTGGGTGTTCGACGCGAAGATGGAGCCCTGGGCGCCGGTGTCGACGTCGCACGAGCCGGACTTCCTGCCGAAGCCCCACATCTGGTGCTCGCCGACGTTCGCCGGGTCGACCCACACGTCATAGTCGACCGTGAGGTTCGACATGCCGGCGGTGATGTCCTTCGGCAGCGCCACGTACGCACCGTCGAGGGCGCTCGCGTAGGAGTCGGGGTTGAACCTGACTCCGTTGCCGGTCAAGGTCGCCTTCTCCGGATTGACGAGCGTGGCGTTCGCCGCCGAGCCCGCGCTACCCGAGTTGACCAGCGTCGTCCCACTGGTCTCGTCGAGGGCGAAGTGGTGCACCAGCCCCTCGTTGAGCTGCTCGTCGGCAGCATGCGAGGGTGTCGCTGCCAACGAGACGGAGAGAAGCGCGCCCAGGGCCAGGCCCGCGACACCTCTCCCCTTCCGGATCAGCCGGTGGCGCGACCTTTGCTGTCGCAATCTCACTTGATCCTCCTTACTCCGGTCGCTGTGGACGCGTGGGGCACGGCCCCGTTCGGGGCGGGGGCGACCGCACTCGCGGGAGAGGCGAAGCCCGAATGGATGGTCAGCGCGCCGGCGAGGCCCAGCGTGATCAGGCCTGGTTGAGCGCTTCGACGAGACGAGGGCAGCACAGACAAAGGTTCACCTCGCTGTGAGATGTGGGGGGATGGTGTGAACTGGGAGGGACGGGGCTATATATCACAAATGTCCGGCTCTCGAATGCAGACACTAACCGCCACTCCTGGCGAAAGATAGCCTCAACTGCACCCCAACTTTTGCGTGATTTGCGTGAACCGACGAAAGTTATGCGAGCCCTGGATGAAAGTCTCGTCCCTGTCGGCACTCCGCAAGCATCAAAGCGACCATAGGGACGGGAATTACCAGGTCACGTGGGGTTCTTACCGCCGGTGCCGGCCGCCTGCTGCCCGCCGCATCACCCGCCCAGGCCGACCCAGACGGGCGGAGCGGCGTCGGACGACCACGGCAAGCAGGGACCGCCGGCACATCGAGGAATGTGACCTCCACCGCGACGACGTGCCATTTCACGTCCAGTACGCCCGCACGTGGTTCGATAGCGGCTCTGTTACTTGACTGCCGGCGCCCGGTCGGGGTGCTGAGCGTGGTAGATGGCTTCGTCCTCGCTGAAGGAAATGTTTCGATCGCGCTATGAAGCCGCTGGTTGTTGAACCAGTCGACCCATTGCGCTGTGGAAGTTGGGCATGGACGGCCGGGCCGATTGCACGCAGGATCGACGGTTCCGCGCCCTGGTGCTCCTCGCCACCTTCGCCAGCCTGCGATGGGGAGAGGTGAGCGCACTTCGTCGTACGGATGTCGAGCTCGACGCCGGGACGGTTCGCATCCGGGCGACCTTCATCGAGCGTTCGACGGGCGGGCTCGTTCTGGGTCCTCCCAAGTCCAAGGCCGACCGTCGCACTGTGGGCATCCCTAAGGCGATCGTTCCGGCGCTGCGCGATCATCTGAAGATCTACGTCAAGGACGGACCCGACGCGTTGATGTTCCCGGGAGCGAAAGGCGGCCCGCTGCGCCGTAGCGGTTTCAACACCCGTACCCGTCGGGTTGATGTGGTCAAGGAGATGTTGATGTGGTCAAGGAGATGGGGCTGCCTGGCCTGCACTTCCACGACCTTCGCCACACGGGCGACATGCTCGCCGCGGAGTCTGACGCGGGGCTCAAGGATCTGATGGCCCGGATGGGGCACGACAACGTCCGAGCGGCCATGATCTACCAGCACGCCGTACGCGGGGCCGACAAGGCGATCACGGACGCGATCGACAGGCGGCTCGGAGAGCGAGAGTCGGAGAGTGAGAGGACGAGGAGGGGGACGGTATGGCCGGGGCAATGGTCCCCGCGGGCTGATCACGAGCTGATGGCCCGTGGATGGCCCGAGAAGATCGGAACGACCTACAAAACAATCAAGGCCCGGGTCGAGAACTATCCTCTGACCTGGGCCTTCAGTCTTGGAGCGGGTGACGGGAATCGAACCCGCGCTGTCAGCTTGGGAAGTCCCTAACGCATCTGGTCGCTGAGCTGGGAAGACGTTGACCTGCGGGGGCGTGGGTCGAGTGACCGTGATTCCCCGTGGTTCCCCCTCCTGACGGGCACGCAACGGGCACGGGGTCATGCGCCGGCGTGATCGGTGAAGTCTCCACGTGCCATGGCGATGGCCTACCAGGACGGCAAACCACCACGCAGGCGAATCCCCCCGACCTCAACCCCGTACAAGCCTGGCGGACGGTCGGCGGGGCCAACGATCGCCTCAGCCAGGCCAAGGGCTCAGCTGAGGGCATAGCGGCTGATCTGGGATGGCAACCAAGATCGAGGAGTGGAAACGAGGTCAGGCCTGGTGCTCATCTCCGCCGCGAGTTACCATCGAGTGCATATAATATTGATGGTATGTCTCGGTGGGAGATCGACCTGGAGCCGGAGGTGGAGTCCTGGCTGGACGGACTTTCCTTCCCGCTCTATCAGCGGGTCATGCGGAACGTAGACGACTACCTCGTCACCGGCGGCATCCCTGATGGGGATCACGTGAAGAAGCTGAAGGATGCCGAAGGAGTGCACGAGCTGCGTGTCGCTCTCGACCGCACGACCTGGCGGTTGACCTTTTGGAAGCCATCCAACAAGGTGATCGTGATCCTGACGGTTTTCCGCAAGACACAGGATGGGACGCAGGCCGCGGACATTGACCGAGCGATCGCTGCTAAGAAGCGATGTGAGGCAGAGCATGACCTAACCACCACGCACGTGTTCGAGAGGAGCGCATGATGGGGCACAGTCGTTGGGAGACCTACAAGGCGAAGCGTCTGCGCGAGATGGAGGCGGATGCGCAGCCCCACTCCGAGTACGAGCAGGCGGGCCGTGACCTGGAGCTTGGAGACCAGTTGCGTGAAATCCGTAAGCGCCGAGGCTTGTCGCAGAAGGTCGTAGCGGAGCGCTCCGGGATGTCCCAGCCCGCCCTGTCTCGCATCGAGGGCGGCGGTGGCATTCCGGATATAGCGACACTGCTGCGCCTTGGTGCGGCAATGGGGGTTCGGTTCCGCGTCGAGCTCGTCGTCGACGACGACACCACTGAAATCGAGCCCTTAACGGTGCATCACCGACGGCTCACGAGCGCATAAGTCGCAGGCGCAACTTCGAGGCTCAGACCGTAGGCTTCCGCTGTTCCTTCCGTGGTGGCGGTCTTCATCCGTTTGAGGCTTGCTCGGGAGTCTCCAGCGCCAGGGGAACGAGGCAAGGCCCAGCTTTAGATCACATTCTTGAGCCGAGCCTTTGAGCGTGGAGCGGGTGACGGGAATCGAACCCGCGCTGTCAGCTTGGGAAACACCCGCTGGCTTTGTTCCTCTGACCTGCGAAAACGAACACCCAGTATACGGTCGCGAGATTGGACGTCCTTGACTCTTGATGACCGCGACTGACCGACCGTTCTGGCACGCATCTGGCACGATCAGCTGGCGGCTTCTGAGCTCGGCCACGTGAGGCGTGCCGGACACACGGAATCCGATTGAGCGACCCCTCAGATGCTCCTCTGCAAGCGGGTCCGTCGATGCCGTCAGAAGATGATCACGGTCGGCTGTATGGAACCATACTCGCCGTTCAAACTCTCAACGAATGCTGGGAGATCGCGTATTGGGGACGGATTCGGGCGAGCGTACTGATTCCGGCCGCAGCAGTGGCCGCATGCAGACCCGGGCGGCTATATGGGGCATGCTGGTGACGTGACGGAGCTTGATATCGCGTCTGCACTAGGTAGAGCGCGCCTGCAACGGGTCGCGGAGGGAATGTCGCTGTTACGCGCGACAGCGGAGAAACTGCCACGGGAAGCGAGTTGGGTGCTTCATCTGCCTGTTCCTCTCCAATCGAAAGAGCCGCGCGCGGCGGATCAGGAACTGACCAGACGGCTGCCCTCCACTGGGACTTGGTTCTATGGCGTCCGCTACAACAAAGAGGGAAACCGCAGTGGCTTGGCGACGCCTTTTTTGCAGCTCCCCGAACCGTATTCCCTGGAAGGGATCGCCACCCAGCTCACTATGCTGGATGTGCACGGCCGCATGGGGGCCTGGTGGCTGACTCACGTGTGGCGGGGCCTGCAACTCGCCGACGCAGCGGAGAATGCATTACGCGTCTGGCAGATCCTGCCCGCGGCCGCGTGCGCCCGGTCACTTCTCGAAGGGGCAGCCGCATTCTCCTGTGAGTCCAGAGACATGATCGGTGACTGGGACGGGTTCAAGCGCGGCGGGACGCCCACCCTCGATACGATCCGGAACTTCGCTGAACCCTTCGGGCAGCGGCTCGCAAGAGTCCAGTTTGGAAGCCGACTAGATGAGTCAGTGGAAACCAAGCCGCCGATTCAGAGCACCAATGCGATCACCTACGTACGGCGCCTGACGAAGAAACGCCCGAGCGACAAGATCTACGACGCGTACGAGTGGCTCTGCGACGCCGTCCATCCAAGCTTTGGCGGCATGACGGTATTCGTCGCCAACCAAGCGCAGCACTTCACAGATACGCATCGTCTAACTCAGATCGCCCGAAATCCGCTGACGCACCCGTCCTACGAGCCGGTGATCGAGCCCACAGTTGCTATCGCAACCGCAGACGCGATTGCAGTCGCCGCCGACGAGATCGCCGCGCGGAGCGCCGAGATGAAGTGGTTGATCGACGACATCGGCCTCACCACCAAGGTGGCCTCCACCTCTCGGTTACCTGACCATGTCGGCGCCCAGCCGGAGCCGCGGCGCAATGACCGCTGTCCGTGCGGGTCGGGCCGGAAATACAAGTCATGCGGTCTTCACCGTTGGGGAGAGCCAGGTAAGCCCCCGCCGCAGTGACCGCAGAGGCGACTTGGGCACTGGCCTCAAAGTCCTCAAGTGAGACGAGGCATAAAAGAACCGTATGGCGCTATAAGATGGAGGAGCGGACGAAGGGGCACTCATTGCGCTGGCAATCCCAAAGACGGGCTGGCCGGTCTACGCTTTTCAGCCCTGTCAGCGACTACGTAACCGCTGCTCACCGAGCCGCCGCAAGGTATGACGAGATCCGGCAGAAGTCTCCACGGATTTGACCTTGTTGGCCGCAGTGCTCGGGTTGCAGGCTAGGCGAAGCCGTAACAGAAAAGAGCTTCCACGAGCGAAGCGAGCAGCAGTCCGAGCGAAGCGGGCCTTGCCTGGGAGCGCGAGGGGCGGAGCGCCTTCGCAAGGAGCGTAGCGACCCGGAGCGATAGCGACGACGGGACGCGACAGCGGCCACGGGGAGCGCGAGAGGAGAAATCCCTTCGCAGCGGGGGTCTGGGGGTCGTCCCTCAGAGTGACTCGTAAGAGCGGGTGACGGGAATCGAACCCGCGCTGTCAGCTTGGGAAGTCTCTAACGCGCTTGGCCCCTGAGCTGGCGAAGTGCTGACCTGCGGGGGAGAGGGCCGAGTACCCGTGGTTCCCCGTGAGTCCCCCTTGTTCACCCTCCTGACGGGCACGCAACGGGCACGACGTGACCTTCTAATCCGTAGGTCCCCGAACGATGTTCAGGACCATTCAGAGGCGTTCGTCCTGCTGCTCGTCGGGTCTCCCGCCGTTCAGGTCCGTCCGGCTTGGTTCGTGATCGTCTGTTCGGGTGGTTCCCAAGGTGGCTCTTCACCTCACCGTCCGCACATGCAGAATCGGTTCCCAATCATCGGCACCCTCCCATTCGTGATCAAGATGCTTCATGCTGCTGACTTCGTTGGTCCGGTGGTGAGCGGTTGGGAGTGATGGCGCATGAAGAGGAAGAGCACGGCCTTGTTGCTGATCATGGCATTGGTGGCTGTGCCGACGCTCAGCACCGCCGCCCCGCTGGATTGTCGAGTGCGGCCACTCACAGATGCCGAGTACCTCGCGCTGGATGAGTCGTTCCTTGAATG